>JBAWXM010000328.1:0-5937 GCA_037144075.1 Lentisphaerota bacterium | reverse complement strand
TAAGGTCTTTTTTAAAGGAATAATATATGTTTTCACCAGAAGAGATTGTCGAGAAAATAAAATTCTATAAGTCTGAAGCAGATCATGCTCCAACGCCAAGAGTGCGCAAAGTTGAACAGAAACCGATGCGAATCCTTTCCGGCGGAATTGCCAGGACTACAGGCGGCCGCATATGGGCCACCTGGATCGATAACTGTGAATGTCGTTTCAGCCATCCGGTTGCCGGCTGGAGCGATGATGACGGCATCACCTGGACAGGTACCAGATATGAGATCAACGAATTAACCACGCCCGGCGGACTTTCGCGCAATAGCGATTGCTCCAACCTGTGGCTAGCGCCGAATGGCGATTTATGGTGGATTTTTGATAACGGACTTGGCGTTTTTGATGGACAGGATGGAATCTGGGCGAGTGTTTGCAAAAATCCGGATGGTCTTGAGCCCGAGTGGTCATGCCCTGAATATATCTGGTACGGCCATGCAATCAATAAGCCGGTAGTCCTGCGCAATGGAGACTGGTTGATCGGATGTTCCTTCTGGCTTTATCCGACCGATGATATGATTGGAGTTGATTTTCCCTGCATTTGCGGCCACGAACTGGATCATTTGCGAATGGCACATATTTTAGCTTCAAGTGATCAAGGAAAAACATGGGCGCGTCGCGGCGGCGTTAAAGTCGAAGAGTGGTCTTTCAATGAACCGAATCTGGTTGAGCGGCAGGATGGTTCCCTTTTGATGTATCTGAGAACTTCGTATGGAATCGCCGAAAGCGTATCTGTTGACGGCGGCTGTACATGGTCGGAGCCGGAACGTTCAAAATTGATGCATCCACCGGCGAGAATCGCAACAGTCAGGTTGAAATCTGGCAAATTATTGATGATTAAACACGCCGCCTGTCAACAAAATGCCGAGTATAAACGCGAAAAACTTTCAGCTTACCTCTCGGATGATGACGGGAAAACATGGTATGGCAATTTGATGCTTGACGAGCGCTACGGCGTCAGTTATCCGGATGGTTTTCAAGATTCAAAGGGGCGCATCTATGTTATTTATGACCACGTGCGAACCGATGGTGAAATTTTAATGGCCGTATTTGAGGAGACTGATGTTATAGCAGGGAAAGTCATTTCGCCAAATTCCCGGTTGAAACAAGTCATTCACCGGCTGCCGGGTTATGTAGAAAACAACGACGAGTCATTTGTACATATAAAATTAATCGCAAACCAATAAATAATGAAGGAGATTTTCAAGATGAAAAGACAACTGAATTTTACACTCATAGAACTCCTGGTAGTCATTTCGATTATTGCAATTTTAGCCTCCATGCTGCTGCCGGCGCTGAATAAGGCGCGCGAGAAGGCACGGGCGACAACTTGTATCAACAATCAGAAACAAATCGGGGTGGCATTTAATATGTATGCCGGCGACAACAAAGGAATGATCAGCTTAATCTGGAACTTTGCTCCAGGAACTACCATGTTGTGGTCAGAATCTCTGGTCACTGCGCCGATGGATCCCTATAACACCACGCGTCCGGATAACAGACGTTACATTGATAATTGGAAAACCGTGGTCTGCCCGTCTAATCCCGGACCTGATCTTGCTCGCAGCAACCATCTGGTACGGCGCTATAAAACCTACGGCAGCAACACTTACTATAATGACTTTGCCGGAATCTGCACGGGGGGGACTGGTTCGCGACTGGCACTGCAAATGGATAAAATAGGCTTGCTGGAACGTAGGCAGGCCATGAAACTGCCGCTGATCGGCGAAAGCAGATTGCTCACTGAAGCCGTTGGAGAACAAGGATGGCAACACTATGTCCTGAACCGTGATGGCTTTTCCTCGGGGATGAACCTGCTGCATTCCAATAAAGCCAATGTCCTGCTGAGTGACGGACATGTGGAAAGCGTTGACCGCGGAACTGCTGTCAAAGATTACAAATTTTATGTGTTTTATATGAACGGGATAAAGATATAGTGAAAAAAAGCACAATTCTTTTGTTGTCTGCGGTACTTTGCGCAGTTCAATTGTACGGTGCGGAACCGGTGAAGGAGATGCCGTCAGAGATAAAATCTGACTCAGGAAATCAGACAGAGCTAAGTTATTACAAAAATTCATACATTGTCGCGGTTGACCGCAAGCTTCTTGATCAAATCATCGGACAGACATTGACCATGGCTGCCGGAAAGCTGCCGTCAATAACAGCCTGGGTTGAATGCGCCAAAACGGCTGGATACAATCGCTGCTCCATGCTGGAAGCGCGGCTGGAGATTGTCAAAAGGCTGGTTGAATATATCAAAGAACATCAGGCCGTTAACAACTCTCCTGAAGCGATTCTGTTTGCCGCCCAGGGCGCACGGGAATTGAAGCAGTTGATTGATTATTTCGATGTGGAATCCAGAATTTTTGAAAAATCACAGGCCGCCATTCCCGTAAAAACAATTTCCGTGAAAGATTTCGGGGCCATAGGCGATGGACAGAATGATGATGCGGCAGCCATCCGTAAAGCGATTGAAGCGGCGGCTCAAATCGAAGGCGGGGCAAGGATACTGATTCCGTCAGGGAACTACCGGCTGGGGAGTCTGAACCGGATAAACCCGGCAGTCAACGTCCGCGACACCTTGCAAGTCAATGCTCCTGTTATTGAAAATGGCGACCCCAACTGGCAAAGCGGACACCTTGTACTCTTGAATTTAGATAATGTGACTATTGAGGGTGAAAAAAATACCAATTTGCTGCCGCAGGATTCAACTCAAACTGCGATTAAAATAGTCGGCTGTCAAAATGTTACCATAAAAAACATCAATATTGATTACCCGAATCTGGTCTTTTGCCAGGGAGAGATTGTCGCTGCTGATCCGCAAGCCAGTAAAGTGCTTTGGAAACTGGACCGGAACTATCCTGACCCGAGTCAACCCCGTTTTATCAATGCGCCGCAGCGTCTTGGAACGCTTCACGAAAAAGATCGCGGCAACTTTGTCTGGAAAGCGGAAGATATTTTCTTCGGCAAAATAAAAAAACGTGATGATAATCTGTTCGAGCTGGAAATACCGTACCGGCCATCACTGCCGCGCCAGTTTGAAGAGTTCACTCCCGGACGCAAGATTGTTATTTCGGCACGGTATGACCAATATGGCAGCGCAGTTGCTCTGAACAATTCCAGTTTTTGCAATGTGGAAGACATTACCATTAACAGTTCCCCCGGAATCGCCTTCATGCTCTGGCGTAACAATGCAATCAAATTAACCAACTGCAAAATTGCAACACCGGAAAAATCCACCCGCCTGATTTCGACTAATGGCGATGGGATTCAGTCGGTCAACAGCATCATCGGTCCGTTCATCGCAAACTGTAATTTCAGCAGGATGCACGACGATGGGGTAATGGTCTCCACCCGCAGCTCAAAAATCATCGCTGTAGATTCAGCAGATCCGCGCAAAATATTGACGAACAATATTGTATTCGCTCCAGGTCTGAATGGCGCGGTGCTGGATCCGTTGACCGGGCAGATCAAGGCTGAAGCCATCTGCAGTTCGTTGAAACTTGCGGCTAGATGGAAGAGCAGCTCAGGTACTGAATTCTATTTCGATGCTCCATTAAAAATCGATACCACAATTGAGAATTTTGCGGGACGCGAACTTTCCCATAAAGAGATGATAGATTATTATACCGGTATAAAACAGTTCACTAAACAGCCTGATTTAATTTTATGTACCGATTTTTCTGATGCCGGAACGGTAGTGAGAAACAATAAATTTGCTTCGCACCGCGGTACCGGGATAAAGATTCAAGGAACTAATGCTATCGTGGAAAATAATCAATTGAGCGATATTCAAGGTGTCGGGATTGCTGTTTCCGCGATCATGGCCTGGGGCGAACCATTAACGCCGCACAATGTGCTGATTCGCAAAAACAATGTGAGTGATTCTGCCGTTGGAGTTGCCACGCATTATACATTATTCAAAGGCGATGCGCTCAGTCGGCCTGTCAACCGGATTTTAATTGAAGACAATCGTTTTATTAACCAGCGCCGCGCCGCAGTTCATTTTGGCAATTGCTCCAATGTAGAGGTGAAAAACAACGTGTTTGATTCCCCCGGACTTAACAAAGCGATCAGCACCGGGAGTGTGAAAAACCTGACCTTTACAGGCAATAAATTCAGCTTCGCCAGTCAGAATCCCGCCGATTTTATGGCAGTTTCATCCATGGCGGAAAACCTGTCTATTGACGGCTCCAAATTCTGATAAATTCAGGCTCACGGCTGGAGCCGGGTAAAGTTGTAAATGCTAGAATTTGCCGGGTGACTGTCCGGTAACTGCTTTGAACTGGCGCATGAAGTAAAACACATCATTGTATCCAAGCTGTATCGATGTTTCTTTGATTGAGCGTCCCTGGGCAAGCAGGGTTTTGGCTCTGGAGATTCTGGTCGATACTAGGAAATCTTTCGGGCTTCTGCCGGTATAGCTTTTGAAAACTCTCCGGAAATGGGTTTCGCTCAAGCCGCAAAAAGCAGCGAAATCCGAGACTGCGGAGCCGGTATTCATGCAATCGCGCATTCGTTCCAGAACTTGTTTCAGGCGGTCTTCCATTTTGCTTTCGGCGGCGTTGGATTTTGTCGCAACATAAAGATCGTGAATCATTTCCAGAATAATATTTTTTCTTTTCAAAATCGAAGCCATGTCTTCGCTGTTCATCAGCGTCCGCAGTTTGTCGTAAGCCATTCCGGCAATGCCGCCGGAGTCGGCAAGGAAAGCGTCAGTTTTGGAGACAAAGCCCAAATCTTCAAGTTTCTCCGCTTCCGGGCCTGACCATACGATCCATTTGGTTGTCCATTTAACGAACGGGTCGTAAAGGTGCGGTTCATCCGGAAAAAGCATTACGGCGTCGCCCGGATACAACTTCACTTCGCCGCTGCTGCGGCTGTAGAAAAAACCTTCTCCTGATTCGACTGAAACAATGCCGAAAAGCCCCAGTTTGCGCAGCGGGCGGCCGGACTCAGGAATATTCTCTCCTGTGCCGATCCGGTCAACCCACAGTCCAATCCGCTTTTCCGTGTTCAGCGGCGTCCTGAAGCGTTCGGAGCGGATGACCGGCATTGCTGTTTTGGTCGAAAAGTCCATATATATGATTGTTCTTTCAATATCTCGGCGCTTATTTTATGCTCAATATAACACTATAATATATATATACGAACATTCAAATTTAAAGTTTATTTTCTTAATAAGGAGATTTAATATGACCGACAGCGAAAGATTTCTCGAAGTTTTGCGCTTTGGCACAGTTGACAGGATTCCGCTTACCCCGGGCTATGGCCGTAAATCAACCAGGGAAAGATGGTTTCGCGAAGGGCTGCCGCCAGAAGAGAAAGATATTGCGGAATATGCGTACCGTCAGGCAGGCGGCAAGCTGGAATGGCCGTCTGGCGGACCGGAATTTGGCGTTAACGAACGCATGATACCGCAATTCGAGGTTAAAGTCATCAAAAAACTGCCTGAGTCGCAGATTGTTCAGGACTGGAAAGGCAATATTTGTGAAATCGGGCTGGAGTTTACGCCGGAATACCTGAGCCATGCAATTGACTTTGTCACACGCCGCTGGATCAAATGCCCGGTGGAGAACCGCGCCGACTGGGCGGATATGAAAAAACGTTACAATCCCGCCGACCCCGCCCGTCTGCCGGCTGACCCGGCAGGGCAGGGCGCGCTGCTGGCTGAACGTGAACATCCCGTGGTATTTCACTTCTCCGGGCCTTACTGGCAATTGCGAGAATGGCTGGGCTTTGAGCAGTTAAGCATGATGTTCTATGATGATCCTGATTTTGTCCTGGAGATGATTGTGTTCTGGCAGGATTATGTCGGAGCATTGATGCAGAATGCCTTTAAGTATTGCGTTCCGGACATGGTCCACATTTCTGAAGATATGGCTTATAAAGGAT
>JBAWXM010000327.1:0-5954 GCA_037144075.1 Lentisphaerota bacterium | reverse complement strand
ACCAATTCTCAAAATCTTCGCAATCTATTTTAAAATTTCAACCTTATAGAGTATAATATATTGACCAATTTCTCTTTGACAAATCTTCATTTCAGAATTTCTCCGCTTATCGTTACTTACGGGCGGTTCTTGAATTCCTGGCGGTAGGTCAGGGGAGGGAGATTGTAATATTTTTTAAACAGGCGGGAGAAGTAAAACTCGTCGGGGATGCCGCAATTTTCCGCGATGACGCTGATCTGGTCGTCGGAATGCAGCAGCAGCCATACGGCATTGCGCAGACGGCATTTTATCAGATGGTTTACCGGGGATGTTCCGGCGTATTGGCGGAAAATCCGGCGGAAATGCGGATATGAAACGCCTAATGCGGCGGCTTCCCTGGTGAAATCCCATTCCAGTTGCGGGTTTTGCTCCACGGCGCTGACCAGTTGTTTCAAGCCAGGTATCAGATGACTGTTGATTTCCGGTTTTTCCGCTGGCTGTTCATGGAGTTGCAGCAGCAGATTTTCCAGCAGCAGCACCGCGCGGTTATAATTCTGCGGCGGGTTATGCCGGATATTCTCTATTAATTCGCGCAAAGTGGCGAGAAAACGTTCGGCGTTGACGATCCTGATCAGCGGCTGGCTTGAGTTGATGGTCAGCAGTCCGCTGCGGATGAACCGGTCCACCCGCGGACCTTTGAAGCAGGCGAAAATATGATGGCGGGCTTGTCCGGCCGGTGCGCCGTAGTAAAATTTCAGTCCGGGGCGGGTGATGAAAGCATAAGAACCTTCGACCTGTTTGAGCGGACTGCCGCCAGTGGCAAAATCCAGCGGGCCGCTGTGATTATATTGAATCCCGTAATATCCTTCGAAAAGACGATCCTTTTGGACTGTGGAGTGAACGGTATCTTCGCCGCAGCCGATAAAATTGACGCCGTCAAAATACTTCATGATCAAAAAGTCCAGTTTTTTGCTCAATTAATCTATTCCAAACAATGCTGTCATGCTTTATAGTATTATCATATAATCCATTATAATCAATTATGACGGAATAAAATTATGCTTAAATTCGGCGTGGCTGATTACGGGCTGAATGTCCGGGACGGCGGACTGTATGACATTGAAAGCCGCCTTCTCGACATTAAAAAGCTCGGTCTGTCCGGAACGGAACGGCTGGAGGCGGTGAGCGCATCAGATGCGCTTGAAAAAGCCGCGCTGTACCGCAGGCTGGGCATGGGATTCAGCACCTGCCGCGGCCCGTCGGTTCAAGCCGGAATAGAGTGGACTGCGGGGCTCGGCAAAAAATATGTCTGGATCACCCCCGGCAGCCTGGACCGCGAACTGGATTTTGATACCTTTACCACCAGAGTGAACGCTTTTGCCGCCGCCGCCGCGAAATATGGTTTGCGCTGCGGCATCCACAATCATGTCAATTCCCGTCTGGAAACCCAGGCGGAGATAGAACGTTATCTCCAAGCCTGTCCCGATGCCGGACTGGTATTTGATATCGGAGAAATCGGACTTGCCGGAGGTAATCCTGCCGCCATCGTGAAAAAATACTTGAACCGGATTTGCGCGGTACATTTGAAAGATGCCGAAATGGTGGACGGCAGTATCCAGTACCGGGCTCTGGGGCGCGGCGAATTCGGGGTTATCAACCGGAAAACGCTGGAAGTTTTAATCAAATCGGGATATGACGGCTGGGTCTTCATTGAACCGGAAGATTTCAGGCTCAATCCGCTGGACGAACTGTCTGACAGTCTGGACTACCTCAAACGAGGCGGACTGTCAATAATAGATTTAACCAAACAAAGTTAAAGGGTGAAAAAATGAAATTCGGAGTGGCTGATTACGGAATGAACGTGTGGTACGGCGGAATGTATGATATTGAAGAGCGTCTGCTGGACCTGAAGAAACTTGGATTTAACGGAACCGAGCGTCTTGAGGCGGTAAGCCCGTCCGACGCGATTTACAAAGCGGCGCTGTACCGCAAACTGGGCATGGATTTCAGCACCTGCCGCGGTCCGAACGTTCAGGTCACCACCGAGTGGACCGCCGCGCTGGACAAAAAATATGTATGGCTCAATCCCGGACAGAATGACCGCGTGGTGGATTTCAAGCAATTCTGCCGCCGCTGCAACGCCATGAGCAAATCCTGCACCAGGTGGGGAGTTACCGCATCCATTCACAACCACATGCACCAGCGGGTTGAGAACCAGAAAGAACTGGAAGATTTCCTGAAAGCCTGTCCCGATACCGGGATTGTGTTTGACACCGGGCATCTCAGCATGTCCGGCGGCAATCCGGTCGAGATCGTGAAAAAATATCATAAACGCATTTCGGTAATGCATCTGAAAGACGTGTTCCTGACCGGCGGCACCCGCCCGGACGGCATCAAGGAATACCGTTTCTGCGAACTCGGCGCCGGCAACAACGGTTTCAGCAATACCAAAGTAATTGAAATGCTGCTGAAAGTCGGCTGGGACGGCTGGATTCACATTGAGCACGACGTTCATCTGCGCGATCCGCTGAAGGATCTGGCAGTGAGCTTGAAGTTTGTCAAGAATGTAATAGGAAAGTAAATAAACTATGAAAAAGATCAAAGTTGGTATCTGGGGGCTTGGCCGGGCCGGTTACTGCATGCATATTCCCGAGGCCTTGAGATTTCCTGAAATGTTCGAAATCGTCGCCGGCTGCGATCTCGCCAAAGACCGTATTAAGGCATCGAAGGAAAAACTGCCGTCCTGCCGCTTTTACAGCAAGCCGGAAGAATTCCTGAAAGACCAGGGCGTGGAACTGGTTGTCGTCGCCACCCGTTCGCCTGACCATACCGCCCATGCGCTCAAGGCGCTGGCGGCAGGCAAATATGTGTTTCTGGAAAAGCCGGTAGCGCTGACCTATGCGGACGCAAAAAAATTGAAGAAAGCCTCGGAAAAATATCCGGGCAAACTGTTCCTGCGGCATAACCGCCGTTTTGAAGCGCCGTTCACCCACATCCGCGAAATCATCGCCTCCGGTATTCTCGGCGATGTTTATGAAGTCAAACTGCACCGTCACGGCTATCAGCGCCGGAATGACTGGCAGACTCTCATTGAATGCGGCGGCGGACAGCTCAACAACTGGGGCCCGCATATCATTGATCACGCCCTGCGCTTCCTGGATTCCCCGGTTGCAAACGTCTGGAGCGATTTGAAGAAAATCGCGGCAGTCGGCGATGCCGAAGACCATCTGAAAATCGTGCTGACCGGCAAAAACGGGCGGATCGTTGATCTGGAAATCAGCGGCGGCGCGGCTATTTCACAACCGGAATACGTCATTTTCGGCACGAAGGGCGCACTGACCTGTCAGGGCAATAGCATCACGCTGAAATATATTGATCCGAAGCAGAAATTCCTCAAAATAAAAGCATATCCGGACAATCCCCCGCTGACAGGAGTTTTCGGCAATGCGGAAGTGCTCAAATGGATTGAAAAGACCGTTGAAGTAGCACCGAAGGCCAAATGCGATACACATGACATCTGGCAGGCTTTGTACAATGCGATCCGCAAAGGCAAGCCGTATCCGATCACGATTGACGAAGGCATGGAAGTTGTTAGAATTACTGAACTGGTGAAAAAAGGAACTAAGTTTGCCGCGAAAGGCTGACTTATCCCGTAGAAAAATGAACGCCGGGAATAAACGCCCGGCGTTTTTTTATTTTCCCGCCGGCGGCAACTGCTTTCTGTTGAATTGCGAGAGCAGTCCGGCCACGCCGACTGAGAAAATCACAACTGACGGCAGCGGAGTAGGGATTGCGGTCAAAATACCGACGATTACGCCTTTGGCGAAAGCCGCCGGCCATTTGTCGCCGAACGAAAAACGCTGCAGCAGTGTACATGGCAGAACCAGCAGCAGACCGACGATGCACGAAATCACCCAGCCGACGCCGGTGGAATCCGGCGCAAACAGCATGAAGTCAATGGCGACAACCGTAAACGCCACCAGCGGATCAAGTCCGACTGTTTGCAGAAATTTATTCATCTTAACATCCTCCCGCCAAGTATAACCGGCTTCTTCGGAATTGTCATGTCAGCCGCCCCTGCGCCGCTTTGGTTATTTGTGTCCGTGCCATTACACGACCATAGTCAATAACGGGGAAAGCAGTTTTTCCTGTTTCCGGCGTAATCCAGAACGGCCAGGTTATTAAAAATAATCTTCATCGTTACTTATTCTCAATGCTGACTGCCGGCTCGCTTTTTTCAAAGGATATTCCGGGTTTGGCAACCGCGAACAGCACCGGCGGATAATTTTTTTCGTCATTGAATTTTATGGCGATGGAATTTATCTGTAATTCATTTTTTAATTTCACGAAAAGCCATTCATTGAGAAATTTGACCAGGCTGATGCGGGCGGCATGGCGTACATTGTCTGATCTGGCGCAGGCCGCTGCAGACACGTTAGCCTGCTTGAGCAGCGTGTCTTTCAACTCTCCGGATGATTTCCCGCTGTCGATCAGCAGCCCGCCGTAAATAAATTCCTCGGAATCGCGCCATTTGATATTCGGGGTCAGGCATTTCAGCGGCGGCGCGTCAACCCATACGGTTCCGTCGCTGTATTTGAAATGCCACTGCCTGCGGTCATTCATCGGGACATAAAAATGATACTCCACCGGCACTCTTAAAGCAAAATAGCCTTTGCTGGTGACCGCTAGTTTAGTAACCGCGATGGTTTTAAAATCTGACAGAAAACTGTATTCGGAGCAGACCAGCAGGTCCTGTCTGCTGTCAATAACGCTGAATTCGCTGGTGATCTTTTCGGTGATCTTTATTTCCGTCTGCAGCAGTTTTTTCGCATTGAGCAGCGCCGAGTCCATCGTGCGCGCCGGAGCGGAAAACATCAGATATGCGATATAGACCAGCGCTGTTGCCGCAATCAGGAAAATAAGCACGAGATAAAGGCAGTATCCGGTACTTCTTCCGGTGTTTACGCCAACTATTTTCTGCGGGCCCATAATTCCTCCAGTATGTTGAAAAACAACTTTCCGCCGCTTTAAATTAAGCTAATTGGATTCCTTGAAAAATCAACCGGCTTAACATATCTCTAATGAATTCAATCGTATGGTTCTGTTAATTCTTTAAGGGTGGCGGCGTCGGCATAGAACTGGGTTTCGCTGTCTTCCAGAACAAATTCCAGCATAACATAATGATCTCCGCCGTCTGCGGCGGCCGTTTCCAGATATTTTTTCCAGTTCGGAATACCTTCCGCCAGCGGCCGCCTTTCCATATTCATCCAGTGAAACGCATGGATATTGGTCAACCGCGGCAGCACGGCCGAAAGCCCGTCGCGGCAGTATTCAAACGGCTGGTTCACCGGCGGCTGCCAGTAGAAACAAACATTTGTTCCGCTCAACTCATCCATCAGCCTGATGGCGGACGCGTTGGTGTCGGTCAGGGTCCCGCCGTGAAACTCCAGGCTTACCGAAATACCCGCTTTCCTCGCCATTCCGTCAATCCGGCGCAGGTCGCCGATGACATTCAGGCGTCCGGCTTCGCCCGCATCCGCCGAGCCCTGGCCGCCTGCCCATACCCGGATGGTCGGCGTTTTGAGTTCGACAGCGGAAGCCAGGACATCCTCAAATGCCAGTCCGGTCTGTTCGCTGACTCCGGCGCGGTAATAAGAGCCGTAGGCGGCAACATGCAATCCCGCGTCGGCGGTTATTTTGCGCACGGTCGCGGCAGTTTGAAGATCGCCGTGCGGCACATGAACATCGCCGCCCCATTCAATCCCGTCCAAACCGGCTTTGGCGCACATTTGCACTATTTTTTCAGGAGAAAATTTTCTGAAAGAGATTGAGACCAGACCATTTTTAAACATTTGCATCACACCCCTGTTAAAATTCAATATCCGGACGGCAGTTCATCCCTGAATCAGCTTGCAATAATTATATATTGTAAAAATACGCCTTGAACCCCGGCAGTCAAATTTTTTTGGAAGAAA
>JBAWXM010000326.1:0-5974 GCA_037144075.1 Lentisphaerota bacterium | reverse complement strand
TCACTTCCCCGGTGTTCTGTTGTCTATAACGTAATCGTGTCCGGCGGCCCATTTTACCGCGACAGCCTGCAAATCGTCATGGCCGCAGTTCAGATAGTCGTCAGCAAGCCGGTTATAGCCGTAAAGGTTGAATAATTCGAGCAATTCCGGAATCCGGTTTGAACCGTCTTTGCGGAGGTAATTATGAAATAGTTTGGTGACCGCGTCGGTCATGCTGGCCTGGCGCTCAAACAGCGCCATCGCGCCAATCACCACGCCGGCCGGAACCAAATCATCAGACTCCTGTTCGCAAATATTCTCCCAGGAAGATTTTCTCAGCAGCACGCGGGCGGCCATCGCCACCGCAGGGTCTTTCTTCTGAGCGGCCAGGTTTTCCAGCGCCGCCGTATCCGTAATTTTGTTGAAAGCCGCTTTGCGAACCGCCCATACCGGATAACCAGTAACAATTTCAGCCAGTTTATTCTGGTCGGATTCCGGCGTCACCATCAAACCGGTCAGCTTCTCCGCCGCCGCCTGCCGCACATCCAGATCCTTATCCTCAAGTGCCGCTTTTTCCAGAATATCCACGGCTTCAAGGTTTTTCACCGCCGCGGCGCGCACCTGCCACCACGAATCGTTTAAGGCCAGCGCGCTCAGTTCCGCCTGGTTCCGCGAGGATTTTGCAGTGTCCAGCCGCTTTGCGCCATCCTCCGCGGCCTTCGCATACAGTTCCCTGCCCTGCTGGTCAATCAAGTTTTCAAACGCGCCATTTTGAGTATCACTGCTCTCTTCCGCGCCGGATTTCTTCGGAAAGACTCTTATACCGGTAAAACGCTCATAAACCTCTTTTCCCGGATTGTCATACTCGCCCGGCGCATCCGCGGTCAGTTTTGCCAGCCAATCCTGGCCGGTAAGTTTTTCATAAGCCAGCCGGCGGACAAAACGGTCTTTATCCTCGACCGCAATTTTTGGCAGAACCGCCCGGTCATCCAGTTTTTTCAATGCATAATAGCGGACCAGATTCACCTTGTCCCCGGTGGCGATGCCCGCCAGCGGCTCCTGACCGGACAGGTTTTTAACGGCAATCCGGCGGATGCGCCAGTCTTTGTCTAAGGCTGCGATTTTTGCCAGCTGCTCCTGTCCGGCCAGCTTCATGACCGCCGCTCTGCGCACACTGAAATCCCGGTCTTCCGCGGCAAGCTTCGACAACAACTGCTGATCGGTAAGATTTGTAACCGCTACATTGCGCACTTCGGAGTCACGATCCTCGACGGCCAGCTTTGCCAGCGCCGCCTGATCGGTGAGATTCGCCGCGGCGGTCTTGCGGATATTGGCGTATTTGTCCTCAAGCGCCAGTTTTGACAAAATGCTCTGATCATTCAGATTTTTAATGGCGGCGCAGCGGATCTCATCATCATATTCCTCAACCGCGATCCGCGCCGACACATTCTGATCTGTCAGTTTTTGAATGGCCGCCAGCCGTACCCGTTTATTTCTTTCCTCAAGCGCCAGCGTTTCCACTAATTTCCGGTCAGTAAGTTTCGCCAGCGCCGCCAGCCGGACATTCTCGTCCCGGTCTCTGGCGGCCAGCCTGCCCAGCACATTCTGAACTGCAAGTTTGCTGACGGCCGTCAGCCGGACACTGCGGTCCCTGCCCTGAAGCGCAAGTTCCGCCAGTTGATCCTGAGCGGTAACATAGCCGGCGGCGGCCAGACGGGCATTGCCGTCCCTGTCTTCGACCGCCAGCTTCGCCAGCAACGCCTGGTCGGCAAGATGCTTCATCGCGGCCTGCCGGACGCCGCTCTCCATGTCGTCAACCGCCGCTCTTGCCAGCAACTCCTGATTGTCAATTTTTTCAACGGCCGCCCGCCGGACGCCGGCGTCTATATCGTTCAATGCGGCTTTCGCCAGCAGCCCCGGATCGGTAAGATTTTTGACTGCCGCCTTCCTGACGCCGGCCATAGAATCTTCAGCGGCCAGTTTCGCCAGCAGTTTCTGGTTGGTCAGGTTTTTAACGGCGCTTTCACGCAGCAGCAGATTCGCGTCACCGATGGTAAGCCTGGCCAGCAGATTCTGGTCCGTCAGTTTTTCAACGGCGGCCTGACGGATATTCAGCGCAGGACTCTCAAATGCAACTTGCGTCAGGAAAGCCTGATCTGTAAGGTTTTTGACTGCGCTGTTGCGGATATCAAAATCTTTATCTTCCATTGCCAGTTTCGCCAGCAGCGCCTGGTCGGCAAGTTTCGCGGCGGCGATCCGGCGGATATCAATATCCCAGGCGTCAAACGCCAGTTTCGCCAGCGCCGCCTGATCGGTAACTTTCTCCGCAGCCAGTTCGCGAATCCTTTTTTCCGTATCCTCCGCGGCCAGCTTCGCCAGCAGCGCCTGATCGGCAAGGCGTTTCACCGCAATTTCGCGCACCCGCCAGTTTTTTTCCCGCGACGCCAGTTTCGCCAGCGCCGCCGGGCTGGTGATTTTTTCATAAGCCGCCCGGCGCACTTTCCATTCCGGGTCTTCCATGGCAACCGCCGCCAGCGCGTCCTGATCCGCAAGCTGTTTAACCGCCGCCAGCCGTTCCTCCGCATCCGCCGCGCTAAACCCGGCAGCCGGAATGCAGCATAAACAAAAAGCGGTCAATGCCAGCCGGTACAGCCGGATTATATATTCAATATGTGTAATTCCAATCACCATGTACATTATCCTCTCTATATCATTGATAACATAATAGCAATTCATGGAAAATCGAGTATCCGGAGCCAGATAAAACAGCGAAATACAGTTTTGTCCACAAAAAAACCAAAAAGACTTAGCGAGGCATAGCCGCAACCAAAAGAAACAGCTAAATTCGCTTTAACCACGAAAAGCACGAAAATTCACGACAAAGGTGGAATTTTTATCCACAGATGACACAGGTGGACGCGGATGAACGCAGATGAAAAGCATGAAGCGGGAGAGACCGGGATTCCCGGGTAGGGTCAGCCGCATAGCTATCAAGCTAATGGAATTTTGAACAGAATATCCAATATCCAACACGGAATATCCAATATCCAAGGGGAACAGCCTGGAGCCATAAGACAGGAACTGGTATTACTGGAGGGTTGTGCTCCGTTACAACCGTGTTCCAAGGTTTGATCCAGTCCTTCACCGGTTGGTATTGGGTGTTGAAATGAGCTCATATCGGCTTAGCTTGATAGCTATGGGGTCGGCCGTCCCGGCAGACCGTCTTTATGCTGCGGGACCGTTGGATCACGCCCGACTAGCCGCCAGCGGCGGGTACATGGGAAACAAAAAAATCAAATTACGTTCAATATTTAACAAAATCATACATTTTTAAAGTTCAACTTGAAAAATGTATGAATAGTTGTTATCTTATTAATAGTTAAACTGATAGAGAAGGAAATATTATGTTTTCCAGGCAGATACAACAGGAACTGGCACAGACGGCGGCGGAATATCCGGTTGTAACCATCACCGGGCCGCGGCAATCCGGAAAAACCACACTGGCGCAAATGCAATTTCCCGGCTATCGCTATGCCAATCTGGAAATGCCGGAACTGCGTCAATTGGCAACAGATGATCCGCAAGGTTTTTTTGCGCAATATCCGGCGCCGGTGATCATTGATGAAATCCAGCGGGTTCCGGAACTGCTTTCGTATATTCAAGCGCGGTCCGACAAATCGAAAAAACGCGGACAATACATTTTAACCGGCAGCCATCAGGTCCGCCTGCGCGAAGCGGTCAGCCAATCGCTGGCGGGGCGCGCCGGATTGCTCAGTCTGCTGCCGCTTTCCATTGAAGAACTGAAAAACAGCAATGCCGCCGCACTTGATCGCGATGAACTTATCTATCGCGGCTTCATGCCGCGCATCTATCAGGAGAATGTCGATCCGACCAGACTCTACCGCAACTATTTTCAGACCTACGTCGAGCGCGACGTCCGGCAGATGATAAACGTAAAAAGCCTGATCGCTTTTGAAAATTTCATGCGGCTGCTGGCCGGGCGGATCGGGCAGATTGTAAATTTAAATTCTCTGGCCGGTGATGTTGGAGTGTCCGGCACCACACTCAAAGAGTGGCTGTCTGTGCTGGAGGCGTCATTCATCATATTCCGGCTGCCGCCGTATTTTGAAAATCTCGGCAAGCGGATTGTCAAATCACCCAAAATCTACTTCATCGAAGTCGGTCTGGCTGCGTATCTGCTGGGTATTGAGAAAGCGGAACAGGTTGCCCGCGATCCGCTGCGCGGCAATTTGTTTGAAAATATGGTGGTGATCGAAGCGTTGAAGGCCAGACTGAATGCCGGCAGTGATCCCGGTTTATTTTTCTTCCGGGATAACCAGGATCATGAGGTTGACCTGATTTTCAAACATGGACGCCGGCTCATTCCCGTTGAAATCAAATCGGCGATGACATTCAATAAGGATTTTGTTAAAAGGCTTGAGTACTTCAAAAAAATCGCGCCGGATGCCGGAAACGGCGCGGTCATTTATGCCGGGGAGTTGTCACTGGAGGTCTCCGGCAGCAAGTTCGTAAATTTTACCAATACCGCCAGTATTTTCGCGTAAACCAATCACGAAAACCATTTAACCGGGATAGGCAGGATATACAGGATGATTAATCATGAAGAAACGGAATAAACTTGTTTTTATATCCGCGCTTACGGTGTGGGGACTTTTTTCCGCTATTTTATTTCTGCTTGAATATAAAGAAGCATCCTGCTGGAAAGATCTTGCTCAACAATTGAATTTTATTGCATATATTTCATGTTCGTTTACAATCAATATTTGTAAAATACTTGGCATATTTGATTTAAAATATCATAATTTTCGCTTGTTCTGCTTTCTGTTCCTGCTCTGCCAGACTGTCATATATCTCCTGTGCAGCTGCCTCATACTCAAAATACTGAAAATCTATGATGCGCGCAAAAAGCAAAATGCCAGATAATACTCGTCAATCACTCATTACCGGAGCGTCTTTGTTTTCGATTCTATTCTTCGCTTTATTATAAATGCAGCAAGCCAAAAAATAAATGCACCAATTACATAATTGATTGCCTGCCCCCACAGACCGAAGAATCCATTTTCTCTCGCATGATTGGGATTCATAGGATTGTAAAGAATATCTATTTTCTCTCCAACTACAGGAGTAAAAGTCGTTTCAGTCGGGGAACTGACCTTGTACGTAACGCCTTTTGCATCTTGAAAAGTAAAAACCGGAATATAACTAATTATTCTGCTATCCATGTCTTCTTTCTGTTCAACTGCTACAATTGTTCCAATCGCAGGTACTGCATACAGAAGAAAAATGATTGTGTGAACAGTTAAAACAACGGCAAAAAACATTGCAATACCAGAGATTGTCATCATTATTTTTGAAAGCCGGTTCCAGCTTTTAGTATTAGTTGGCATAGCTGTCATATTTGTTTGAAGAACATTGCTATTGCCAGTAGATTTCAGCATTTTCCTTGTTATCAACATTACTATTAAAAAAAATAGAAAATGCAAAAATCCAAATCCAATTAGAAAGATGCCAGGAAACGTCTGATCCTCCACTGTTGAAAAATTTTCCGGATCATACAGAAAATCGCATTTATCTCCAATCTTTACCCGATTGGATAAAAAGTAACTTGCGGAACGTGTCTTGTGAGTTTCGCCTTTCGTATCTTTAAATGATAAAACAGGTCTATAATAAATTTCAAAATTACCGTTATTATTAGCCCTTTCCTCAACCAGTTCTATGATTGTTCCAGTAACAGCGACAGCATGCAAAAGAGAAAAATGAGTACGAATAACAAGAAAGGCTCCGAGCAGCACTGGGATTAAAGACAAAATCATTATCCATTTTGCTAATTTGCTTACAGATGCAAGTGTCATTATTCACCTTAAGACATTCCAATTCGTTGGTTACATGAAGTGAATAACTATCCCCCGTTCACAACTATTCATAACATATTCCGCCATTAAAAAAATTCAACAAAGTTACAATTTTTAGCTAA
>JBAWXM010000325.1:0-5983 GCA_037144075.1 Lentisphaerota bacterium | reverse complement strand
TCATGCGATGCGGGCATCGCCTGTCAGTCGGAGCGAAAAAATCCAATCCACAATCTTGCTCGTCTATTCTTAAATTTTCAGCCGTGCGGATTATATAATCCATGAATCGCTGCACGGATTTGTTTCCGGGAACGCATAATTCTGCTGTTATTAAGCGATTGCATATTGATTTTCCCGGCGGAGCTTTTTGATTTCAGGCGCCGGTGTGGAAAATGTGTCGACAATCACCAGTGCGCCTTTCGGAGGTTTTGCCGACATTGCCGAGAATTCCGTTTCAATCGCCGGAACAGTGAGTTCGGTTGTTCGGACACAAATCGTCAGACCATCAAAGCGAAAGCAGCATGCAAGGAAATACTTGTAGAGAGTCTCGCCTGTCTGCATCATGCTTGCATTCATAAAACCCCTCAAATTCACAATTCTCCAGCGTAATAGATATTCTTAGTTGGGATTGCCGGTCGCATTTTTGTTTTTGAGCTTGTCTGTTGTCGGTTCGCCTTTCAGATATCCCATTGAAGCCAGAAAACGGTCGGCCAATTTCAGCATATCAATAAAATACTTGTCGTCATATATCTTCTTATAGTCGAATAAAACGTGCCCTGCGCCTTCATAACCAACAACTTCGCAACGGTTGCCTGCATCCCTCATTAACTTTCCAAACCGCTCTGAGCGCTCGAACGGAATATGTGTGTCCTGTTTTCCGTGGAAAATAATCATTGGCGGTAAGCCGGCTTTGACCTGATATATCGGCGACAACTCTTCCAGTTCTCCGGGCTTGGTTTTCCATTTGACTTCACTCTTCTTCAAATCATCGCCGGTCACTCCCTTAATCAAGTCAAGTGAAGGGCAGTATAAAATCATTGCATTGGGGCGAAAACTGACCGTGGCATCTTCGTCGCCGGTAAGATCCTTGACCATGCCGGTTGAAGCGGCAAATTGCCCACATAATGAGGCGCCGGATACCACAATGCGGTCAGGGTCAGCCCCCAGTTCTTTTGCATGACCCCGCACCCAACGAATCGCGGACTGAGCGTTGGCATCTGCGCCGGGAATACCGTTAGGGCCTGTCACTGTCCCAGCTGCCGCAATCATGCCACGCGATGCAAAGTACATGCAGTGTGGCGCGAAGTTGCCATGCGCCCCAATAAATACGATTGTCGGGCGTTTATCTGTCGGCTTATGTTCTAAAGGCGTCCAAATTTTTAGCTTCAACTTAACTTCATCGACTTCTTTGTAGACGATAAATTTAGCATCGCTCACAAGTTTTCCTTTCGGCGGTTCCGCCGAAAAAACCAATGCACCAAGGATAAAAACAAAAGTGAAAGCGGCAAGAAACTGCTTGGTTGTCCGGGTGGAAATACGCGCCCCCGAAAGCAACCTGGAACGTTGAATGTACAGATTCATGGGTAATACCTCTTCCGTGAATGGCATTTTCCTTTCACGTCCTTTCTTTTTTTATTTTGTCAAAACCCCGGGGTCAACATCCACTCGCGAATCTCCTTGGTCGGAGTGCCGTTCTGCGAAGCAGACTTGACCTGGAAGCCCTGTAACTCCCGGCAGAAAAACATGGGAAACGGTCGCTGCCCCTTATAATTTATGCCCATTGGGATTTGCTCCGCCTCGGTCGCATAAGTGAAAACGGGAGGCCGATTGAAAAAGAAGAACCACCATCTGGGGCCCCCTCTCGCCCCCTGATAGGCCAGCCAAAGATTCTGCGAAGGATCATAACGCCCCGGCCAAGCATGGTCCATCATTTCTTCACGGGAAGCCAACACGCGAAAATGGAGCGGGGCAATACCCAATGACCGCATCAAATCCACGCTCAGTTGAGTGTGATTACCGCAAGATCCAATCATGAATCCGTGCTTGAGTATCTGATCCAGTTGAGTTTCGGAGTGTTTGACTTTGAACGCTGAAACTGGTTTGCCCCGGTAGTATCCAACAATATCGGCGTTAGCTATCAGTTCCTTGGCATGCTCTGCCTTTTCTTCAAAGAGCTTTGCTTTAACATGATCGTCAACGGCTTCATTTGCCTTCTTCTCATAATGGCGGACACCATATGAAACCTCTTGCTTGCTCCTAACCCATCTGTCAATCCGTTCGCTGCATTTGTACAGAGAAGCATCAGCCAGCCCTTCTTTAACAGCGACATCTTTCAGTCTCTTGAGTGTTTCAATGCTCACAGACACCCATTTGTAGTTCTCCATCTTGTTCGTCTTTCCGGGTTCCCGGCTGCGTTCAAGAAAATAACCGATATCGTGCCGGATTCGCGTTGCCCACGCCAGTTGTGCTTCCAATGGATAATCCTTCAGGCGGTATTCCGTCTTAAGCTCTGTCTGCCACGCGTCAATCGAGCGCGCAAGTTCTAAAAAATCGGCGTTGTCCTGCCGGATTGCCCGGCGGACTTCATCGTCGCCGTCCAAATACATTGTCGCTGACATGATGGCTATGGCGGCCGCCGTAAGCTCGAAACCTTCCAATGGCTTGTCAGCACAAAGGCAGAGAAACGTTCGCAGGTAAGGCCATGATGCCACACCTTCTCTGGCATTTTCGTTTAAAACCGGGATATCCTGAGTTCGAAATTTAAAATTTCCTTTCAGGTCTTTGCTTTTCGCTTTAAGATACAACGTCCAAGTGGGTTTGGCCTTTGCAAGAGGCACAAAGTCCCGAATGTCAATGCTAACTTCCGCCACCTCCCCTATGGATCCTTGAACCGACGGTAAAGGTTTTGCATCTTCCAAGTTGCCGCCATAGGGTGTCTGCTTGCCAGCCCAGCGCCCATTTTGCCGGGAGAGAGAAAGGCAGATGTCCCACGACTGGTCATCCCTGCAGTCAATGGTCACCAGCACTTCGCTATCCGGCTTTCCAAAATATTGTGCCGCATTGGCAAGACCAATCATCAGGTAAAGCCGGTCCTGCCGAACCACGGCGGCGGCGCCTTGAGCCCATAAATCCTGAGCTGAACCTTTCCTGGGGCGGACATAATCGGCGGAAGGAATTGATTCACTCCATTCCGCAGGTTTGCCGTCAAGTTGTATATTGCCAATCCGGCTCTTCACTCGTGGCACAGTGTCTCCGATAATGCGGAGGGCTTCCTGGCAGTCAGGGTTCTTATTATTTGAGAATTCCGCCAGTCGTTTCAGAGCTTGCGGCCACTTCTCCGCGCCTACCGTACAGCGGATGGTCGGGTCGGCGGCGATTTCGGAAGCTATAGCCGGCGCATTCTGACGGATGACGGCAAGGTCTTCCATTTCGCCTGCCGAAACTGTGCCAGTCATGCTGACGGAGAAGACAAATAATGCAATCAAACTGATACGAACATCGGAATCAGATTTTAGTTTCTGTGTTTTCGTGCAATAGTTCATTAATTTTTCGCTTCTTTCTACTCCTTTTTTACATATCCGGGGCAGATTTCAGCTTTGAACCCCGCTTGCGCTGTCCGTGCGGCTTCACATCCTTCTGGCTGGACAGAACCTCGACGGTCTTCCGCAAGGTTTCTTCTTTCGACAGATTTGCATCAAGCATCACGTCCGGTTTGATGCCGCAGCCGTCGATTGGATCACCGCCGGCGGTGAGACAGTTTCCGACGACGGTAACCTTCGAGGAGCCGTCAGGTTGCGACTGCACGGACATGAAGGCCGCCTTGCCATAAGTTTTCTGGCCAACTACCTTGGCCAGGTCACTCGTCTGCAATGCCGACGCGAGGAGTTCCGCGCCAGCGGCTGTAGTCCCGTCGACCAGTACCACCAATGGGCCCTGCCATAGAGCGTTTCCCATTGCATGAACAGTTTCCGCCTGCTTGCCCTGGCGCTTTAGCCATAGAGTCGGTTTCCTCCCAGTGAAAAGTCCAGCTGCCTCGATGACGGCACTGTACGATCCCCCGCCATTGCCGCGCAAGTCCAGAACAATTCCCTGGACTCCGTTATTGACAAAGGACTGCAGAATGCTGATCACAGTCTTGGGTGTCCATTCGGAAAAGGAAGGAATTGTCAATAGGCCGATGTTCCCGTCCAGTATCTTCCCCGTGGCGGTAAAGGCAGGCAGCGCGATGATATCGCGAACAATCGCCACTTGCCGGGGCGCGGCGGTTGAAGAGTCAGACACAGTCAGCTCGACTTGTGAGCCCTTGGGGCCGCGTACCAGACTCACGGCATTGTCCAGTGTCATTTGGCCAGTCGGGGCGGTGTTGATCGCCGTGATGACCTGGCCAGCCTTCAGGCCTGCTTTCTCGGCCGGACTGCCGGGATAGACCATGGTAATCGCGATATGATCATTGACCTTTTCCAGCTTGGCGCCGATCCCCGCGAGGGTACCCCTTATCGCGATTTCCCTTTCCTCGGCCTGCCTCGGAGTCATCGTCTCCTCGGTGGATGCCTGTTGCGCCGAACACGCGATGCACGCGGTCAAAGCCAGCGTGGTCACGCTTGTGATAAAGCCTTTGTTGTGCATATTCATTGCTCCTAATAGTTTAGTGTTTTAAAAATTGACTTCTCGAAAATATTTTCATCTTTTAATTTTAAATCTTATTGACAGAGAGACAAAATGCAATCCGAAGTGTTCGCCTGACGCAAGACCTTACTCGTATTGCGCCAGAGAGGTAAAATGTGAAACAGCAGAGGCGCGTGCGGCGGCTCCATCCGTGTCTTATCTTCCTGCCGCATTTCCTGCATTTGCAGCCATACCAGTCATGGATTCAGATTATGCATTTCAAATTTATTTGTCACCAGCTCTTGCCGGCAGGATAGTAAATTACTGCTCAGATTTTTTGACGCGGTTGCGGGGGGCCTTGGTCTTTTTAGTTTTAGCCGGTTTTTCTTCATCTCCGGTGACTGTAGTAGCCATATGGATGTCTGTTTCATCGGCATTCCTGATTTTTTCACCTTTTCCGGTCACTGTGTAGTTTTTGCCGGACACGGTTGTTCCGGCGCCGGTCGTGGTTATCGCAACTTTTCCGCCGCCTTCTTTGGTGATCTGGGTTGTAGTGTCACTGGTTGCAGTGCCTTTGGGGGTTGTCACCTTTACATCTTCTTTTGTGACAATCGTTCCGTCCACTTTTTTAGTAATAGTCTTATCAATGTCTTTCGTGACAATCGTTCCGTCCGCGTTGGTTATGGTAATATCTTTATTGATCGTTACGCTTCCGTCCGCATTTTTAGTTATTGTTTTATTGATGTCTTCCTTGACCGTTTTGCCGTTCGCATCGGTTCTGATAATATCTGTATTGGCTGTTACAGTTCCGTTTGCATTTTTAGTCACGGTGCCTTTACTGTCTGTGGTCCATGCGGCGCCGTTGCCGCCCGTTTCTTTGCTTTCGGACGTCCACTGCTTGCCGTTCGCAGTCCTGGTTACGGTGCCGTCCGTATCAGACTGCCAGGTGTTTCCTTTGGCGTTAGTTCCTGAGCGCTGAATGTCAAAAGTCGAGCCGGTATCGGTTTTAGTAACAGTTCCAACGGCATTAAAAGTTGATGTCCCGGCATTGCCGGTGCGGGTGGCGGATTTGTTCCAGGTCGAGCCGGTATCGGTTTTCTGATTTGTGATCTTCACATCCGAAGTTGTAGTTTTAGAACCAGCGGTATCCTGCGCATAGGCAGCGGAGATGCACATTACGGCGGCGACAGATGCAATTGTCCTGACAGTGATTGATTTACTCATTGCTACCCCCTGTTACATTGTATATAATTCATAACCGGTTTCACGCGCAGTCATAACTTATTCTCAAAATTAGACTTATAAAAAAATATCGTATATAATAAAATATAGCAAGACATATTTATAAAATTAACATTTTTCTAACAATCGCCTGAAAAAGCATTATGACACCGCTTAAAATCGTTCAGCCGTGCAGAGTGTAATCAACCCATATTCCATATCCCCAAGCTGGGGGGTAATCGCATAATTCTGCTGTTATTAAGGGATTGCATATTGATTTTTCCGGCGTAAACGGTAAATTTATCGTATAGGAATTTATATTTTAACAGGGATAGAC
>JBAWXM010000324.1:0-6064 GCA_037144075.1 Lentisphaerota bacterium | reverse complement strand
TAAATGTTATTAAAATTATTTAAAGATAGATATAGTTGTCATTCGATGAATAATATTGATATACTATTCTTTAAAAGTAATTTAATCGTATAGGAATTTGTATTTTAACAGGGCTTGCCCGCCGTAGGCGTGGATAGACAGGATATGCAGGATAAGAAAAAACCGTTTCACCATGAAGAACAAAACGCACGAAAGAAAAAACCAATACATATTTACCACAGAGTTCACAGAGAACACGGAGAAAGATAATACAGGAGAGTCGGCGAATTACTGCGGTAATTCCCGCAGCAATTCGCTGACTACAGGTTTTACTCTGTGTGCTCCGTGTCCTTGGTAAAACTGGCTGTTTCCTGTGGTTAAAGTCCCGCAGCCGGTTATGTTCTTCAACTGCGAAATACAGGACTACAGTGACGGCGACACTTCCGTCACCATTTCTTTGAGCATATATTCCGAGACTTCGATGATTTCCCCGTCACGGCTGAACGCTCTTTCCATACGTTCAAAAATCTTATTTCCCGCCTGCCGCTTCAGGCATTCCAAATCGCCGACGATATGCATTTCGCGGCGGCAGCGGGTATGGGCGACGTTGATCCGGTTTGGGTTGTCAATAAAGCCGATGCCGTCGCCTTCATTGCTACGGACATAGGAGATGATGACAACATCGCTTTCGCCGCCCTGGAAACTGTCCACTGTGGCGATCCTGGAGAACAGGAAACGGCGCCAGCGTTCTTCGGAGATTTCTTCATCCGGAATCAGCGCGCGGACGTGTTCAAGCGAAAGATTGTCCCGCAGGATTCCAACCTGTTTCCGGTATGGAACAATCATGGAAATTTCTTCCAGCGGATTCTTCTGGACCGCCCGGTAAAACACATAGCAGCAGATAAACGCTTCCGCGGGGTTGGCCAGTCCGGGTTTCTGCCCTTCAATGAAAAGATGTTCGCGGCGTTTATTTAACGGCAGGCCGGAAGTCGTATAAAACCTGAGGCTGGAAGGCGGATATTTCTGTTTCCGTTCATGATATGCAAGCTGATAGTAATCCGCGCTCTCGCTGGCTTTAACCCCGGCGTCATAGAACAGCGTGGATGAGAATCGCAACAGGCGCGGGTTCTGGCAGCGGTATGAACATTTGAGCATTATCACCGGCACTCCGCGCTGAAAAGCCAGCCACTCCATGGCGCTGCCGGATACCATGGAATGATATTTCACCGGCACCGCTTTGAACTCGTCTTTTAACATCTGATGAATTTTTGACGGCAGAGGAAACGGCGGAAGCTGCTGATGATCGCCGAAAAGGACCACTCTTTTTCCCAGCCTGGCGCACAGCATAAATTCTTCCAGGTTTGACATTCCGGCTTCGTCAAATATAATGACGTCATATTTGCCGTTCCGGTTCATATCGTCAACCACGATTTCGTCCCGCAGCAGCCCGACATGGGTTCCGGCATATATGCCGCCTATCTTCTGCTCGTTTCTGGCGTCTATAAAGCGGTTGACATTGCGGGCCTCGCCGATCCAGTTCTTTTCGGCCACATCCGGAGCAATGCTGTTGATGTTTTTACCGAAACGCAGCGCCGGCAGATCTCCGATGCGGCGGCAGATATTATCCACGGCGGTATTTGACGGCGCCGCCACCAGGATGCGCAGTCCCTGCCGGCAAAGCTCTCTGACTACCTGCTCCAGCACAAAAGTTTTGCCGGTGCCGGGCGGTCCCTGAATCAGCACAACCGGATTTGACGGATTTACCGCAGCGGCCCAGGCCTGCTGCTGTGAAATATCCATTAATGCCGGAGCCCCTTCCGGACTGCCGGGCGCAAAGTCGAACGGGCTGAGCGCCAGAACATATTCCAGCGCGCCAAATTTATCTCTGGCGTCGCCGGTTTTGACCGAGTCCCACAGCTCGTTAATGGCTGACGAAAGAAAGCTGCCGGGACTCCGCTGAAGACGGGCAAAGAGACGGTCAATATATTTTTCAATTGTTGCGGCAAAGTCGCTGCGGAGGCGGCCGAAGATAATGTTTCCATCAAAAATATCGACTTTGAAAGTACCGAATACATCCTTTTCGCCGCGCAGGTAAACATTCAGTACATCGCCCCTGGCCAGCGGAATTTCCGGATCGGTGCGCATTTTAAACGGCACGTCCAGTTCTCCGCGTTCGCCGATAATTTCAGCATCCATGAACGTCAGTATAAATTCCCGTTCATTTTCCGCGGCAAGCCGGCAGGCGGTATTTAAGAAATTCAGTTCGCCGCTGATTTCCCATAGGGTTTTCGATGGAATGACCGCGGGGGCGACCCGTCCGGAGAGGACTGGAGATTCGTTATTGGCTTCAGACTCTTGCCGGGCGGCGTAACTTCCGTCAAGCGGCAGGCTGAGTTGACGGCTGATCTCGTCAGTCGCCATGTCCGCCGAGGCTTTCCTGATCAGGCTCTTCATAAAAAATGCGGAAAGCCGCTTCATGGTGGCGATGCCGCGGGAATTATATGCTGCGCTGATTCCGTCAAGGGCCTCGATAAACTCTTTTTTCGTCAGACTTAGAACATCGCGCGACGGATAAGCGCGGTTGGTGTATGCGATAACATCATATATGATCTCCAGCCGTTCGCCGTGCGTCATTTCGTCATGATCCAGCATGACCAGGCCATTTTCCTGGATGCGGGGCTCTCCGTCAGAAAAGGTGAGCAGGTATTTCTGCTCCCATTCATTTGTTTCCAGAATCAATGCCGGACTGAAATTTTCCGCGTCCCAGGTGAAATAGCCGGTCTTTTCTCCATCATGCTGCGGCAGGGTGAATGGCGTGCCAAGCAGTTCAAAATGATCTCCGTCCAGCAGAAAAGGGACAGGAGACTGAACCGTTTCCCACAACTCGTAGAACTCCCTTTTCATCACCCGTTCCGGAGTTGTCAGCCAGAGACGTTTTCCTTCTTCAAAATAAGAATTAATTTTACTGATTTCAGAATTCAATATTCAAATCCGTTATTTTAATAGACAGGGATGCAATTTTATGATTCATAAATAGACATCCGTCAACCTCAAAAATCAAGACAGGAACGCAAAGCGCATCAGCGCGAATACGCTTGCTGTATCGATATATTCAATGCCGAGCCAATTGCAAAACTCGCGTTTTGCGGGAATTCAGAAGACAGAATCCAGAATTCAGAATGAAACTCTAACTCAAATCCGGATTTATGTACCTGCTGGACGTTAGTCTAGTCCCGCCCTGCGGGAACTCCTGGCTTCTGAGTTCTGACTACTTTTGAAATTACCTCTACCTTATCCGGCAACGATGTTGACCAGACGGCCGGGAACGCAGACCACTTTGCGGACGGTCCTGCCGGCCAGCAGTTGCTGCACCTGTTCAGAGCCAAGCGCGATTTTTTCCATCTGTTCAATGGTTGAATCCGCGGGAATCATCAGCCGCACTCTTGGCTTGCCCATGAACTGGACAGCGATCTCGATTTCATCCGCCTTGATGAGCTCCGGATCGTACACCGGCCAGTTAACGTAGGCAATGGTCTCCTGATGACCGAGTTCGCGCCACAGTTCCTCGCCGACATGCGGAGCAAACGGCGCCAGCAGTTTTACAAAAGTTTCTGCCGCCTCGCGGGGCAGCGCTTCCTGTTTGGAAAACTCGTTGACAAAGATCATCATCTGGCTGATTGCGGTATTGAAGCCGAAAGTATCCAGATCATCGGTAATCTTTTTAATTGTATAATGCAGCATGCGCTGTTGTTCGCGGCTGCATGGTTCATCAATAATTCTGCTTTCGGTAATCAGCCGCCAGACGCGTTTCAGGAAGCGGTAGACGCCTTCCACTCCATTGGTGTTCCACGGCTTGGTGGCTTCAAGCGGACCCATGAACATTTCATACAGCCTCATGCTGTCCGCGCCGTATTCGCTGATGACATCATCCGGGTTGACGACGTTTTTCAGGGATTTTGACATTTTCGCCGGGAATTCAATCAGTTTTTCACCGGACTGTTTATGCGCCGGGCCGTCAGCGGTGATTTCAACCAGGTCGTTCGGCACCAGCGCCCCGCGCGAATCCTTGTAGGAGAGCCCCAGGATCATCCCTTGATTGATCAGTTTGGTGAACGGCTCTTTCGTTGAAACATAGCCCAGATCGTACAGCACTTTGTGCCAGAAACGTGAATAAAGCAGATGCAGCACCGCATGTTCCGCGCCGCCGACATACAGATCAACCGGCATCCAGTATTTTTCCTTCGCTTTGTCAAACGCGGCCAGGGCGTTGTGCGGGTCGATGTAACGCAGATAGTACCAGCATGAACCGGCCCACTGGGGCATGGTGTTTGTTTCGCGGCGGCCTTTCATGCCGGTGACGGGATCAGTATAGTTGATCCAGTCTTCAGCTTTGGCCAGCGGCGACTCGCCGCTGCCTGAAGGCTTGAAGTCGGCCAGCACCGGCAGGGCCAGCGGCAGTTCGGATTCATCAACCAGCCGGATTGAACCGTCTTCCATATGAATGACCGGAAACGGTTCGCCCCAGTAGCGCTGGCGGCTGAACAGCCAGTCGCGGAGCTTGTAATTCACGGTGAACTTGCCGATGCCGCGGGCTTCCAGCCATTCGGTGGCAGTGCGCTTTGAATCTTTGACTTCCATGCCGTTGATGTCCAGACCGTCACTGTTGGCGGAATTGATCATTCTGCCGTCGCCAGTCCAGCAGGCGAGTCCGGCGTGAACATCGTTAATATTTACTTTGGCCGCTTCGGCTTCTTTTTTGTCCGGGTCGATAATGCAGCGCACCGGGATGCTGAATTTCTGCGCAAACTCGAAGTCGCGGGTATCGTGCGAAGGCACCGCCATGATCGCGCCGGTGCCGTAACTGATCAGCACATAATCTGCAATCCAGATTGGAATTTGTTCGCCGTTGACCGGATTGAGCGCATAAGCTCCGGTGAAAACTCCGGTTTTGTCCATATTCAGCTCCGTGCGGTCCATATCGCTCTTGAATGCTGCTTCGGCGCGGTAGGCGTCAACTGCCGCTTTCTGCGCGGCGGCGGTGATTTTGTTCACCAGCGCATGTTCCGGCGACAGCACCATATAAGTCGCGCCGAACAGCGTGTCCGGGCGGGTGGTGTAAACGGTGATGACATCATCGCCGCCGGCCACCTTGAAATGCACTTCCGCGCCGGTGGATTTGCCGATCCAGTTGCGCTGCATTTCCTTGATGCCTTCCGACCAGTCGAGTTCGTCCAGGTCCTGCAGCAGGCGTTCGGCGTAAACCGTGATCTTCAGCATCCACTGTTTCATCGGTTTGCGGACTACCGGGTGATCGCCGCGCTCGCTGCGGCCGTTGATCACTTCCTCATTGGCCAGCACCGTGCCCAGCGCCGGACACCAGTTTACCGCCACTTCGCCAACATAGGCCAGGCCTTTTTTGAACAGCTGCAAAAATATCCATTGCGTCCATTTAAAATATTCCGGGTCGGTGGTGTTGACTTCGCGGTCCCAGTCGTAACTGAAACCCAGAGCCTTGATCTGCTTCCGGAACATATTGATGTTGCGTTCGGTGGTAATGCTCGGATGAGTTCCCGTCTCCACGGCGTATTGTTCGGCGGGGAGGCCGAACGCGTCCCAGCCCATCGGATGCAGGACATTGAATCCGCGCATCCGTTTGTAGCGGCAGATAATGTCCGTGGCGGTGTAGCCTTCCGGGTGTCCTACATGCAGACCGGCCCCGCTGGGGTATGGGAACATGTCCAGCGCGTAATATTTCGGTTTGCCGGAAAAGTCGTCCGCCTTGAATGTTTTATTCTGTTCCCAGTAATTCTGCCATTTTTTCTCTATGCCGGTAAAATCATATTCCCGTGTGCTCATCGCTAGCTCTCTCTGTAAATTATCTGATTTAATTGTTTCTGTGTAAAAGATATACAATATACACAAAACATTCTCTTTTGCAATATTCATTCCTTCAATCCGGAATGCTTTGTCGCAATCCCGGAGTTCCGGGAATCACGGGATATGCCAGGCCGTATCGGCTGGAAACTCTTTCACCGGCTGCGCCGGGACTTTAAATCCATTCTCGCACAAAGGCGCAAAGGCACAA
>JBAWXM010000323.1:0-6066 GCA_037144075.1 Lentisphaerota bacterium | reverse complement strand
CGTTTGCTGTCAATAGGGCAGAACATGAAAAATAACATTTTTTTTAACTTTTTTCCCTGCCGCACAAATTTGGGAATAATTTGGAAATGTACTTCTTGCATTTGTAAGATTATTTACATTAGTTTATTGTTAGAATCATGGAACTATGTTTTTCTTGCCGTTAAATCGGGTTTACACTAAATGGAACATATATTTTAAAAGAAGCAATGAGGGCAGCTGAATTATGGATGGTATCTATCTGATTGTAAACCAGGACACGCTGTCCTTGGCTGGACTCATAATGCTTTGTATCGCGCTGGGAGCAGCGTTCGCATTTGAATTTGTCAACGGGTTCCATGACACGGCGAATGCCGTCGCCACAGTCATCTACACCAAGTCGCTTGGCCCGACGCCGGCTGTCGTAACTTCCGGCATCTGTAATTTTTTCGGGGTTTGGGCAGGAGGCACCGGTGTGGCTTTTACTATTGTGCACCTGCTGCCGGCGGATCTGATTGCCAATGAGGATGCGCGGCACGGGTTGATTATGGTCATGGCAATTTTGGCCGGGGCGATCATCTGGAATTTTGGAACCTGGTTCAAGGGGCTTCCCGCATCCAGCTCGCACACCCTGATTGGTTCAATCATCGGCGTCGGGCTGGCGGACGCCGTCATCCGGAATGTCCACTTTGGAAGCGAGAGCACCTGGAACAAAATCTCCGAAGTGTTTCTTGCCCTGCTGATATCGCCGGTGATCGGGTTCTGCGCGGCGGCGCTCCTGCTGCTGGGATTGAAAATATGGTTCAAGCACGAGCATCTGCACTCGCATCCGTACAGCCATATTCCGGATGAAATTCTCAGGGAACTCAAAGACAAGCATACCGTGCATGCCCGTCCGCCTCACTTCTGGATCCGGCTGCCGACCGTGCTTTCCAGCATGGCCGTCAGTTTCGCGCACGGCTCCAACGATGGACAGAAAGGCATGGGGCTGATCATGCTTATCCTTATCGGACTTCTCCCGGCGAACTTCGCGCTTGATAAGTCTATCAGTTCACAGGAACTGGACAAGATCGCCGTCTCATTGAAGGCGGTCGGAGATATGCTTGCCGCGAAGAGCGGCGGCGAGCAGAATTCAAATGATAAGTTGCAGCAGAAGTATGGCAAGAACGTCAACACTTTTATTGATGACTCCGGACTGGGGCCGCTGTTAACCGTCGACTGCAAGCCGCTTATTTGGAATATCGGAGAGGCGGGGAAGATTATCGCGAATGTTGAGCATGCGCGCAAGCTGACCAAAAAAGATACATGGGAACTCAGGACGAAGATATTAATGATCGAGGAAAGCCTGTCGGATCTGCTGTTGACGAAATGCCTTGAGTTGTCGCCCGGCGAAGCGAAGTCGCTTAATGAGAACCGGAAGGTTATACGGTCGTTTGTGGAGTACGTGCCGACCTGGATTATTTTCGGCGTGGCGCTTGCCCTGTCCTGCGGCACCATGATTGGATGGAAGCGCATAGTCGTGACTATCGGCGAGAAGATCGGCAAGTCCAACATGACTTACGCCCAGGGGCTTTCCGCCCAGATCGTCGCCGCCTGCACCATCGGCCTCGGCAACATGCTGCACATGCCGGTAAGCACCACGCATGTGCTTTCTTCCGCTGTCGCCGGCACCATGGTTGCGAACAAGGCGGGACTTCAAGCCAAAACGGTCAAAGATATTTTGCTGGCGTGGGTGTTCACTTTCCCGGCCAGCGTGGCCCTGTCCGCATTTATCTATCTTGTTTCAATCAGCCTGTTTTGATCATCTCCGGCCTTCGGCAAGCACTTCTCCCGTAAATAATGTGTTTGAAAATTTCACTTTTAACCACAGAACACTTAGCGCGGCATAGCCGCAACCCAAAAAATACACCTTAACCACGAAAGGCACGAAAATTCACGAAAAAAGCCAATACAGTTTTACCACAGAGGACGCAGAGCACACTGAGGAAAGCCAAATACACTTCACCATGAAGAACATGAAGGTAATGAAGTAAATCCCGGTAGCGCCGGTCGCCTTACCGGCATTGTTTTAAATAGTACCGCAAGTATCCTGCTTGCGATTCTTCTCAAGCTGGAAGCTTGAGGTTCTCTAAATTTCCGGCGGAGCGGCATATTGTTCCAGATAGTCGGAAAACCCGGGAGAAGAAGTTTGACCACGGCGAATTCTTAAAATTACTATTGTCGTTACTTGCTTTAAGATTGCGAATCGGTATTGAAATTCAGGAACAACGCCTCCATGGCTGGAACCCGGTATGCAGCCACATATTGGCCATGATTGATTTGCAGATTCGCTTTATCCCATTTGCCGCCTGAAGTCAGAATTTCCGCCGAATCCGGATCGACACGGTTGATTTTGAATTCCACCTGTTCCAGATCATCCAGCGTGGAGTTTATAAACGCGACTAAAGTTCCTGTTGAATGACGGCAGCGATAAACATGCATCGGGTAGCCGTCTCCCATTGCTGCCGTCGTACCCAAACCGGTTATGAGCCGATGAAAAAGTTTGCGCCTGAAATTATTAAAGAAGCCGGGAAAGAACTGACTTTCCCCTAATGGATATGCCAGCGTGATCACCGTACCGCCGAGTTCATTGTTGTATTTCACCATGCCCGGAGATATTGCTTTATGATCAAACTTATGGACCATGGTCAATACCTCCGCATTGTCCGCCGGTTCAAACACCCATAGCCGCATACTGCAGCGCTGGGCGCTCATGCGCGGACGGCTCAAACCGTAACAGTCAATATCTTCCGATATTATTTCCTCGTAGGCATAACCGGTATTATTCAGCGTCTGCCAGGCCGCCGGTTTTATACCGGTGAATTTGCCGAATCCGCGGCGCTGCAATATCTCCGAAGCCTCCGCATCAAGAATCAACTGCCCGGATAACAATTGCCGCAATGCGTTATCCGGCAGTGCATTCAATGTTTGTCCGCTCACCGCAATGGTCAGGCCGGGATTAATAGTTGTCGTTATGCGGTGCGAAATGCCCATCAGATAAAATACGTCGCTCCATAATTGACTTGGTTTATACAACCCGAAAAATGAATCGTGCCTCGAACAGTCTATATAGTATGATACTTCCGGCAGAGCAAGGACGTCAACGCCTTCGGCATTCCTGTCATCCAGGTTCAGGCCGGACAATGTGTCAAGGCGCGGTTTTACTGCCGCCAGCATCCGGTCGAAATCACGGTCCAGCGCAATCCCGTTGCCCATCATGTCATAATGATTGATGGTGATTCCGCGGGAACCGTAACAAACGCTGTGCAGACACTCCCAGGCGCTATAGCTGGAGCTTTTGGAATAACGTCCGCAGCGCGGAGAGTTTTCCAGTTCCGGGTAAATAACTGTTCCGGCGGCGGCATAGGCAATTGTCTGCCGGGTGACCGACGGCGGCGTGGTGAGCGCCCTGAGTTCAGTATACGGCGGCAGATGCGGACGTAATTGAAGCGGGCTCTCCGGGGAAAATGCTTTGCCCAGCGCCGCCCAGTCCCGGCCTTCGACGCTGTGCATATCCGGAACTGAACTCATCAGCGCCAGTTCAACATCAGGATTCGCCGCACGGACTCTCTTTTTTAGATATTGGGCCGGCTCGATCAAAGTATCGCGCCACAGATTCAGCCAGATTTCGCGCCATGGATGCGGGTGGCCAGGGGCAAGAACATTAGCCAGCAGTTCCTCGCGGCTGACGGTTCTCCCGACGATATCACTGAACCGCTTTAAGTGTAACGGACAGCAGCACCCGCCGAAATTCATCTCCGGTTCATGATTGTGCAGCCGCCAGTCATCCTCCGCCCAGATTGCCGTCGGCGCAACGCGTCCGGCGATGTCTGCGAAGAAATCTCCCAGCTGCTTTTGCCACTCGCGGTCGAGCGGACAGGCGGTAATTGGCGAAACGATGCCATTTTCGCCGACCAGCGGTTGAATATTCTGCTGTTCGACGCCGAATTTACGCCCTCTTGACAGATGAACTGTTGTAGTCCAGGGATTTACGCTCATGTCAATGCCGTTATCATTCAGCGCCTTTTTGACCTTAACGGCCAGTTGAAACCATTTTTCCAGTTCATCATGATCAGGATAGCCGCGGTAAAGTTCTTCCGGATTGGAAAAAAACATCACTTCTTCGACTTTGCCCTTATGACAGAAATCCAGCAATTCGGCAATCCGGTCATCTTCATGAAAACCGGGATCAATATAATAGCGCAAGATATAACGGAATGACATGATTATTCTTTAACCGCACCTTCTATGATGACAGCTTTAGCGCCCTTCGGATGGTCATCATTGAAGCTGATATCATCGATATCGATTGCTGCTGCCGGATTGCCGATTTTTGCCAGATTGGCTGTCCGGTTGATGCCGTAAAAGTTACAGTTTTTAACAATCAGGCGGCCGGTAAACAGCGGGTCTGTGTTAATGGGAATATTATTGCCGGTGACATATCCGCCGCACGATTGCATATTGAGGCTGGCCATTCTCTGGACGGTTTTAACTCCCTTGAAGTCCTGGGTATATATTTTATTGGGATTGGCGGTTGAAAAGAAATTTCCGCTTTCAATGTGGGCGTTGGATATATATACGCCGCCATAGGTGCTGTAGTACTGCGGTTTGGTGCATCTGATCGGCTGTACTTCGATAAGCGGAACTTTGTTGGAAAAGTTGGCTAAGCCGCCGCCGGTAAAATATACAAGACCTCCAATGCATCTCACCAGCGTGCTGTCTGCCGCCTCCCATGCTGCTTTTCTTGGGTCTCCCTTGGGAAGAGTCCATGGATAGGAATAAATGAGGGCGCTTGAAAACAAAGCTATTGTATTTGCGCCGACGGCTTCAGCCCCGCGCAGGCAGTGAGCGGTTGCTCCGCCAATTATTTCTATTTCGCTGTCGCCTTTTTCCGCATCGCCGGAGACGCCGCTGGTTGCCCATTGGCGATTACCGAACAGCCACGGCAGCGATGCCCGCCAAATCACCACGTTATTGCTGATAAAATGACGGGAGTTGACATTGATGATGCAATCATAGCCAAGGTTATAATTGCCGTCAATCGTCAGGTTGCCGGTAATCTTGCAGAAAGATTTCGTGAAGCGCAGCAGATGCGGATATTGCCCGGAAGCTTTGGCGATCAGCCAGGCGTTTTCCGCATTAATGGTCAACCCGCTGGTATTAATGTTCAAACTGCCGACCTGGTAAGTCCGGGTCAATAAAATATAGTTCCCGCCGGGTCCGAATCCAGGCTCTTTGCAGGAATTAAAGGTGCGCTGCAGCGCTTCGGTGTCATCGGCGATGCCGTCGCCGGTTGCGCCGAACCATTCAGGAATTAGTTTCTTCACGTTGGCGATAGTGCCATTGCCTGCGAATATGCACCATTCCCCGGCAGTAAATCCTCTTTCAAAAGTGACGACTGCTCCCGCATGAATATTCAGGCGGCCCCCCGGTTCAAACACCACCGGATCATGAAAAGTCGTATTTTTGTCTATTGGATGTTCGCCAGCGGCAAAACGGATAATATTGTCCGGGCGAGTTATTGATGCTGTCGCCTGTTGTTCTGCTGCGCCAACGACAATGGTACAGCAGAACAGAAGAATAAATGCCATGATATGGGAAAGTTCAAATTTCATATGCTACAATCCTTTTTTTACATTATGTTGATTAATTAAAACTCAATATGGAGACCAATTCAAATATCGCGGATCGGTTGTAGTCGCACAGGTGATGGACGGTTTATAAGGCTTTGCGCTGCCATCCAGATGTGACATATTTGTCGTATTACTATGAATATAGCCGATGCGGGTGTCGGTGCTGGAAGTAGCAGCCGTATTGCCTCCGCGCATGTCAAAAACCCAGAATACCTGGGATGGACGCCGTGCGCGATTGATTTTAATGCCGACTGTTCCACTTGCGCCTGCCGTATTACTGGATACATGATTGTTGATGGCATACCCGAGTCCGTCCTGCCCATAGGCGCACCGGGTACTGGTGCAATAATTTGCCGGGTCGTTCTGAACTGAAGTTTTCCTGAAAATTGAAATTTTAGTTCATGAAGCCCAGCGGAAA
>JBAWXM010000322.1:0-6118 GCA_037144075.1 Lentisphaerota bacterium | reverse complement strand
GGGGTAATTAAGGAGCCGTACAAAAATAACCTTTACATCTTCGCGCTTCTCCGGCAATTCCCAAAATCACTTCGGAATATTTCGCGAAACTTGTCAAGTTTATTTCTTTACAGCTCCTAACTCATTGTTCCCAGAGTACTGAAGATACAAATCACCGTGACATTATCTTCGCCCCCGGAGATCAGCGTGTCTTTCATAAACATGTCGAGCACTTCCCTCGGGGTTTTACTCGCCATCAGGATTTCTTCAATTCTTTTATCCGACAAATGTGTGGTCAGGCCGTCGGAACAGAGGATGAAACGGTCTCCGGCCAGGCGCGGGAAAATATTGACTTCAGGTTCAACTTCCGCAGCCGGCCCCAGCGATCTGGAGATGATGTGCGAAAACGGATGCCCGGCGGCTTCATTTTCAGTAATAATCTTCCGGCGCACAAGCTCCGCCACATAGCTGTGATCTTCGGTAAGCCGCTGCAGCAAACCGTTTCTGAGGATATACAGCCGGCTGTCGCCGGAATGCGCCACCACAATTGACTGGGGGGTGAATATTGCCGCCACAATCGTCGTGCCCATCGGCTGCGGAAGCTGACGGCGGCAGTTTTCATCATAAATCAGAGCATTGGCTTCAGTGATGGTTTTGGTCATAAAATGACCGGCCATAAAATCGGCGGAGAAGTTTCCGGCGTCGCTCTTCTTCCAGGCGCTGATGAAGTGTTCGCAGCAGATGGCACTGGCGACATCGCCGCTCTGGTGGCCGCCGATCCCGTCGGCGACTACCGTCAGCGAGTTCGGCTCTTCGGGATAAACTATATAACAGAAGCTGTCTTCGTTGACTTCGCGAATAAGTCCGACATGGGTCTCGCCGGCGACGTAAAGCACCGGCTCCTGGCTGTCCGCGGCCTTGACTTTCCTCTTAAATCCGATTTTCATCAAAACCCCTTAAACAAATCCGGCTGCTGCATAAATCCCGGCAGCAGCAAAAGTTTGAAGCTACTTAAGAATCTGAAACTTCTTAAAATGCACCGTTAATCTTTTATTGCAAACAGTGAATAATAGCATCGTTTTAAAATATAGCAATAAAAATTAATAGAGTGCTTTTGAATTATGCATATATTCTGCGTATATTTCTATCCATAGTCTCCCGTATAGATTGTTATGTTGTTCCAGAAATGGAAATTTCACTGAATTTTGAGATTTTTAACAAACTGAAAGGGGTATATCATGAAAAAATCGGTTGAAATCAAAACCTTCGCTGTTGCCGGTCACTCCGGCGGCGGAAAAACCTCCCTGTGCGACCTCATGCTGTTTAAAGCCAAAGCCGTCGAACGCTGCGGCAGCGTTGATCAGAAGACCAGCGTTTCTGATTACACTGCGGATGAACAGGAAAAGCGGTGCAGCATTTACGCGACCCCGCTGAATTGTGAGTGGAAAGGCAATCATCTGTTTTTTATTGATACCCCCGGATATGGCGAATATATTGGCGAAACCACCGCCGCGCTGCATGCCAGCAACAGCGTGCTGATCGTCGTTGACGCGGTCGGCGGACTTGAAGTCGGCTGCGCCAAAGCATGGAAGATGGCCGAAGAACTTAATCTGCCGCGTTTCGTGATCATCAACCGGATCGACCGCGAGCGCGCCGATTTCAACCGCACCCTGGCGCAGATTCAGGAAGCGTACGGCAAGACCGTATGCGTGCCGCTGACGCTTCCGGTCGGAACCGAAGCCGGATTCAAGAAAGTGATAAACGTTCTCAGAGATACTGATATTCCAGCCGAACTCGCCGATGAAGCCGCCGCATACCGCGAAGCGCTGATGGACACCATCGCCGAATCCGATGAGAAGCTGATGGAAAAATATCTTGACGGCGGCATCCTTGCCGATGACGAAATCGCTTCAGGCCTGAAGGCCGCGATCAAAAGCGGCAGCCTGGTTCCGGTCTTTGCCGGCAGCTCGGCCAAAGATATCGGCATCAACGAACTGATGGACAGCATTGTCAGCCTGTTCCCGGACGCCGCAAGTTCCAAAGATGTTGTTTTCGCCGACGGCAGCAAAATCCCGGTCAGCGATTCCGGCGCCGGTATCGGCCTGGTCTTTAAAACAATTATTGACCCGTTTATCGGACAGCTTACTTTCTTCAGGGTGCTCTCCGGCGTGTTCACCGCTGAAAAAGATGTCCTCAATGTGTCTAAAGACGGCAAAGAGCGCTTCGGGCAATTGCTGATCATGAACGGCAAAGAGCAGAAGGCGATTAATGACGCCGGGCCGGGCTGCATCGTGGCGGTGGCCAAACTCAAAGACTGCCATATCTCCAATACGCTGGCGACGGCTCCGGGAGTCAAACCGCTGCCTAAAATCGTCTTCCCAAACCCGGTCATGTCCTATGCCATTTCCGCGGCGAAGAGCGGTGAAGAAGACAAGATCGCCTCCGGCCTGCACAAGATTGCAGAAACCGACCCGACCGTGACATATAAACGCCATGATGAAACACATGAATCCCTGCTGACCGGCATGGGCGACCAGCATCTCGGCAATATCGTCAGGAAACTGAAAGACGTTTATAAGGTGGAAGTCCATCTCTCCACGCCGAAGATCCCTTACCGTGAAACCATCACCGCCGCCGGCGAAGGCCACTACCGCCATAAAAAGCAGTCCGGCGGACACGGCCAGTTCGGCGAAGTCGCCCTGCGCATGTCATTCAACGACGCAGGCTACGAATTTGTCAATGATGTCGTCGGAGGAGCAATTCCGAGAAACTTCATTCCGGCAGTTGAAAAAGGTGTTCACGAAGCCATGATGGTAGGACCGCTGGCTGGCTGCGTCGTCGAAAAAATCAAGGTCTCGGTATATGACGGCAAATTCCATGCGGTAGACTCATCCGAAATGGCATTTAAGATCGCCGCCCGCATGGCCTTCCGCGATGCCATGGCGAAAGCCAGGCCGGTACTGCTGGAACCGCTCATGAAAGTGCGGATATCCATTCCCGACCATTACATGGGCGACATCACCGGCGACCTCAACCACAAACGCGGACGCATCCTGGGCATGGAAGCCGATGCCGGAATGGAAGTGGTCAATGCCGAGATTCCGCTGGCGGAAATGTCCAAATACGCCACCGAACTCCGCAGCATGACCCAGGGTCGCGGACTGTTCGAAATGGAGTTCAGCCGTTACGAGCAGGTCCCCGCCAATGTGGCCAATGAGATCATTGCCAGGTATCAGGCGGAAAGACAGCATCACGAAGAAGAATAGTCGTGAACCTCACGGCATCCGCCTGATGGCGGATGCCGCAATATTCAAGTGGAAGAATACCAGACTGAGCGCCAGTGGACGGAGAATAGAAAATCTTCACCGCATCTTCAGCACTCAGGATAAAAGTTTACCGAACAGATCGCCCACCGCTGCGGCGGAAAGTTTCGGACGGCGGTATTCATCGAGGACGCCGGCACAGTTGTAGGCGGGGTTTACCGCGAATATCCGGGCCTTCGGAGCCGTAGGAACGGGCATCGAACATCTGCCACAGGGCAAGACCGCTGATCCGCTCTTCGGCAAAAACCGCCCGGACGGCTTCAGCCATATAATCCCGCTGGAATATGTGCACCGTCTCCGCCTTGAGGAAGCCTACCGTCTTTTGTCGGACACTTCGATGAACGTCTCTGAAGCGGCATCGGAAGTCGGTTTTGACGATGCCAACTATTTCAGCCGTCTGTTCCTTAAAAAAAATGGGCATATCCAACTGCCTGGTCAGGAAATAATCAAAGCAAACATTTAACCGCGGAGTTCAACGCAGAGGCGCGCAGAAGACAAATAATTGAAAATGGAAAGTTGAAAATGGAAAATGATAAATCATGAAAACGAAGTACGTGTTACGTGTTAAGTGTTAGGTGTTAGGTTGTGGTGTTTGAGCAACAGCTTTTTTAGGTTAAAATGCACTTGTGCACAAGGCCTGGCTTATTTGTGCTATATCCGCTTTTCGAATGTTTAAGCTTGAAGCTAAGCTTTCCCAATTGCGTAGAGCATCCCGGACTTCATTGATAATGCTGTTCGCGTCTTTTGAGGAAATATCTGATAATGCAGCCAGTTTCATTACATCCTTCATCGCCGGCTTTCTACCTTCCCCCGCTATTGTGCATGAATGTTCGCCGCCGGGACCATGAGAAAATATCAAATCATATACAGGGGCAAAAGACCAGTTGCCTTTGCTGTCCATTAAAAATGAGAAGTTTTTCCCATGATCATCCCGGTTGTGAGCGAGAATATTGAAAATCATTAATCTGAAACACATTCTGACGTCGGAATAGCGTCCGGTTAACCTGGAACACACTTTTAACAGGATTTCATAATCCAGCGAAGGAATTCTGAAATCCGCATGAATTAAGTTGCTGAGAGTATGAGTATGAAGACGTCTGTTCCCGCCGTTAATCCGGTCAAACCTTTTTGTGCCGAAATATGAATGCCCATGAGTATCTTCAAATAAACGAAAATCCGAAATGTTGAGACCGGCGTCTTTAGCCATTTGCGCATAAGCGTACTCTATCCTTCCGGCGTCTTTGAAGTCATTTTCCGATCTGAATTTAATAATCCAGTGAGCAAAGTCATCCGGCAGTTCACATTCTCCTGAAATTAACGTTTCGCCGTTAAAACCGGCCAGAATTTTGGGCCGCGCGCCTCCGGGGGAACCGCCGGCGCCAGCCATGGCTGGCAATACTTCACAAGGCTTGCCTTGAAGAATCTCAAGGGAGTTTTTCGACAGTTCGCGCAGATTAAGCAGATCACTGCCTGAACTGCTGATTTTTTCAGCAGGCTCATATGCCAGAGCCCCCATTCCTCTGCCGCCAATATATGCAAGACGGTCAATAATGCTGATCTCTCTGATATTGCGGCTGCTCTTTCTGAAAAATCTATCCATCAGCAGCAACCCCCAGCCGTCAGGAAGCGAGTCATTAAAGACGCCGAAACTCTCCCGTGGATAACTATCTTTATTCTCCTGCAGTCCTGTTGAGAAATCTAATTTGAAGGGCGATATATTGTGTCCTGACTCAAGGTATTTACTGTTATACTCAAAAAGAAATTTTCTGTCGTTTGTCTCAACAAAAGTTCCAACCATGACCGGTTCAGCAGGAGTATATTTCAGGAATACATTAAGCTTTCTCATATTCTGCCCCGTAAAGGAGTTGAAACGCTTTCAATTCTTTCAAGTTCAGACAATGTCATTGGTTTTTCTGTTATAAATAAAGCATTGAATTCATCCAGTACGCCCAATGCATTAGCTATTTGCAGAAGGCTGACAAACGAAATTTGTCCTGTTGTTTCAAACCGCTTTATACTGGATGCCGAAACGCCGGACATTTCCGCCAAAGTCGTTCGTTTAAAATTTTTCCGAAGCCTTAATGCTTTTGCTCTTTTAGCTATTTCCAGTTTTACCTCTGAAGGCATCAGCAATATAATTTTATTGTCCATATATTGTCTCTTATTGCAATTATTATTTATTTAAAGTTAATATATAGCCCTTAATCTAAAAATTCAACATCTAAAAGCCTGGATTCATATATTATCTATATTTTTGAATCTACAACTCTTCCAGAACTTTAGAATTTTAGAACTCCTGACTCTGTTTATCCTGTCTATCACTGTTAAAATACAAATTCCTATGCGATGAACTTAACCGGCTGCGCCGGAACTTTTCCTGTCAGGCGCCCCGTTTTTAACTTCATTCCCTTCATGCGCTTCATGGTGAAACAGGCTGTTTATCTGTGTGCTCAGGCCATTCACGCGGTTGCGGGATAAGAAATGGATTTTTTCCGTGTCTTTCAGAGTATTCCGTGGTTAAAATATACAACCGGACGGACAATATTTTATCAAGCCTCAACAGCACACAATTTGACTTCAACGCTATTGCTGAATGCTCGAAAATAAATTGCTTTTAAGCAGCGAAAACACTGAAACGGAAGTTTTGTACTATACCTGTAGAAGCATTTGACCCCCGATGTACCGCTCCGCCTGAGCAGGCTGACTGGATAAAAAGTAGCCGTTAAACTATTTAATGCAAGCTCAAAGCATAAAGAAAAGGCAACGGCAACATTCATGCCGTAAGATGCGATCCGGATCATTTTCTCCGCCATCCC
>JBAWXM010000321.1:0-6138 GCA_037144075.1 Lentisphaerota bacterium | reverse complement strand
GAAAATCCTAACAAAGAATATTATAGGACTGCTGTTGCTTTTTGGCGTAATCGCAGTATTTGCAGAGGAGAAGGCAGAGCTTTTTGAGAAGCAGATCACGATTTCAGCGAAGGTGCGCTATCTGGTGATATTGCCGGAAGGCTTTCAGGCTGACAAGCAATATCCGCTGCTGGTGTTTATGCACGGGGCCGGTGAACGCGGCGATAATCTGGAATTGGTAAAGAAGAACGGCCCGTTCAGCAAAATCAAAGAATTGAACCTGCCGTTTATCATCGTGGCGCCGCAATGCGCATTGAATAAATGGTGGGATACGGACGTGCTTGACATACTGCTTGATGAGCTGCTGGTGAAATATCCTGTCGATCCTGAGCGTGTCTATCTTACCGGCTTGAGCATGGGTGGTTTTGGCACCTGGTTCTGGGCGACGGCTCATCCCGGACGCTTTGCGGCAATTGCGCCGGTTTGCGGCGGCGGCGAGCCCGGTATGGTCAGTTCCAAAATGAAAGATTTGCCGATATGGGTATTCCATGGAGCAAAAGATAAAACCGTGCTATTGCAGAAGTCGCAGGAGATGGTGGACGCGGTGAATAAAATCGGCGGCAAAGTTAAATTCACGGTTTACCCCGAGGCCGGACACGATTCCTGGACCGAGACCTATAATAATCCGGAGTTGTACCAGTGGCTGTTGTCCTGTAAGCGGCAAACCGTCAAATGACTGGATAGAACCGCCTGACGGCAGAATTCCTTGTTTTTTCGCGGTTATGGCCGGATTCATATGTTGAAAATGCGGTATTTTCAGATAACTTTAGCATGATATGATAATCAATAAATCCTTATAGATAAAGAGATAATTTAAAATGCTAAAGAGTTACAATACAAATATTCTCAGCAACGCATCCATGCAGTCGCCTGGAGAGATAAAGGCTAAACTGCCGATTTCGCCGGAGGCGGTGGCGAAAGTGCTTGAGTCCCGCAATACCATCTGCGACATTCTTGATCATAAATCCAATAAACACATGATAATCGTCGGGCCGTGTTCGATTCATGATCCGGATTCGGCGATTGAATATGCTGAAAGACTTAAAAAACTCAGCGATCAGGTGGCAGACCGCATTCTGCTGCTGATGCGCGTTTATTTTGAAAAACCGCGCACCACCGTCGGCTGGAAAGGTCTGATTTACGACCCGGATCTGAACGATACTTACAAGATTGAAAAAGGTATTCTGCTTGCCAGAAAATTGATGCTGCGGATTGTGGATACCGGGCTGCCGACCGCATCGGAGATGCTTGATCCGTTCCTGCCGCAGTATCTGGCGGATTCCGTGTCCTGGGCAGCAATCGGCGCCCGCACCACCGAGTCGCAGACTCACCGGCAGATGGCCAGCGGGCTTTCCATGCCGGTAGGATTCAAGAATGCCACCGACGGCAGCTGCCAGGCCGCCATTGACGCCATCAGCACCGCCCGCAACAAGCACAGTTTTATCGGGATTAACGAGAGCGGGATGATCGGCGTGTTCCGCACCAAAGGCAATCCGTATTGCCATATCGTGCTGCGCGGCGGCGACCGCCCCAATTACGGCGCGGAATACATCGCGTTTGTCAAAGTCGCCATGATGAAAGCCGGGCTTACGCCGAATATTATCGTTGACTGCAGCCATGCCAACTCCAATAAGGATTACAAAAAGCAGGGAATCGCGCTGAACGATGTGATAAACCAGATTGCGGATGGAGAAAAAGCCATTGTCGGAACAATGCTGGAAAGCAACCTGCAGGAAGGCCGTCAGGATATCGTGCCTGGCGTGAAGCCGGCGCCGGGCGTTTCCATCACCGATTCATGCATCGGCTGGGATAAAACTGAAGAACTTATCCGTAATGTTTATGACAAGCTTGCATCTGTGAAATAAGTCAGAAGTTAGAATAAATCAGAAAGCGGTTAAGTCATGGGAATTTTTAGCAGGCCATGAATTCCATATTGTCCATACAGTCCATAGTCCGCTTTCCGGCAAACCGGAATGAGGCCTATTGGTGACTGGTGACTGGTGACTGGTGACTTGTGACTGGTGAAAAAATAAAAATACAAAGTTTTCTTTGTGTCTTTGTGTCTTTGTGGTTAAAAGAGTTTCAAAAGCATATTACATGAAGGCAGAAATCATAATTCCTCGATTTTTCGCTGACAAGACCTGATTCCCATATTGAAAATACGCTATTTTCAGATAACTTTAGCATGATAAAAGAATCATCTGTGAATTCTTGAAAAGAGATAAGGGAAATGCTCAAAACCTATAATATTAATATTCTCAGCAAGATGCCCTTGCTGTCGCCCGGCGAGATCAAGGCCAGGCTGCCGATTTCGCCGGAGGCCGCGGCAAAAGTGATTGAGTCGCGGAAGACCATCTGCGAGATTCTCGATCATAAATCGGACAGACACATGATGATTGTCGGGCCGTGTTCGATTCACGATCCGGATTCTGCGATTGAATATGCTGAAAGACTCAAAAAACTCAGCGACCGGGTGGAAGACCGCATCCTGCTGATTATGCGCGTTTATTTTGAAAAACCGCGCACCACCGTCGGCTGGAAAGGCCTGATTTACGATCCGGATCTGAACGGCGCTTACAACATTGAAAAAGGCATTCTGCTGGCCAGGGAATTGATATTGCGCATTGTGGACGCCGGCGTGCCTGCGGCTTCTGAAATGCTTGATGTGTTTCTGCCGCAATATCTGGCGGACGCCGTGTCCTGGGCGGCAATCGGCGCCCGCACCACCGAGTCGCAGACTCACCGGCAGATGGCCAGCGGGCTTTCCATGCCGGTGGGGTTCAAGAACGCCACCGACGGCAGTTGCCAGGCCGCCATTGACGCCATCAGCACCGCCCGCAGCAAGCACAGTTTCATCTCCATAGACGAAAACGGGATGGTCGGCGTGTTCCGCACCAGGAGCAATCCCTATTGCCATATCGTGCTGCGCGGCGGCGACCGCCCCAATTACACGGCGGAATACATTGCGTTTGTAAAAGTAGCCATGACGAGGGCGGGGCTTGCTCCGAATATTATTGTTGACTGCAGCCATGCCAACTCCAATAAGGATTACAGGAAACAGCGGATTGCACTGTACGATGTGATAAACCAGATTGCGGATGGCGAAAGGTCCATTGTCGGGACAATGCTGGAAAGCAACCTGCAGGAAGGTCGTCAGGATATCGTATCTGGCGTGAAGCCGGCGCCGGGCGTTTCCATTACCGATTCATGCATCGGCTGGGATGAGACTCAAGAGCTTATCCATAGCGTTTATGATAAACTTTCATCTGTAAAGAAATGAATTACGTTTCAGAAGGAATTTGTTAAATGGAAAAATCTTATCTGGCTTTTGACCTTGGCGCTTCCAGCGGTCGTGGAATCATCGGAAAAATCAAGGACGGTAAACTGCATCTTACCGAAATCCACCGGTTCGGCAACGGTCCGGTCGAAAAAGACGGCGCGTTATACTGGGAATTCGACAAACTGTGCAAGGAGATAAAAACAGGCATAAAGAAAGCAGTTGCCACCGGCGAAAAAATCTCCAGCATTGCCATCGATACCTGGGGCGTTGATTATGTGCTGTTCAAGAACGGCGTTCCGGTCAGAATGCCCTACCATTACCGCGATTCCAGAACAGACGCCGTTCCTGAAAAGATTTATAAAATTATCCCGCAAAAAGAAATATATGCCCGCACCGGGATTCAGTTCATGCAGTTGAACACCCTTTACCAGCTTTATGCGCACAAGGAAACCCACCCGGAAGATTTCAACGGCAGCGTGATGCTGCTGATGCCGGATGCACTGACTTACATGCTTAACGGCGACATCAGTTGCGAATACAGCGACGCGTCCACCAGCAATCTGCTTAATCCGTCCAGCCGCGACTGGGATTTTGAACTGATTAAACGTCTCGGCATTCCCTGTTCAGTATTTCCGAAGATTGTTCCGCCCTGCTCAAAATCACTGCCGCTGAAAAAATCCGTCGAAGACGAAATCGGCTGCGGCCCGATCCCGGTGGTTAAAGTCGGCAGCCATGATACCGCTTCGGCGGTGGCCGCGGTGCCGGCCCCGCTGAATAAAAAATGGGCTTATATCAGCGTCGGCACCTGGGCGCTGCTCGGCGCCGAGATAGACACCCCGATTCTGACTGAAGAGGCGGGCGACGCCCCGTTCACCAATGAAGGCGGACTTAATAAAAAAATCCGTTTTCTGACCAACATCATGGGCACCTGGCTGTTTCAGGAAACCCGCCGCGTCTGGAATGAACAGGGGCGCAATCTGGGGTTCGCCGATATGAACAAGATGGCGAAAGCCGCCAGTGGTCTGCAATTTTTCATCAATCCGAACGATAATGCATTTCTTTCGCCCGGCGATATGCCGGCCAGGGTGGCCGCTTTCTGCAAGGCGCGCGGGCAGGGGGAACTGCCTGGCGATGGAGCCGTTCTCCGCTGTATTTATGATTCGCTGGCGCTGTATTTCCGGGTCAAACTGGAAATACTCCAGGAGATGCTTGGCGTGAAATATGAATGTCTTAATATCGTCGGCGGCGGCACGCAGGATACCCTGTTGATGCAGCTTGCCGCCGACTGCCTCGGAATCCCGGTAGTGGCCGGTCCGGTCGAAGCCACGGCCATCGGCAATATCATGGCGCAGGCAATCGCGGACGGCGATATTTATTCGCTGGCGGAAGGCAGGGAGATTGTCCGGAAGTCTTTTGAAGTCCAGGAATACATTCCCGATCAGTCAACTAAAAAAGCATGGGATGCGGCAGTAAAGTCTTTTCTCAAGATCTGTAAATAACCCGTAATCGTAAGGCGGACATGGAGTTAGGAGTTAGGCAAAACCCATCTGTCCTATTCGTCCTATAGATACGGAGTACCGGATTCAGAAGGAAACTTTAGAACTGTTTTTACTGGAGGGTTGTGCTCCGTCACAACCGGTTTTATAAAGGGGAAATCAATGAACTGGTCGGAAGAGACGGTTACTGTTTTTGGCGGCAGCGGTTTTCTTGGAAACCGGATTGTCCGGCAACTGGTCAGGCTGAATTGCGGCAGAATAAAATGCTTCAACCGGAGCGCAGCTCCGGATCTGGAAAAACTCGGCGTCGAGATTATCCGCGGCGACATCCGGGAACCCGGCGCCGTGAACGACGCCTGCCGGGGTTCCACCGCCGTGATTCATACTTCCGCCAAAGCCGGGGTATGGGGCGCCTGGAAAGAATACTACGGCGTCAATGTCGAAGGCACTATGAACGTGCTTGCCGCCTGCAAGTACAATCAAATACGCCATCTCGTCTATACCAGTTCGCCAAGCGTGGCATATCCGCCGACGCGCGATATTGAAAACCTTAATGAGAATGCGCCTTATCCTGATTCTTATATCGCGCATTATCCGGCCACCAAAGCGATTGCCGAGAAGAACGTCCTCGGATCTTCATTCAAAGAGTTGTCGGCGGTGGTTTTAAGGCCGCATCTGCTGTGGGGGCCGGGCGATCCGCATCTGCTGCCGCGCATCGTGCGGAAGGCCGCCGCCGGGAAACTGATGCGCATCGGCGACGGGCATAATCTTGTGGATCTGACCTATATTGACAACGCGGCATTTGCTCATATCAAGGCGCTGGAATATCTGAAGAACTGCGCGCAGCCGCGGCGGAAGGTTTTTTTCATCAGCGACAATTCCCCGGTAAGAATTTGGAACTGGCTGGATGAACTGCTGGCCAAATTGTCCATTCCGCCGGTAACGAAATCAATATCCTATGACAAGGCTTGCCTGGCGGGAATTATTTTTGAAACCATATATCGGGTAATTCCATTTATTGGCGAACCGCCGATGACCCGTTTTGTTGCCGGACAACTGGCGTTTTCACATTATTTCAATATCAGCGCCGCCGTCAACGAACTGGGGTACCGTCCGGTGACCAATCCGGCGATAGCCATGAATGACACAATTGAATGGCTGAAACAAAGCGGTTGAAAAGATCATCATGAGACTTATGCCCGGAATAAAAATCAGAATTTTCACCGCGCTGGCCGCTGCGGCTGTTCTGGCGTTGTCCGGCTATGGCTGCGGTGAAACCGAAGATGCGGGCAGAGTCATGCATATCAGCGCCGGCGGCAGAGT
>JBAWXM010000320.1:0-6191 GCA_037144075.1 Lentisphaerota bacterium | reverse complement strand
AAAATAAAGTTAAAAAGTTGACAAATGCCAGACAGCTATCCTGTCACCCATAACTCGCTGCAACAATTACCAGACGAGGCGCTTTCCCTTTGGCAATTGTAACGATGACAACGTGCTGGTATGAATCAACAAATCACATCTTTGACAATACCAGCTAGCCCAGTCTTATGGTTCGTGGCGGCGCGGAACATATACCTGACTTTGTGAAATATTTTTTTCAACCAATCTCTTTCATGTCGGCATTGGCTTTCTCCATAAACGCGACTACCTCCACCTCGCTTTCAACCGGCGTCGGTGCTACTCCGGTGCGAAAAAAATCTACAATTGCATCCAGCAGCCCCTGATAGATCGTATCCATCGCCACCGTCGTGGTGACCGTCTTTTTTTCACGCCAGACAGTAAAACCATATCCGTGAACGCCTCCGGCAGCCGCTCTCGCAATTCCAGTTCGCCCATCCGCCCATCGGCCGATGGCCGTCGGACCGTACTGGCCGGGAACACATCGAACATCCACACAGCCCGGCCCCAGCAATTCAAAAAGCGGCTCGACAGCATGGATCGCGTAATAAATCCATCCCGGCATTCTTGGATTTTGCATATAGGGAGACCAGGTCATCGCTCCCAGAATCGCCCCGGATTCGGCATCGGCTTTGACGGCTTTAATTTCCGGCGTATAGCGCAATGCCGAACCTGAAAACAATGGACAATTGTGCTTCCGGTACAGCTCAAGCAGCGCCTGCGCCTTAGCCGCCGTCACCTCAATCGGTTTATCAACATAAACCGGCTTGCCGCAGGCAACCAGTTGTCCGGCCATCTCCAGATGCTGACTGCCATCATCCTGCAGCACCAGAACGCCATCCACATCTTTTGTCAACTGCGCAATATCTCCCACAATTTCGACGCCATCATTGCGGGTGGATTCGATATTAAGAGCCAACTTGTTCTCATCAACCATCGCCGTTGGATAAGGCATTGCTTTAACCACTCTGGCATTGGTCATGACGGTATTGACTTGATGCGCAAAGCCCGGACCGTGTCCGTCTAAACCGAAAACCGCTAACTTAATTATCTTTTCCATCTGTTATTCCTCCCTGGCGGCGATGCGCCCTTGTTTTTCCAGGCATTGTGATAATTTTTCAACTACTTCGGGATCAATTGCCACAGGACTCTTTTTTATTTCATGATCCAATGCAGATTGGAAAATGGACATCAATACCTGGTAGCCCTGGAGTGAAAAACGCAATGAGTTGTCATGTTCGCGCTTGTCATCATCAAGCCAGTGCGCCATCGCCCGGGTAAATTCCCTTTGTCCCAGCTCGTCGCTTTTGAACCAGCCAATCGGGAAGCTTCTGGATTCAGACATGCCTTCGGTTTGATAACCCCAGTTGGAGTTTTGCCGCCACCAGGCCCGGCCTTTGCTTCCCCATATATCGAGTTCCAGATGCTGCCAGTAACCGCCGGTTTCACCAAAAACCCCTACCGCATCATCGGCATCTTCCAGATAAACGGTAATTTTCTTTTCCAAAGATAAACGCGCGAGAATATTGGCCGGGGCAGTGTGTCCATATTCGTGTCCATTCATCGCATAACCGGTGGCCCAGATTTTTTCAACTGCGGGATTGTCCAGCAGGAACAGCAATAAATCAATCGCGTGCGGCCCCATCGAAAGAATATTGCCTCTGGTTGTGCAGCGGAGAAAGTGGATTTCCCCCAGTTGATTTGAGCGCACCAGATCGCGCAATTCCCGGCAATGATCGAAGTAGCGGCGCTGCATGTTGATTGCAACTTTCAGGTTATATTTTTCAGCGGTTTCTTTAACTTTGACCGCCTGGGTGACGGTCAGCGCCAATGGTTTTTCCATCAAAACCCCTTTTACTCCGTAATTCCCGGCCATTTCCAGCGCTTGCTCCCTGAATGCCGGCGGGGTGACGACATGGAGAATATCCGGTTTTTCCGTTTTCAGCATCTCTTCAAAATCGGAGTAAAGACGGGGAATGGAGTATTTTTTACCATAATCCAATCTTCTGGATTCATCGGCGTCGCAAGCGGCGACCAGTTCGATTTCCGGCAGATTTTCTTTATAGGCATCCAGGTGGAATGCCGCCCGGGGACCACAACCAAGAATAACAGCTTTGTAACTCATAAGAAACTCCTATTCAAATTTGATTTTCCCGAAACACTCGGGAAGGTGAAAGTTTAATTCATATACCGGCTGCCACGAAGCCCAATGGGGGTGGCTGCAATTATCCGCGCATTTATAAAAATTAGCCCGCCAGCTCGTGCCCGGTTCCGCCTTTGCCGCACCAGTAACGCGAGTAAGTAATTCAAAGGGGATAAAAAAGCCCAGACGCCAATGGATTTCTTCATCTATTTCCGGCTCAATTTCGCCTGAAAGAGTGTGAAAAATCTTTATCTCTTTGACTTCATCAACTGTCAGCTCGCGAAATTTGGACAGCGGACCGCCCGGTTCCCGTCTTGGGTCCAGGACATGGTGAATAAGCATTACCCCGGAACAGTTAAATTCGAAGCTGACATATCCAGCGCCGCCGGCAGGAGCGATGAAAAATTCCACGCAGCTATCGGTACATACACGGCCTTGAAATTGAGTCACGGCTGCTCTGACATAGCGGTCTTTCACTTGATACAAACCATAGATGCCATTTGTATCGTACTGAAGTTGACATTCCACTTCGGGGCGATGGCCGCTTGATTCAACTCGAAAGCTTTCCAGTCTCAGCCTCGGGATATTGTCCCAGATTGTACTCAAATCTATTTGACCTTGTACCCTGGTAACTTGATAACTGTCCATAATCCTTCCTTTAGAATATTATTTTATTGCCAGTGGCGCACGATTTCTCGGCGGTCATCACCGCCTCTACCGCAGCCAGAGATTCGGCCGGTGTAATGACGGTAATGGGCAAATCATTGCGCACGCAGTTGACAAAATAGGATAATTCGGTGTACAACGCCCCAAGCCTGCGACCGTAAACTTCGGGCCAGTACATGGTGTCGGGCTGGCTGAATCCAGTACTGTCGTTGATTTGCACTCCACTATTAGCCGCATTGACGTAAATTGCCCCGCCTGTGCCGATAATTTCCATTCTGGCGTCAATCTTAAACGGGGTGTTCGCCGGTAACATCCAAATGCTTTCCAGTACCCCGATTGCCCCCGATTTAAACTCGTACATCACCCAGCCCAGGTCCGGATTTTTATGGTTATGGATATTTCTGCTCAATGCGTAAACTGAACTGATCGAGCTTTGGGTGAGCCAGAGCATTAAATCGGTATCATGAACCCCGTCGCCGGCAATCGGAGAAATTTTATCCAACACCTCCGCCCCGATATTTACCGGCAAATTTCTAGTGGCGTGAATGGAGACAATTCTGCCGATTCTGCCCGACTCGACCGCATTTTTCACCTCGGTCATCCGGGAGTCAAAGCGGCAGATATGACCCGTCATAAATTTGCCATTAGCCTCCCTGGCAGCTTCAACGATGCGTCTGCCGTTTTCGACGCTGTCAGCCATCGGTTTTTCTAAAAAGACATGCTTCCCGGCCTTCAAGGCCGCCACCGCCATGTCCGCATGCTGGTCAACATGCGTCACTATTGATACCGCTTCGATTTCCGGGTCGTTGAGTAAATCCAGATAATTAGTGTAACGCCTGGGAATATTGAATTTATCCGCAACATTGTTTAGCCGGTCAAAACGCCTGGTGCTCAGGGCAACTAACTCCACTTCCGGCATGTCAGCCAGAACCTCGGCATGTTTTTCCCCGAAGAAGCCAATACCGATAATACCATATTTTAATCTTTTCATATTTGCTTATCCCGGATATTTGCAGAGTGAGCGATGATTGCCTTTTTGACGATATTCTACCGCACTATCGACAATTTTAATAATGTCGTAAGTGGGATTGTAACCCAGAATAGAACGGGATTTACTTAAACTATGCTGAAAATCATGGTATTCCGGATTCACGAAATTAACTGCCGGGATCCCCAGTTTTTCACTGATGTGCTTACTTAAAACATCGTAGGTAAAAGCTGAGGGGCCGGCAATGGCGAAAGCGTGTCCGATGGCGGCGGGATTTCCTACTGCCTGCATGCAGCCATGAATTACATCTTCAAGCGCGACGATGTGACGCATGCAGGGTTTGCCATCGGGATGGACCATGCAGCAGGCGGCGTTGCGGCCGCCTTGAAAATACGATTTCTGATAGCCGGTAACCGCCAATTCAACCCAGACCGGCACCCCGAAGCCGGGTTCGGCGGTGGTGGCATGGGCAAGGATATCATCTTCGCCATGCACCCAGCTGAAGCGCAATACAGTGATCGGCAAACCGTATTGATAACGGTATTGCTCACACATAGTCTCTTCGAGAACTTTGGAAAACGCATAATAGCCGGGATAAGCCGAATGCGGAAAATTTTCATCGATCGGATACGGTCGCGGGTTGTAGTAGATTCCGGCGCGGGCATCGGAGCCGGCCTGGATAAACTGTTTGATTTGCTTTCCTGCGGCTCGGCAGGCATCCAGGAGATCGAATGTCCCCTGGATATTGGCCTTCATGAAAAGATCTTTGCGTTCCTTCACATTGGCCAGATGGATTACCGCATCCATCTCTTCGATCAATTTTTCGGCCAGCCCCGGAGTACCAAGTTCTCCGCGCACCACCTCCACCTTGCTGGTGTCATAAGGCGGATTCTCCGGTTCAAACTCCAATACCCGCAGATGATACCCGGCTTTAAGCAGTTCCGGAATCAGATTGCGCCCGATCTTACCAGACCCGCCGGTAACTAAAATGCTTTTGATTTGATCCATAGTTGCTCCTGTCTATTCCTGGTTGTAGATGTTTAAATTTTAATATTCATTCCGGTTAGGTCAACCGACTAGATTTCTATCAGTCCATAGTATATTTCATTAATTATATTATTTAGCGAAACCGGTTTCGTAAAAACTGCAAAAATAACCTCCTATGGTTGATTTATATGCCGGGTTGAATTTCTTATCACCAGCTCGGGAGCAATAATGAACTTGCATGGAACCTCTCTCCCCTCGATGAGATCCAGGAGCGCTTGCGATGCAGCTTGCCCGATTTCAGCAGCTTTCTGGTTTATTGAGGATATGAATGAAGTGCTGCCATAGTCTATAATTGAAATATCATTTGGAACGGACAACCCCAGTTCCGCTATTCCGGACAGCACTCCGTTCGTCATGGCGAGTCCGGCGCAATGTATGGCGGTCATCTCCGGATTCTGTTCCCAGAGCTTCATAAATTTGTTTTTCGCATCAGCCTCATCATATTCACAGTTTATTGTAAGGGCTTTGCTGAACTCAACCCCGGCATCAAGATACGCTTTTCTATATCCCTTCGCATGCTCTTTAGTACTGGCTGCCCATTCCGGCCCGGCGAGATGACCAATTTGCCTGTGTCCGGCATCAAGCAGATACTTGGTCGCAAGATATGAACCCGTGGCAAAGTCAGTCCCGATAAAAGGCGCATTGATTCCCTTCACATAATTATCTACCGTTACTAGTTTATAGCCCTGACTGATGATGTCATTTACAAACTGGACGTCTGTTTCGGCGCAGGGAACAAGAATGAATCCGTCCATGAAACGGTTCACATGATCCCTGATGATTGTTTTTTCCTGTATTGCTGATTTTTGCGAAGAGGCAAAAATAGTGGCATATCCATGCTGCTGCAGTTCAACTGTAATGACCCATACTACCTGGGCGAAAAATTCATCGCGCAGTTCATCATGCATTATTATGCCGACAAGTTTACTCTTGCGAAAATTGAGCGCCTGGGCAAAATGATTCGGCGCGTAATTGAGCTCTTCAACAAGCTGTCTGACGCTTGCTTTAGTTTTCTCTCCGACATCTGAACGGTTATTCAGCGCCTTTGAAACAGTGGACTTGGCTATCCCAAGCTTTCTCGCGATATCGTTTATGTTTATTTCTTTCATTGTCTTTCGTACTGCGCGCCGTCAGTTACCAACTAATATTAATTTTTAACATTCTTTCCGCGTCTTATCCTTGTATGTATTTATTATATTACGAAACCAGTTTCGTGTCAAGTGGAAATTCATTTTTCTCATCAAAAATAACGAATTAAAAAAAACTCACTAATCCCGCCACCCGTCGCGTCACCAGTTGTCCGCATAATCACCGGCGCAATGCGCTTTC
>JBAWXM010000319.1:0-6195 GCA_037144075.1 Lentisphaerota bacterium | reverse complement strand
ATTAATATATCACTGGATTCGCTTAAACCGGAAGTATTTGAAGACTTGCGGCGCGGCGCTAAATTTGAAGTGTTCATCGACAATCTTAAACGAATCGTTGATATATTTTCCAAAAACAAGAACTCGCCCAAACTCAGATACATTACGGTTCTTTGTAAATCAAATATGCATGAGCTGGCTGAAATGCTCAATCTAACTTCAAACCAATATTTATCTTCAGAACATGAGTTCCGATGTTTTTATCCTCTTGAAAAATTTCAAGATAATGTATGGTTCAGGAATAATCTGATCAGCCTGGAAGACTGGCAATACATCCAGAAAACTCTTTCCATGTCAAAGCATAATTATTATCTCGGGGGCTACATTCACGAAGGCAATCATATGCCGTGCGGGAACGATTATGAGAGAAAAATATATCAGCCGCCCCCTAATTTAGCGTTAAGAATCAGCTCAGGCGGAGAAGTAGAACTGCTGGACATGCCGGAAAAAATATCCTTCGACATCAATATCATTTGCGATCCATATTTATTCTTTTCCAAAATAGTTTCATTGCATTCATTAGCCATTGAACGCGGAAGAGAATTGCAGCGAGTAGTTAACAATGAAAAATTTTTACAAATAAAAATATACCGCACAGCAGCGCAAATATTTTATTTTGCTTATAACACCGTCGCAAAATTGAAGAGAAAACTCAAGAATATGATTAATTTTATTAAATGACACCCGGCAAAGTATCTATCGTAATTTTGAACTGGAATCAGTGGGCAATAACCGCTCAGTGCCTGAATTCCCTGTCCATGCTTGATTATCCTGATTTCGAGGTAATCCTGGTGGACAATGCTTCCGATTCACCGCCGCCGGCTGAAATTACTTCAATCATCCCGGATACCGTACTGATCCGGAACAGCGCCAATTTCGGCTTCGGCAAAGGCAACAATCCCGGCATCAGACGCGCCATGGGAAACGGCTCGGAATTCGTCTGGCTGCTGAATAATGACACGGAGGTCATGGCAGATACCCTGAGTCTGCTGGTAAGTAAAATATCGGAATCACCCGGAATCGGCGCTGCCGGAACCGAGATACTGAGCTTTGATAATGAAACGGTTCTGGCATGGGGCGGCGGCAAAGTCAATATGCGCCGGTTCTACACCTGCAACCTCCACGCCGCCAGCCCGGGCGAGATGCCGGACTACCTGACTGCCGCCAGCATGCTGCTGCGGTCTGAAGCGTTGAAACAGACCGGACTTTTCGACGAAAGATTTTTCATGTACTGGGAAGACATTGATCTCTGTTTCCGGCTGAAACAACACGGCTGGACGCTGGCAGTGGCCGGCGAGGCAAAAATCCTGCATATGGAAGGCAGTTCGTCGGAATCAATTGTCAAGGCATATTACGAGTTCCATTCAGTTATATATTTCGCGTCAAAATACGCCAGGCACTATATTCCGGCCGTCTGCTGGATAGTATTCGACAGGATCATCAAAAGACTGGCGATGTTAAAATTCATCTGGCTCTTTAAATTTATTGTCATAAGTTTTCGTTATAAACGACAGGTAATTTGATTTATGGCGGATCTGTTATACCAAATATTTCTCGGAATTATTATCTGCGCAGCCATCACCGGCTTCGGCGGGATCCTTGCGAAAATCAGCAAAATCGATTTCCCCGGACAGGAGTTTTTATTCGCTTGTTTCTGGCTCGGTTTTGCCGTTATATTGTTACTGCTTCAGATCTGGAATTTACTGCTGCCGGTGAACTGGGTTGCTTCCTGCCTGCTGCTGCCAATCGGAATCTGGGGATTCTGCCGCTTCCTTAATCCGCGCAAAATATTCAGAAATGCGCTGAATTTTCCAATGCTGGCAATATTGTTTTTGTCGCTCTGGTGGCTGGTGTCAAATTATTCCATGCAAATGCCGGATAACGTTGACAGCGGCCTTTATCATTTCAACTCTGTCCGCTGGCTGAATGAATATGCAATTGTGCCGGGGCTGGGGAATCTCCACGGCAGACTGGCTTTCAACCAGTCGTTTTTTATTCTCCCGGCGCTGCTCAACTTTTTCCCATTTTTCAACAAAGGATATCATCTGGCCAATGCGCTGCTGCTGTTTATGCTGCTGGCTCAGGGAACGTATCTGCTTAGAAACTTTATCCTCCTGAAGAAAATAGACTCGAAATCGAGTTTTTTCCTTATCCTGTTTGTGCCGGTGCTGGCGACTCTGGCGTCATGGACATATTTAACCGCAGCTCCGACTCCGGATATGATGGCATACCTTGCCGGAATAATCCTGATCTATCATTTTTTGCGTTTTCTGGAGAACATTCCGGATGACGGCGGCAGCTCTGAACTGGGCTTCATCATTATTCTTTCCGCCGCCGCCATTACCGTAAAACTCAGCGCAGCCTGTGTCGGCGCCATATCAGTGTTGACTGCCATCTGGCTTTACTCCCGCTTTGCGCCCGGCAGCTTCCGCCGCAAAACCGGAAGAATAATGCTGCCGCTGGCATTCGCAATGCTTCTGGGAAGCGTCTGGATAACACGCGGCATCATCTACAGCGGCTATCCGGTCTATCCGCTGGCTTTAATGCCGGTAAACGTTGAATGGAAAGTGCCGGAACAAATGCGAAGACTGGAACTGGACAATATTGAACGTTTTGCCAGGGTAAGGGAAGACAACAGCCAGGAGATACTTCAAGGCTGGAACTGGCTGAATTCATGGGCAAAAAGACTGTTCCTGAGAAACTGGTCTGTAATGTTCACAACATTAATTACCATTGCGGCTTCCATGATAATTGTTATAAGGCTCCTATTTTTCAATCATAATTATCAACCGGGACGCTTCCTGACTGTTTTTATTCCTCCGGCCGGAGCGCTGGCCTTCTGGTTTATGACCGCGCCGGATATCCGGTTTGCCGGAGCGCTTTTCTGGATACTGGCATTTCTCAGCGTGATCATCGCTTTTGATAACATTTACTCCGGGCAGGAACGTAAAATTAAAACGCTGCTGCTGTTTGTCTGCGCGATTTTACCTTCTGTTCTATGGATAAGCAGAAACCACGACATGGTTTTCAGACTAGGCCGTGGATATGCCATACCTGTATTCGCCCAGCTGGGGTATTTTACCATTGAGCCGGGAATTAAAGTATATTATCCGCTAAATCAAACGACTGACGGATGTCCCAAAACGTGGGATTCTCCATTGCCGGCAACTCCTCATCCGGTACGAAATTTCAAACTGAACGGCAGTGATCTGTCCTCCGGATTTAAATTTGAAAGACAAGAGTGATAATGAGAATTGCGATTGAAGCAACTTTAGCCCAGGGCAACGCCACCGGTTTCGGCCAGTATGTGCTGAATCTGCTGCGCATGTTTGCGGAGATGAATACCGGCCATGAATTCCTGCTGTTTCACAGCACTCCGGAATGGACAGGGCCTGATTTCGGCCCTGAATTCAAACCGGTCTCTTACTTTTATTTCAAGCAGTCGCTGGGCATAGCGTTCAGGCTGAACCGCGAGCTGATACGTCAGCGTGCGGACATTTTTCATGCCACCTGCACCACCGGGATGCCGCCGCGGATCAGCATTCCGGCGGTCAGCACCATTCATGATCTTTATCCTTTAATCTACCCGTTCAAATGCAATTTCCCGCAATCATTTTTTTTCAACCGCCTGATTAAATGGACCGCCAAGAATTCCGACTTTTTTATCTGCAACTCAAAATTTACCGCTTCCGAGCTGCAAAAATACCTGCATATTCCTGCTGAAAAAATAGCCGTCACGCTTCTTGCCCCTGCTGTTTTAGATGACAGACCGGTGGAAATACCAACCGAACAACGCAATGGCATCATCTGCGTCGGCGCGATTGAGCACCGCAAAAACCAGTTGATGCTGCTGACGGCTTACCGGCATGCGCTGGCAATACAACCAGCCATCCCCCCCCTCACCTTTATCGGGCCGGACCGCGGCGATGGAGTCAGGCTGGATTCTTTCATAAAGAATTGGGGCCTAACTGAGAAAGTCCGTCATTTGAGCTATATGCCATCTGCACAGATAGCGGATATTTACCGCGAAGCCGCATTATTTGTGTTCCCTTCGCTTTACGAAGGGTTCGGCATTCCGCTGCTGGAGGCAATCCGGTATGAGCTGCCGATATTGTGTTCCGATATTCCCGTGCTGCGCGAAATCGGCGATGGTTATCCGATTTTTCTCAACGCGGATGACGTCAACGACTGGAGTATGGCAATGCTTGATTTCTTTTTCGGCGAGCTGAAGAACTCATTCAACTATAAATCAACGGACGATATCCTGATGAAATTCAGCTGGAAACGCTGTGCGGAACAAACGCTGGAAATCTACTCTAAATTAGTGCAGAACAAGTCATAAAGTAAGCAGCAGGAGTCAAAAGTCAGGAGAAAGAATAAAACAAAGCATTATTTACCACAGAGGGCACAAGAACACAGAGGTAAAACCAGCCGTCAGTATATAACTGCGATGATTGCAGTTATATACTGAAGGCTCTTATTTCTCTGTCTTCACGCTTCTAATCAGTGGGGAAAAAGTCTTCTCTGTGCTCTGTAATAAAAAATGTACTTTTTTCGTTCTTTTTATGGTTAAAAAAGGTTCTCTATGTATTTAAATTACTAAAGAAAGGATGTTTTATGAACCGGACAAGTTTAATGTTATTCACCGCCGCCGCAGTATTAAGCACGTTTTGCCAATTCGGGGCTATTGCCGCCGAGACGGCAAAAGTTACCCCCGCCAGGATAAAACTTGCAACCGACCGCCAGGACGCGCTGTACAAATGCGGCGAGAAGGTGATATTTCAGGGAACAATCACAAAAGATGACAAGCCACTGACCTCCGGCAAGGCTACTGTAAGGCTCAGCAATGACGGCATGAAAACTATTTCAAGCCAGGAGATTGATCTCGCCCAAAACAATCCGTTCAAAGTTGAAGGCACCATGCCTGTGCCCGGATTTTTGCAATGCGCAGTGGTATTGGATAAAGACAGCAGAGGCTATGCCGGAGCCGGTTTTGATCCGGAAAAAATTCAGGCGGCGGCCAATCTGCCGGAAGATTTTAAAAAATTCTGGGATGACGGGATTCAGGACATGGATAAGATCCCGCCGGATGTTAAGCTGGAACCGCTGCCTAAATTCTCCACGCCCCAATTCGATTGCTTCAAAATCAGTTTCGCCAATATTGACAATACCCGTATTTACGGTTTCCTGTCCGTGCCGAAAGACAAAAAAGGCCCGTTCCCGGCACTGGTCAATGTTCCCGGCGCCGGCCCCGGCCACTGCAATCCGGATACCGGCTGGGTCAGAAACGGCGTGATCGTGCTGCTCATGAACGTTCATCAATATGACCCGCCGACCGGCAATCCCGCGGAAGCCAGGAAAATATACGACGAACTGAATAAGCCATTAACATATTGTCACCAGGGGGCGCCGGACAAAGACAAATATTATTTCAAAAAATCAATTCTCGGCATCAACCGCGCAATCAACTGGCTGGCGGAACGCCCCGACGTTGACAAAGAGCATGTTGCGATGTTCGGCAGCAGCCAGGGCGGGGCATTCACCCTGATCATGTCCGGACTTAATAAAAATATCAAAGCAGCTTCGGCCAATGTTCCAGCGCTGTGCGATCATGCAGCCTACAAACTGGACAGAAGTCCGGGATGGCCGCGGGTGGTTACCAATAATGATCCGGAGAAATTGAAAATGTCCGGATATTTTGACGCCGTCAATTTTGCCCGCAGTATCACCTGTCCGATAATAGTCTCGGTCGGCTTTATCGACACCACCTGTTCGCCAAGTTCAGTCTATGCAGCCTACAACACCATTCACTCTCCCAAAATGATCTTCAATGAACCGGACATGGGACATTCACAGTCAAAGCGGTTTAGCGATTATCAGACTGAATGGTTGAAAGGCCAACTCGGACTGACCAGTGAAACGCCCCCGGTAAAAAAATAATTCACCAACTTTTATGCTAATACTGTTACGGCTTCAAATCTCAGGATTTGAAGCCGTTTTTTTATCACGTCCCGCGTTAATCTGCTGATTTCTGCCTGAAATCTTCATGCGCGCCGCGTTTAAGCCACTGGAGATAAATCAGCACGATGAAAACTCCGGATAGCGCCAGGAAAACACCTTTCCATAAATTGAGAAACCAGTAAGTCTGCAATTTGT
>JBAWXM010000318.1:0-6195 GCA_037144075.1 Lentisphaerota bacterium | reverse complement strand
ACAGTGTCCAGATTGTCCAGAATGGTAAAGTGAAGTTCTAATCACGCAGTCGCGGGACCAATCAATTGCGGGAACGCTAAAGTTTGAGAAATCATGGGAAACAAAAATATTAAGCTCAACGGGTCTCCAATGCCTCGGAGTGGCGAAATGGAAGTTCTAGAGTTCTAAATTGCGGGAGTTCTAAAGTATTGGGATTTAAAAACTGGATTAAATAACTTTAGAACTTTAGATCCCGCAGTCGCGGAACCCGCAAGCGGGACCGAATTTTAGAACTGTTTATGGTGTCCAGATTGTCCAGAATGGTAAAGTGAAGTTCTAATCACGCAGTCGCGGAACCAATCAATTGCGGGAGCGCTAAAGTTTGAGAAATCATGGGAAACAAAAATATTAAGCTCAACGGGTCTCTAAGAAGCCGTAAAGAAATAAACTTTACATCTTCGCGCTTCTCCCGAATGCCTTTGTGTTTGCCGGTTCGTTACATACCTTCAGGTATGCGCCTTACCGGCAATTCCCAAAATCTCTTCGGGATATTTCGCGAGACTTGTCAAGTTTATTTATTGACAGCTCCTAACGACTCCGGAATGTTTATGAACACTGAAAAATGTCCCGTTCAACGGGTCTCTATCGACTCGGAGTGGTTGTCCAAAATGAGGATTGGCAAGTGGCGGCAGTCACAGACGCGTATCGGCGGTTGATTCCAACCCGGCGGGGAATTATGCTTCCGGACTTTCATTTTTTCAGGAATGTGGCATATTAACTTATCAGCCTATAAACAATAACTGCGGGTTATAGGTTAAAAAAAGAGGAAAGTGAGACTATGCATACCATAAGAATCGCACAAATGGGGCTTGGGCCGCTGGGCGTCAAGATCGTTAATCTTATCAATGAACGCAAAGGCGTCAAAGTGACGCGCGCGGTTGACTGCGATCCGCGGCTGACCGGACAGGATCTCGGCGTGGTCTGCGGCGGCAAACCCAGCGGCATCAAAATAGTTTCCTCCATCAAAGAACTGAACCGCAAGGATTTTGACGTGGTGATACTCAGCACAGTTTCCGATATGCGCCGGATTGCGCCGCAGATTGAAGATATTGTCGCGCTGGGAGTGCCGGTGATTTCCACCTGTGAAGAGTTGTCCTGTCCATGGCGGATTTCGCCCAGAATAGCCGGACGGATTGACTGCGCCGCCAAAGCCGCGAATGTCGCGGTGCTGGGAACCGGGGTCAACCCCGGCTTCCTGATGGATCTGCTGCCGGTGGCGCTGACCGCGGTGTCGCAGCGGGTGGACCGGATCAAAGTCTCCCGCATCCAGAACGCGGAATTCCGCCGCGTGCCTTTCCAGCAGAAAATCGGCGCCGGACTGTCGCTGGATGAATTTGAAAAGAAACGTCTGGCCGGAACGCTGCGCCATGTCGGCCTGACGGAATCCATGTATATGGTTGCCGCCAGAATGGGCTGGAAACTGGACAGGGCTGTGGATGAACTGTCACCGATCGTCGCGGCAAAAGAGCTCAAGACCGCGGATATCACCATCCAGCCGGGTTTTGCCGCCGGCGTGCAGCAGATCGGGCGCGGCATTGTCGCCGGCGAAGAAAAAATAACCATGGTTTTCCGGGCTGCGATCGGCGAACCCGATCCCTGCGACCGGGTGGAGATAAGCGGCATTCCAAATATTGATTCAAAGATTGAGGGCGGGGTAAACGGCGATATCGCCACCTGCGCCATTGTCATCAACGCGGTGCGCCAGATCATGAATTGCCCGCCGGGTTTGCAGACCATGACCGACATTCCCCCGGTTTCGTATTTCAGCGAGTAAAACGGCCTATCTTAAAATGAAGATAATGACTGAAGCATCCAGCAACCTGCATCGCCGAACAAGCGTATTTCTATCACATACGCTGAAACTATTCGCTTATTTTGCAGGATGCGCTTTCATTCTCAGTTCAATCGGTTATCTGTTGCTTCACGCGGTTCTTCCAGAAGGACATGTGTTTGGCGGATTATATCGAATGTTAGCCTATCATGAGGCTCATCCGTTCCAGTATATCGCCATCGTTGCTATCGCTTATGGGCTCATAGCAACATTGGGAGTGACATTTGGGTTGTGTTTCATCAAGCGGTATCGGACTATTGCCATTTTTGCCATTATTGGACTTTCGCTCATTATGGCTTCAATTCCTGGAGGAATACTTTGGACGATTCACGATATGCAAGCAGGCTTCTTTGTTCACGGAGATGCTTTCTGGAATGCTATTTTGCGAGGAGCTTTGTCAGGGTTGGAGAGTGGCTGGTATGTAGTTTTGCTTTCATTACCATATAACATCATTGGCTTAATCGTCGGCTACATAATCACCTCTTATGGATTCAAAATTGCATCGGCTGAATGCCGTGCTACCAAAACTGATTTCAATGAATAAATAAACATCAGCTTGCAGTTTAGCGGATTATTAACGGGGAATTTTCGTTTCAGGCCTTTAAATTCAAGCACTTCTGATGTATTTTTCTATCCCGCCAAAGAGGTTAATCTTTTGCTGTAACAGGGCGGAACATAACATTTATAGAAATAAACATGCTTCGGGAGATATGATAATGACAGAAAATGAAACAACTGAAAACCAGGAAAAACGGATGCCGGTAGTGGCAATCGTCGGACGCCCCAACGTCGGCAAATCATCGCTGTTCAACGCGATTGTCGGGCGGCGGGTGTCCATTGTTCACGAACAGCCCGGAGTAACCCGCGACCGCGTCGTGGCGCCCGCGTCATGGCACGGCAAACACTTTCAGTTGATTGACACCGGCGGCCTGGGTAACATTACCGGGGCTAAAAAGATGGACGACATCTGGGACGCGGGCATCCGGGAGCAGGTCGAAGCCGCGATTGAAGGCGCCGACGTGCTGATTTTCGTATGCAACGTTCAGGACGGCATCGTGCCGCTGGACCGCGAAGTCACCGACCGGCTGCGCGGCATCGGCAAAAAAGTGCTGCTGGCAGCTAATAAATGCGACAATCCGACATTCGAATCGGAATCAATGATTTTCTCGGAACTTGGCTTTGACAAGATTTATCCGGTGTCATGCCTGCACCGCAAAGGTGTTTCCAAACTGCTGGACACGGTGCTGGAAGATTTCGAAGACGCAGAGGAGGAAGACGCCAAGCCCGCACCGTTCCGCATCGCGGTCGTCGGCCGCCCGAATGTGGGCAAATCCTCGCTGGTCAACTGGATGCTGGGCGAAGAGCGCGTGATGGTCAGCGATATCGCCGGCACGACCCGCGACTCAATAGACATTGATTTCGAGATCAAATACAGAGGCGAGATGCTCCCTGCCGCCCTGATTGACACCGCCGGACTGCGCAAAAGGTCCAAGATTGACAACGTGGTCGAACTGTTCAGCATGATGCGCACGGAAGAAGCGCTGAAACGGGCACAGCTGGTGCTGTTTCTGGTGGAAGCAAGCAAAGACGGCGTGACTTCGCAGGACCGCAAGATCGCGGCCTCGATTGTCGAATCCGGCAAAGGCTGTATCATCGTTGCCAATAAATTCGATCTGTGCAAAGAAGAGGATGAAGACGTCAAGCAGAAGCAGTTGATCGAGGAGATCCGTTATACGCTGCCGCATCTCAGTTATGCGCCGGTGGTGTTCACCAGCGCACTGCGCAAATATAATATGGACGCGCTGCTGGACCAGATCGCCGAAGTAATGGCCCAGATGGAAGTGAAAATTCCGACCTCGCTGGTCAATAAAATATTGCTGGACGCCTTTGCCCGCAATTCGGCGCCCGTAGTGGGAGTGGCGCCGCTTAAACTTTATTACTGCTCAATGATCGGCAACGAGCCGCCGAAATTCCTGCTGTTCGTCAATCAGCCGGTCTATTGCGCCGACAATTATCTGATATTCCTCAAAAACTGCCTGCGCCAGGCGTTCGACTTTACCGGTCTGCCGATTGTGGTGGAACTGCGCGCCAGACCGAAGAAAGTCGCAAGCATCAGAACCGAGCGCACAACTGACAAACTCAGGAAACCGACAGGCAAAGCTGACAAAAAAGACGAAAGAAAGACCACCGGCAAGCCGGAGAATAAGCCGGATAGAACCAAGGCGAAGAAACCCGGCAAACAGCCGGGCAGAGCCCCGCGTTCCACCGACAAACTCCGCAAGTCGGCAGCCAAAGTCAAGCCGGGCAGGAAGAGCGAGAAGAAATCAGGCAAGAGCCCGGTAAAAAATCGAAAAAAATTCTAAAAGCATTGAACACTGATGGTATTTCGCTTGTCTTTTCCTGATGAAATCATATTATAACTTCCGGCAGCATGAAACTGCCGGTACAGGGTATAAACTCAGGAAAAGCCTGATTTCAGCGGGCATGGAAGGTGAATATGAATTTTTTGAATAATCTGATATTATGGTTCATCCCGGTAGTCGTGCTCGCGGTTCTGCTTCTAATCTGGCGCGCCAGGGTAAGACGTTCACAAGTGCTCAAATCGCTGCTCGGCGTCAGATGGAATGACCCGGAACATGTTTTAATCTCCCCTGCCCGCAGATCGCTGCGTCTCTGGCTGTTCATCGCCGGAATTTTACTGCTTATGGCGGCAGTGGCCAGACCTTACTGGGGTTCGCAACTGATTCCCTACGAAGCCAAAGGCCGGGATGTAATGATTCTTTTTGACGTCTCGAAAAGCATGCTCTCCGAGGATATTCAACCGTCCAGGCTTGAACATGCCAAGTGGCTGCTGCGGCAACTGGTCAACGACTCCAACGGCGACCGCTTCGGACTGGTGGCATTTGCCGGAAACGCTTTTCTGGAATGCCCGATGACTACCGACAAAACCAGTTTCATTCAATATGTTGACGAACTTAATACATCGAGTATTCCGCTCGGCGGCACCAATCTGCAGCTTGCCCTGGAAACGGCGGTCAAGGCGTTCGACGCCGCGGAAAGCACCAACCGCGCAATCGTCCTGATCACTGACGGCGACGAGCTTTCCGGCGACAGTTCCCGCGTGCTGGATGCGCTCAGAAACCAGAAAATACCGTTATTCATAGTGGGGCTCGGCGATCCGGCCAATCCGGCGGTCATTCCGATAAAACGCGGACCGGGGGAAACTCCGGCATTCATGCGCGACGCGGCCGGCAATCTGGTCAAAACTAAACTTAATGAGCAGCAACTGGTCAAACTGGCCAAAGAAACCGGCGGCATTTATGTCCGCAGCACTGTTACCGACCCCGGACTCGACCAGATACGCCAGCGGATCAAAGCCCTGGTTCCCAAAGACATGGATAAAGGCATCCGGACCAGACCGATCGAGAGATTATATTACCCGCTCGGATTGTCGCTGGCGCTGCTGCTGGTCTGGTTCATTCTTTCCGAACGTGAAACTCCCCTTCGTCCGCGCAAAGCGCTGCTGCTCTTTTTGCTGCCGGGTTTATTGATCGCCGCCTCCGGCGCAAAAGCCGCAGACAACGATGCCGCCGCAACTGACGCGGCGCAACCGGCAGCCGCGCTGCCATCCGACGCCGCCGATGAAACTTCACCGGCAGTTCAGGATAAAAAATCCGTCAAAGACAAGCCGGCAGCCGCATTGCCGGACGCAGTTAAGACATATAATGAAGGACATGACTTGCAGTTGAGAAAAGATGAAAGCGCCGCAAAATTGTACGAGCAGGCGATAAACATGTCAGAAAAAAATCCGGCGGTGCGGGCAAGGGCTTACCAGAATCTCGGCGTGATTGAACACAATAAGGCCCGCCAGGAAATGATGCAGAGCGTCGAGCAGGTGAAGGGACAGAATCTGGACGGCGCCCTGGAAAAGCTTTCCGGCTCGGAAAAAATACTGGATAAAGCGGAAGAAATGTATGTAAAGTCCATGAGCATAAAAACCGTTCAGCCGGATACCGGAAAATCTGCAAAAGATTCTAAGAATCCGGAAGTTAAAAAGACTGCGGAAGATCAGAAAATTGCCGAATCCGGCACTGTCCAGTTGGAACAGAACCGCGCAGAAGTAGCCATTGACCAGCAGAAACTTTTATTTGACCGCGATATGATTGCCGCATTGCGCAAGAAAATTGAAGAACTTAAGAAGAAGCAGGAAGAAGCTCGTAAAAAGACTGAAGAAGCCAGAAAGCAACAGCAGCAGAAACAGGATCAAAAGCAGGATCAGAATAAACAGGATCAGAATAAACAGGATCAGAATAAACAGGATCAGA
>JBAWXM010000317.1:0-6216 GCA_037144075.1 Lentisphaerota bacterium | reverse complement strand
TTAATACGCTTTGTCCTGTTTGAAGTTCTTCAGCAGGCTGTTGACATTTTCCCTTGAAATCAGATTCTTATTATAGAGTTCCATCATCGCTTTTTCCATCGTGACCATGCCGTCTTTGAAGCTGGTTTCGATGACGGACTGCAACTGGCTGGTCTTGCCTTCCCGGATCAGCGACTGCACCGCCGGCGTGCCGAGCATGACTTCGAAAGCCGCCACCCTGCCCCGCCCGTCCTTGAGCGGAATAAGCCGCTGGGCAACGATTCCGAGCAGTGTTCCGGACAGCTGCAGCCTTATCTGGTTCTGCTGGTGCGCGGGAAACGAGTCAATGATGCGGTCAATGCTCTGCGGGGCGTTGTTCGTGTGCAGCGTGGCCATGACCAGATGCCCGGTTTCAGCCGCGGTCAGCGCGGCCGCAATGGTCTCGGTATCGCGCATTTCGCCGACCAGTATCACGTCCGGATCCTGGCGCAGCACATACTTCAAGGCGTTGGCAAAACTCAGCGTATCGGCGTGAACTTCGCGCTGTTCTATGACCGCTTTGCGGTTCTGATGGACGTACTCAATCGGGTCTTCCACCGTAATGATATGACAGCCATGCCTGGAGTTGATCCGGTCAATCAGGCTGGCCTGGGTGGTGCTTTTGCCGTGCCCGGTCGGGCCGGTGACCAGAATCAGGCCGTGTTTCTTGTCCGTAAGGGCGACGACCGCCGCCGGAATCTTCAATTCCTCCGGAGATGGTATGGTTTGGGAAATAACGCGGATTGCCGTGCCGACGTTGCCGCGCTGGTAAAAGCCGTTCACGCGGAAACGGCGCTGATCCGGCCGGGCTTCATCCGGCGCGTCGCTGCGCTTCAGATGGACGGTCAGGGCAAAGTCTATTTCCCGGTTTTCTTCAAAATCAGCCCGCTGTCTTGGCGAAAGAATACTGAACAGCAGCCGCTTGGTGTCGGCGGAAGTCATAGTGTCCGTGTCCATCGCCACCAGTTCGCCGTCCAGCCGGACCGTCGGGCGGCAGCCGGCGCTGATAATCAGGTCGCTGGCGCCATTGGCCACCGCGGAATGCAGCAGCCGCTTGATATTGATCTTGTCCGTGTCGGATTCCTCTTTGCCGGTAAGATCGCGGAAAGTCTCAATCCCGCTTTCCATGCCCTTCGACAGCAGCAGGAATTCATCGGGATTCGACGCCGCAAGGCGACCGGTCTCAAGCGAGATTTTGCCGGACTTCTGCATTTCGCACAACGCCCGGTCGAAAGTAATCATGCCGTCTTCATGGCCGCGGCGGATCGCGGTTTCCAGGTCTTTAAAATTGCGGTCGGCAATCAGCGAACGTACTACCGGCGTGGCGCGCAGGATTTCCACCGCCGGAATCATGCCGGGCTGATCCTCGCGGGCGACCAGCCGCTGGGCGATAACCCCCTCCAGCGCCAGAGAAAGGTCGTCGGCCGCCTGCCGCCGCAGATGCTCCGGAAAATGGTTGATGATCCTCTCCAGCGCCTGCACGGCGTCCGCCGTGTGAACCGTGGAAATGACCAGATGACCGGTCAGCGCGGCGGTTACCGCCGTCTGCATGGTGACCAGGTCGCGCATTTCGCCGATGACGATGACGTTCGGACTCTCGCGGACAACATTGGTCAAGGCCTCGGAGAACGAGGTGGTGTCGGCGCCGATTTCGCGCTGGGTGATCAGGCTTTTTATATCGTGATGAATATATTCAATCGGGTCTTCAATGGTGACCACATGCTTTTCAAAGTGATTATTGATATGGTTGATCATGGCGGCCATCGTCGTTGATTTGCCGCTGCCGGCGGAACCGGCGATCAGGATAAGCCCGCGGGGAAGATCGGACAGTTCGCGGATGACGCCCGGCAACTGGAGTTTCTCAAACGACAGGTCGCTGCCGAGCTGCACGGGGCGGGCGACCATGCCCGGCAAGCCCTGCTGAATCAGAAAGTTGATCCGGAAACGGAACCCCTGCTCCAGCGAAAACCCGGTATCGTAACTGCCGCAGGCGTTGAACTTTTCCTCCGCCCCCGGCAGCAGCGCTTTCCGGCGAAAAATTTCGATTTCCTCCGCCGTAACGGGGATTGCCTCCAGCGGCAGGACTTTGCCAAGCTGCCGGACATACGGCGGCTTGCCTGCCGAAATAAACAGGTCGGACGCATCGGACCGCGCGGCGGTATTTAGTAATTCGATAATTCGCATAGCTGCTTTACCCGTCTCTCTGAATACTTGCGTTTGAAATATGTCCCTCCAATACCGCATTGCAATCTTATAACGAGCAAGGATTGCGGATTCCGTCTTTGCCGGGATGAACTGGATGAGGCTGGCGCTACCAGGGCAGCGGCTGAACTCGTACAGCACATATCCGGCATGGCGGGAACGCAACCGCTTCGCGGCAAAGCCCTTTTGTGTTTATTTGAAAACCGCTCCATCCCCCGATATTCATATCGGGCTTCCGTCGCCGTTTCCAAATAATTCTCAAAATTGCTCTTGTCATTACTTGCTTTAAGATTGCAAATCGGTATAAGTATACAGTAAACCAAGTAATCAATAATTCAAACTCAACGCCAATAATCGCAACGGAGTGAAAATGGGAACCAGAGTTACTGTCAGATTCAAGATGCTGGAAGGCAGCGAAGACCTCAAACCGCAGCGGGCGCATCATGACGACGCCGCTTTCGACCTTAGATCCAGGGTGGACATGGAACTGGTACCCGGACGCAGCCAGCTCGTAGCCACCGGCCTGTTTATCGAACTGCCCGCCGGTTTCGAGGCGCAGGTCAGGCCGCGCAGCGGACTGGCGCTGAAACACGACATCACGCTGACCAATTCGCCGGGAACCATTGACGCCGGTTATCGCGGCGAAGTTGGCATCATCATGTACAACGCCGGACGCGAACCGTTCCACATCAAGCGCGGCGAACGCATCGCCCAGATGGTGATCTGCGAACTGCCGGAAGTGGACTTCGTCGAATCGGACGAGCTGTCGGAATCCGGCAGAGGCGCCGGCGGCTTCGGCAGCACCGGCAAACACTGAGCGGACGGCTTCCATTAGATGAAAACATAGAACTTCGGTTTTATGAAATACAATCCGGAACTGCAACAATCGCAATATTCCGGCAATAAAAAACCCGGGGCTTTTGAGGGCTCCGGGTTTTGGCGCTTCTGAAGAATCAGATTAGCGGGCGTAGTATTCAACAACGCTCATGATATTGGCGTTGACCGGAATCTCAGAGATTTCCGGGATACGCACCAGCGTGGCTTTCAATGCTTCGGTCTCGACCATGATATAGCCGGGAACGGTGGAATTGGTTTTCTTCGCAATTTCCGCGATGGCGGGAGACTTCTCAGCATTAATGGTAACACTGAAGCCTTCCTGCATCTGATATGACGGACGGTCAACTTTTTTGCCGTTAACCATGATATGTCCGTGGGTGATAAACTGCTTCGCCGCGAAAATGGTCGGAGCGAAACCGCTATGGTACAGGAACGCGTCCAGACGCTGTTCAATGCTGCGGATCAGTTTTTCGTTGGTCTTGCCTTCGCCCTGTTTCGCTTTATGGAAAGCGAGAACGAGCTGTTTTTCAGAAATCGCGTAATGGGCGCGGAGTTTCTGTTTTTCCATCATCAGTTCGCCGTATCCGGAAAGTTTCTTTTTGCGGCCGGTTTTGCCGTGCTGGCCCGCGGGGTACGGACGTTTCGCGCTCGGGCATTTTGGATCACTCCAAACGCACTGTCCGATTCTACGACAGAATTTGTGTTTCGCCTGACTTGCAGTTGCCATCCCTTGCTCCTATTTGTTAAGAGTTCATGTTTTATCCGGCTTCAGGTGTCAAGCACTATTGAAAGTGGGGCCTGAAGCCTTCATACTAAAAAAAAGTCTATTAAGATAACATCGGTAATGGAAATATTCAAGATTGCCATGTAAGTTTTTTAAGATTAAAAACAATGCAGAATAAGGATATGTATGGACTGGAATAAAGTTGCGTTCAAAGGCCGCAGGCTGTCTTTGAAGATGTTTTTGGCCGTTGGATGTATTATGATGATAAGCAGTGCCTACGGGAAAGTCACCAATGGACTGGAAGTTTTTCTGGAACAGCATACCGATCTGGTTAAGGGCAAGCGGGTGGGGCTGCTGACCAATCAGACCGGCGTCAATTCGAACAAACAGGCGACGGTTGATCTGCTCAAAGCCAACCCCAATGTTAATTTGCAGGCGCTGTTCGCGCCGGAGCACGGCATCCGCGGCGACATCAAGGCCGGCGAAAACTTCGGCAACACCCGCGACCCGAAAACCGGGTTGATCGTTTATTCGCTGCACGGCGGCAAAGACCACCGCCCGACTAAAGAAGCGCTGGACAAGATTGACGTGCTGATTTACAGCATCCAGGATATCGGCTGCCGTTCATATACCTATATCTGGCACATGGCCGAATGCATGCGGGCATGCGCGGCCGCCGGGAAACCGGTTATCGTGCTGGACGTGCCCAACCCCATGGGAGCAGTGGCCATGGACGGCCCGATCATTGAAAACAAATTCCGTTCTTTCATCGGGCTTTACCCGATTCCGTACTGCTACGGGCTGACTGCCGGCGAACTGGCGCGGTATCTGAACAAGGAGCATAATATCAACTGCAAACTGTATGTGGTTCCGATGGTAAATTACCGCCGCGACATGTTGTGGGCGGATACCGGCCTGCCCTGGGTGCCGACTTCCCCGAACGTGCCCACTCCGCGTTCCGCGCAGGACTACTGCATCACCGGCACCATCGGCACTCTGGGACAAGCCAATATCGGGCTGGGTTTTGCGCCATTCGAAATCATTGCGACCCCGTGGATTGATGCCGAACATATGGCCACCTACCTTACCGCCCAGCACATTCCGGGAATCCGGTTTATTCCGTTCAGCTATATGCCCGCCAAAGGATTCATGGCCGGCAAGCTGATTCACGGCGTCAAAATATCTGTGACTGACGCCAACTGCCGCCCGATCGTGGCGACAATCGCCATCCTCTGTTATCTCCAGAAATATTATTCAAAACATTTTATATGGCAGCCGGAGAAATTCAACGGTTTTGACAAAGCCATCGGCACTGCCAGAGTCAGGGAAATGGTCATGGCCGGCGAAAACTATAAAACCATCGTCGCCGCCTGGGATAAGCCCTTAAATAATTTCAGGGCGAAGGCCGCACAGTACAAGATATACAAATAAGAGTTCTAAAGTGCTAAAGTTCTAAAGTGCTAAAGTGCTAAAGTGCTAAAGTTTGGGGACGTGAATTGGGAAGTATGAGAAGTATGGGAGGTATGAGAACTGGCAATAGCCAGCAATGTTTTTTCAAGTCCCATTATTCCCATTAATTATTCCCATAACTCCCAAATTATGTGCATCGTCAATGGATACAGTGGTTAAAAATATTTTTAGGAGGACAAGCTATGGATCAATATATTGTGGAACTGGCTTTAGTCATGCCTGTATATAATGAACAGGCAACTATCAGCAAGGCCGTGACTGACTGGGAATACCTGTTGAAACAGCTTGATATCAATTACGAATTTCATATTTACGACGACGGCTCCACTGATAATACGCCAAAGATTATCAAAGAACTGGCAGCATCCAACCCCAAAATAACTCCGCACTTCAAAGCCAATACCGGACATGGCCCGACTTTGCTTCTGGGCTGCCGCGAAAATGCCTCGGCCAAATGGATTTTCCTGACCGATTCCAGCAATGAGGCAAGTTTCAAAAATTTCGGACGGATGTGGGGAATGCGCCGGACATATTATTTCATCGTCGCCAGAAGAAAACGGACGCTGAGCATTGAGCATCTGATCATTTCCTCGCTCTCCAGCATAATCATTGCATTATTGTTCAAGCGCGGTATTTTCGACGTCAATTCGCCCTGCCGCCTGATGTTTTGCAACGCCTTCCGGGACATCTTTCAAAAAATACCCGAAAACACTTATGCCCCCAACCTGATCATCACCGGCGAAGCCTGCCGCCGGCAGATCGCCATGCATGAAATGCAAATCGAGACCAGCAAAACCAAATCCGGTTCCGGTTATTACTCCAAGAATATAACATTGGCTACTGTTTTCAAAGCGCTGTATCAAACCATCATGTTCCGCCTGAAAAACTTTCAGTAAAAGGGCATTAATGGATAGAGCCAATTGCAAAACTCGCGTTTTGCGGGAATTCAGAAGACAGAATCCAGA
>JBAWXM010000316.1:0-6217 GCA_037144075.1 Lentisphaerota bacterium | reverse complement strand
CTCAAATATAAAAAAGATTGAATTATTTTTTGAAAATGTGTTGAATTTTGGACTAAAATGGATTATAATGGATTAATATGGAACGTAATAGTAGAATGGAGACCTGAATAAGTGTTGTCTTTCTGTGGACAGGACCGGTGTTCAGTAGACGCCAACGGCAGATTGAAGTTAAGTCCGAAGGTCGTGGCTGATTTCACCGGGAAGTGTGGCGGACAGGTTGTGATGCATTGTCTTCCGGAAGGCGCTATAGCGATCTATCCGGAGGAGATTTATCTCGAAATGCGCCGTCAGGAGACATTGCCTGCCGCGAAAGCCGCGAACAGCATGGTTTTCCGGCGTTCAATGCGCCGATTCGGCGCGATGAGCAGTCCTGAGAGTATTTCCAATCAGGGCAGAGTGACGCTTCCTCAGGCGTTCCGCGAGTATGCCGCGGTGAATCCGGGCAGCGAAGTATTTGTAGTCGGCGTTGAGATTGGCATAGAAATATGGAATACCGAACGCTGGGCGGAAGAAATAGATAGAATGAACGAGCATGCCAGAGAAAAAGGTGAACGCGAAATGGCCGCAGACCTGCTTCCTGGCGATAACATACAATAGAAACTAAAGAAAAGGAGAACGAAAAAATGTTCATCTCTAACGACAGAAAAGGCAGGGTTACGATTTTTGCTGTTATCACCGTGCTGTCTCTTTTTCTACTGGGCGCCGGTTCCGGAGTGAGCGGCAGCGATGAAAAGAAGGCAGAACGTCAACAGATGACAGAACTTGTCAGCGCAATGTCAGTGCAGTTTCCGGAACAGTACCGGGAGGAATGGCAGAAAGCGGCGGAACAGAATCCGCAGTTGCTGCTGAGTATCAGCACTGAGAAATTGGCTTACGACTTAAATAATTAGTTATTGATCCCCTCCTTTTTCCCCCGGCGGGCAGTCCCCAACTGCCCGCCATTTTTTTGTATGGTGGGTGTAATCCCGATTTGCAGGTTGAATAACCTTTTTTCAGTTGTAACTTACGGGATTGACGGTAGAATTTGATATAATAGATAGAAGGTAAGATTAATGGAATTCAGACCCTGCATCGATCTGCATGGCGGTCAAGTCAAGCAGATTGTCGGCTCCAGCCTGACTGATGATGACCGTACCGTAAAGACGAACTTTGTTTCGGAAAACGGCCCGGCGCATTTCGCGGAATTATATAAGCGCGACGGCCTGACCGGTGGACATGTGATTATGCTCGGCCCAGGCAATGAAACCGCAGCCATGGAGGCGCTGGGCGCTTATCCAGGCGGTCTTCAGGTTGGCGGAGGGATCACTGCGGAGAATGCCGGATACTGGTTGGATGCCGGAGCTTCACAGATAATCCTGACCTCTTATATCTTTGCCAATGGCGAACTTAACCGGATCAATCTGGAAAGGATTTTTAAGCTGCTTGGCCGTGAACGTCTGGTGCTGGATCTGAGCTGCCGCTTCAAGGATGGCGAGTATTATATTGTTACCGACCGCTGGCAGAAGTTTACCAACTGGAAAGTCAATGCCGACACATTGGGCTTCATGGCTGACTTCTGCTGCGAATTCCTGATTCACGCGGTGGATGTTGAAGGCAGACAGGCCGGAATTGATGAGAATCTGCTTGCAATAATGGCGGAACATTGTCCGATACCTTCAGTTTATGCCGGCGGCATCAGGTCGCTGGATGATGTAAAGATTATTAATGACAAAGGGCGGGGCAGGGTGGCTTTCACCATTGGTTCAGCCCTGGACATTTTCGGTGGACCGCTGAAATATCAGGACGTGATTGAGTTTATTCGCTCTCCGCGGGCGGAGCGCTGACAGCGGCCGGTTTGTCAGAGGCCGGTTTGTCAGAGGCAGGCTTAATGATTATCGCAGTCCCGCTGGTCTTGTCTCGCTCTTTAACCGGGTAAAGGGCTTTGGGCGGGATTAATGCCAGGTCTCCGGTTCTGCTGGTGCCGACGCCCCACATGCTCTTTTCCCATTTGTCGTATTTTTTCGTAAAGACGAAAACATTCTGATTGCCGCAATCATATACCCAGGCGTTATCCTCGGCATCCCATATCCAGTAAAGTCTGCTGCCGTTGTTGATGTCGATTTTATCCCCTTGATATTCAACCTTGCCTTTCCGGTTGGAAATCGTAAGCTGCCGGTATGAATCTTCAATCGGGAATGACAGGTCATACTGGCCGGAAGGAGATTTGAGCAGATTGACACTTTTGCCGGGCAACTGCAAATCCGGCAGAAAGATCAGCAGCACGACCAGGACAAGAAGACTTGGACAGATATAAAGCAGGTATCCGGCAAATTTATTAATGCTTTTCTTCAGCAGCATGGCGTCAACCAGCGCGATGCCGAATGAGGTGACGGCAATGATGCCGACCATGCAGAAAAAATTAATGATCCAGGCGAAAACCAGGGTTCCTTTCATGCTGTACAGAAACAAAAGCATCCATAATCCGGAATTAATAAACAGCATCCTGGAAACACTATTTCTGTGAATCGGCTCATCCTGCATGATAGACCTCTGAATATATTGTTGCGTTACTTTGCCTTGTTCAGTTCCTGTGACCTGGCTTCCCATTCTGCGACTTCCCGGAGCCGGGCGATGATGTCCAGATGCTGAGTGCATGACTCTTCGCATCTGCCGCAGGCGACACAGGCGGCGGCGCTGCCGCGGGGTTCCACCAGCATACCCCATTCATGTTGAAACTTCATGGACTTGACCAGTTCATCGTCTGTTTTACCGAAAACCGCCTTGTCATTGTATATCTGCATGTATGCCGGAATCGGAATATCTTCAGGACATTCCTCGCAGTAGCCGCAGGCCGTGCATATTCTCGTCATATTTCCGGATATATGCGCCTTGATCCTGGCGATGTCTTCATCAGTCATCGGTTCCGCGTCGGCGACCCGGCAGGCGGTATCAATATGTTCAGTTGTGGTGAATCCGTTCAATGCGACTGCAATATTCCGGTTGGCGACCAGAAAGCGCAATGCCGCTTCAGTCGGGGTTTCGCCATGTGAAGCGAGAAATTGCAGTTTGTCTTCGTTTTTAGGGATAAGTCCGCCTGCAAGCGGGTTCATGGCTGCAACGCCGAGACCGTGCTCGTTCGCGGCAAGTATTCCGTCCCATCGATATGGGAAGTTCAGGATATTGGCTCCCAGCAGAACCCCTTCAAAGAGTCCGGTTTCGACGATTTTACGGACTCCGGCGCCTTCCTGGTGAGAAGAGAAACAGATATGTTTAATTAATCCTTCGGCTTTGCATTTGAGCAGAGCATCATAGAGGCCGTTGTTCATGGCCAGGTCGAAATTTGCCATCCGGCGAATACACCAGACATAGAAAAAATCTATATATCCGACCCCCATGCGTCCGATGGATTTTTTTACTTTCTCATAAGCCTCCAGTTCGTTTGTCACATGGGCGGGACCGAGCTTGGTGGCCACAAAATACTTGTCACGGGGCAGCTTCCTGAGCCCCATGCCGAAGATTTCTTCGCTTTTATCATCGCAATAACCAGGAGCGGTGTCGAAGTAGTTGATGCCGCTGTTGAACGCATATTTAATCAGATCAGCATTGGCTTCCGGAGACCTGGTCAGATCAAAACGCATGCCGCCGAATCCGATGGCGGAAACCATTTTTCCGGTTTTGCCGAATTCTGAATAACGCATTTTAACAGACCCCTTTATTGTTAAAAATGGCTGCTGAGACATATGCCGGCACTTCGCCGCTCACTTCATCTTTACCGAAAGTGTACCAGAGCGTGATTATGATGCCAATAATCAATAATACCAGAATGGAGAACATGAGGACGAAAAGTATAACTTTCTTATGGGAAGCCTTTAAAATACGCTGAATCAACGAAAGTTTCTTCGGCATTGCTCATTCTCCAATGTTTTGACGTTATCAAATATGCGTATCGAAGTATTCTCTGAGTTGGGTTACGTTTACTCTTTCCTGATTCATTGAATCGCGTTCCCTGATGGTCACGGCATTATCCTGGGCTGATTCAAAGTCAAAAGTTATGCAATACGGCGTGCCAATTTCATCCTGGCGGCGGTAGCGTTTGCCGATGCTGCCGGTCTCGTCATATTCGCAGCGGAATCTGCTGCTCAGATCCTTGTATAGCTTTTCCGCGCCTTCCGCGAGTTTCTTTGACAACGGCAGAATTGCGACTTGAATCGGCGCTACCCTGGGCGGCAGGCGCAGAACGATGCGGACGTCGGTTTCCTGGCCTTCCTTTTTGGTGTCGGCAGTATCTTCATCATAGGCATTGCAGAGCAGCGCAAGCATGGTGCGGTCAAGCCCGACCGAGGTTTCAATGATCGTCGGGGTGACTTTGCGGTTGTTGTCATGATCAATGTACTGCAAGTCGGTGCCGGAAAATTCTTCGTGACGGGACATGTCCCAGGTGCCGCGGTGATGCACGCCTTCGAGTTCGCCCCAGCCGAACGGGAACAGGAACTCAATATCAATCGCCGCTTTGGCGTAATGCGCCAGCTTTTCATGTTCGTAAATGCGCATTATGTCTTCAGTGAATTTCAGCTTTTCACGGTAATATTTGATGCGCTCGCCTTTCCAGTAGTTGAACCATTCCATGGATTCGGCGTCTTCGCAGAAGAACTCCATTTCCATCTGGGTGAATTCACGGGAACGGAAGATAAAGTTGCGGGGATTGATTTCATTCCGGAATGCTTTGCCGATCTGGGCGATGCCGAACGGCAGTTTCTGGCGGGTGGCGACTCTGACCTGGTTAAAATCGACGAATATCGGCTGGCAGGTTTCCGCCCGCAGATAAGCAGTATGTTCTTCGTCGGACACGGGACCGACGTAAGTCTTCATCATCAGATTGAATTCACGGGGTTCAGTCAGATCTTTTGACCCGCAGTTCGGACAGACGGCCTGGTCTTCCATCTGGTCCACGCGGTGGCGGGCTTTGCAGGCGCGGCAGTCGCACATCAGATCGCCGAATTTATCCAGGTGCCCGGAGGCTTTCCAGACGCGGGGATGGCAGATGATGGTCGAGTCCAGGCCTTCAACGTTATGACGCGTCTCGACCATTTCGCTCCACCACAGCTGCTCCACGGCGCGTTTCATCCGGCAGCCGTAGGGGCCGTAGTCCCAGAAGCCGTTGATGCCGCCGTATATTTCCGAGCTTTGAAAGATTATGCCGCGTCGTTTGCACAGCGAAACTATCTTCTCCATGAGTTCAGGGTTTTTGTGATCAACAGTCATAAGTTTTTATTATCTCCATATGTAAGGTTTTTATTTTCAAAGGCGCTAATATACAGCAACAGATTCAAAACCGCAACTTTTCCGGCGGAAAAACCGCAACAATAGAGCGGGAAAAGCCCGGCATCCGGTTTTTATAACTTCAGTTCATGATATTCACAGATGGAATCCAGCCATTTATCAAGCTGCAGCCAGTACTTGTTGGCGCGCTCCGGCAGTGTCATTTCGCCGATTCCGGCCTCGACAACCTGCTCGATAAACAGTTGCTGCTCATAGTTTTGAGCTTCGTCATTGCTGAGCGTGTCGGGCATAAAGCCGTTTTCATGGAGAAATCCCATCTTGAGAATTACTGAACAATGCAGCCTGTTCCATAACTGTCCGAAAAATCTTCCTTTGATAAGTTCTTCGTTGCCGGTGGAACCCAGATGCACGAGAACATTGTCCAGAGTCATGCTGGTCTGAGGGCAGGGCAGGTCCGGCCGGGTATTGCTCAAAAGAAAATTGCCCAGTTTATTCGCGAGCAGAAAATTTTCCGGAACTTCGGCGATATTGTCGTGTTCCGCGATCAGTTCCGCCGTGGTTATGCTGTGCAGCGTGGAGTTCTGACTTTCATGAAACGACGCCTGGATTTCCCTGAAAAGGTCTATTACCGGAGATTTCTTAGCGCTGATTTTCAGCTCGCCTTTAGCCAGCAGGTCAAGCTTCCCGAAATCCGGACTCAAGCCGCTGACGATCAGGCTGGTCTCCATATATGGCGTCTTGCGCAGCACTATCAGATTGGTTGTCACCAGACTCATTTTTCACGCTCTGCTTTATGATTGTTTTTCTGTGAGGTCAATTCTGATTGCCCGGCCGAATCCCTGCGGCGACTGGTAAGGCAGGCACTTCTCGAACGCATGGGGCGCTTTATCAATCAGGATCGATCCTCTTGACGGCGCTTCATAACCGGCGGCCCATACTTCGATATCCGCCTTTGCCG
>JBAWXM010000315.1:0-6222 GCA_037144075.1 Lentisphaerota bacterium | reverse complement strand
TTATGAAAATGGCTGCATGAAAATCTTTCTAAAAAAACAGGGAAATGACGGATAGTAGTACGGAGGTAAAAATTTAAGTCAGCGTATTATCTTCATTTCCTTCATGACCTTCATGGTGAAGCAGGCTGTTTAACTCTCGGGTCAGTTCCGCGTCTGCGGGATTGAAATTATTCGGCTGCCGCAGGCTTGTTTTTCTCAATCATCGAGTGAATGACGCCTGCGGCGATAAATACCGCGGACAGGGTTCCGGTCGCAACTTCAGAGATATGCATAAATGCCCCCAGGAACATAATTACGGCAAGAGCGCCGATCGCCCAGAAAGCGGAGTGTTCAAGGTATTTGAACTGTGCAAGCGTGCCGCGTTCAACCATCATGATCGTCAGACTGCGCACAAACATTGCGCCGATACCCAGGCCGATTGCAATAATGAAGAAGTTATCGGTCAGCGCGAATGCGCCGATTACGCCGTCAAAAGAGAAGCTGGCGTCAAGGATTTCGAGATACATGAAGCTGGCAAAGCCGGATTTAGCCACGGCCACTGTCGCATTATGCTGAGTTTCGCCGGCGCCGATGATGGCGCCGATACCGTCAGCAATGACATAAGTGACCAGTCCCATCGCGCCGCTAACCCAGAAGGCGACCTGTTCCGCCCCCTTGATCTGCCTGCTGACAAAATACATGACAATCAGGACAATCGCCATTTGAACCGCCTCGATCTTGCCCAGTTTAGTCAAAGGGATTTCCAGAGCGCCGATCCAATGGATGGTTTTTTTCTTGTCAATGAAGTAGCGCAAAAATACCATCATCAGAAACGCGCCGCCAAAGGCCGCCACGGACACATGTGCCGAGGTGAGCGCTTCCGCATATTTGACCGGGTTGAATACCGCCAGGCGGAAGGCGTCAATGATGCCGACTCCGGCAATTACGGCGACGATTACCAGCGGGAAGACCATGCGCATGCCGAATACCGCGATCAGCATACCCCAGGTGATAAACCGTTTGCGCCATTTAATGTCCATATCCTTCAGCACGGTGGCATTTACCACCGCATTGTCAAAGGATAAGCTGGTCTCAAGTATGGCAAGAATGGCGGTAGTGAACACGGCGCTCCAGCCGCCGCCGATCATGTAGCCGGCAATTAATCCGGCCGCCGTCACCGCAAATGAACTAGTGAAATATTTTAATACCATTATAACCGCTTTAAAGAAAGTTGCTCAACTTTTGGGCCGCTTCATGGCGCACTGGATCAGGAAAACGCAGAGCTTTTCAAAAGAGAGCCCGGTTTTTCCGGCGGCTTTCGGAACCAGGCTGCTGGCGGTAAAGCCGGGCAGGCTGTTGCCTTCGAGCACATACATTTCCCCGGACTTGGTGATGAAGATATCTACGCGCAGAATGTCTCTGGCGCCTGAAACCTGGTAGAATTTCACCGCGATCTCCTGGGCCTTCTTCTGAAGCTCCCTGGAGATGTTTTCAGGCGGGCACAAGTAGCGGGTTTCGCCTTGGTTATGGGTGTATTTGGCGTCAAAATCATAGATTTTGCCGGGGACTTGTATTTCGATAACCGGCAGCGGTTCGCCATTCAAAATTCCGACCGTGGTCTCCATGCCGTTGATGAATTTCTCGACCAGCAGTTCGCTGTCGTAGGCAAAACATTTATCCAGGCCGGCTTCCCACTCTCCGGCAGTTTCGGCGATGGCAATGCCGACGGTAGAGCCTTCGCGCGGCGCCTTTATCACTACCGGCAGGCTGAGGTTTGACGGGAATGCGCGGTTTTCTTTCGTGACGACAGCCCATGGCGCAGTCGGAAGACCGTGCTTTTCCATGAGCTGCTTGCTTTGGATTTTGTCAATGATGATGGAGCTGGCCTTGCTGCCGCTGCCGACAAAACGCAAGCCGGCGTCCTCCAGCGCTTGCTGAATTTCGCCGTTCTCGCCGAACCCGCCGTGCAGAACGGGAAACACCACGTCGGCATTCCTCATTTCAGCGGTAATGCCGGTGTCCTGAACGTCAATTTCATCCACGAAATAACCGGCATTGCGCAAGGCTTTAGCCACCCCGCCGCCGGATTCAAGCGATACTGAACGTTCACTGCTGGTGCCGCCCTTCAGCACCGCTACTCTGAGCGGGACTGTGGCGGCTTCCACTTTTTTCAAACTTTCCGGATCCATAAAACAAACCTCCGGGGTTAAATAAAATCCAGTTTTTCCCGCGACGATATGGCGGACATTACAGACCAGATCAACAAAATCATGCTCGAAACCATGATCTGTATTCATAAAATAATTGGCATGGATGTCGCTGACGACAATTTTACCTGAAGTCATGCCTTTGCAGCCGGACATGTCAATCAGTTTGCCGGCTGTATCGCTGCTGGAAGCGTTTTTGAACACGCAGCCGGCGGAGCGTCCTCTGGGTTCAGCGGCGCGGCGCAATTTCAGTTCGTCGCTGATCTTCTGCAGTTCGGTTTCCCTGTCCACCTGCGGGAATTCAAGAATTGCCGCAGTAATGATGACATCGGCCGGAATTGAAGAAGTCCGGTAGCCCCATTTAATGTCGGCGCCGTTGGCCGACCAGGGGTTGCCGTCGGCGTCGAAGCCGCAGAGTTCAGTAACAAAATCACCGATAGCCACGCCGTGAGCGCCGGCATTGGTGCGGAATGCGCCGCCTAAAGTGCCGGGAATGCCGACCAGGCTGGAAATGCCGCCGAAACCTTTTCTGGCGCAGATGTTGGCCAGATCTGACAGTCTGACTCCGGCCCCGGCGGTGGCGTGTCTGCGGCCGTTTATCACCCGGATGAAATCATTCTGGCAGAGTCTTATGACCAGACCGTTATAAAGTTTATCCATGCCGACGGTATTGGTGCCGCCGCCGAGAATGAACATCGGGACAGACTGTTTGCGGCAGAAGCGGACCAGTTGAATCAGGGACATGTCGTCGGGAGGTTCGGCCATAACGGGAATTTCACTGCCGACGCCCAGGGAAGTCACTTCATGCCAGCTTACATTATATTTGACTGGCAATGCGGGAAACGCCTGTTCGAATGTCTCGCAGAATTTCAGTTTGTTGGTTTCGCTCATATTTAACCGCTGCCGTTACTTATTGTATACTTCATCTGGGTTGAAAATGCGTTCGCCGATAATCTTCAGCACATTGCCATCCACTTTCCTGAAAAAGCAGGTGCGGAATCCTTCGTGGCAGGCGGCGCCGCCAATCTGTTCCACCTTGAAAATCACCGTATCCTCGTCGCAGTCAACGTATATTTCCTTGACTTTCTGGACATTGCCGGACTCCTCGCCCTTTCGCCACAATTTTTTTCTGGAGCGGGTCCAGTAAGTGGCATTGCCGGTTTTGAGCGTTTCGTTCCATGCTTCTTCGTTAATGTATGCGAGCATCAGGATTTCTCCTGTTTTCCAGTCCTGCGCAATCGCCGGAACCAGACCGTCACCTTTTGCAAAATCAAGTTTAACCATAAAAATCCCCAGTATTTGCAGCAGCATCGCCATCAATGGTTTGTTATTGTAATAAAAAGTCTTTAGACAATACACTAATTCCCGGTTTTTTACATTGCGGATTTAACAAATTTTAAGAAAAATGAATTATCTTGAATAAACCTGTGCCTGTTTGCCTATTATTGAAATCAATGCTATCATAAAAAGAGATTAAGGCTGGGACTGATTTATGGATATAAAAAATAAGAATGTTCTGATCACCGGGGGCGCTTTACGCATCGGGGGGGCGCTGTGCAAAGCTTTTGCTGAAGCCGGCGCGAATGTCATAATACACTGCAACAAATCAGCGGACGCCGCGTTGCGGCTATCGGATGAACTTGGCGGCGGCGGAAAACACCGCACGGTCTGCTGCGACTTTGCCATTCCTGAAGATGTTGCGTCGCTGTGCGGCCGGGCCGGACGCGTCGATATCCTTATCAATAACGCGTCAATTTTTCACACGGAACCGCTGGCTTCAGAAAATGCGGAACTGACGCGGGCGCATTTCGAGGTGAATTTTTTCGCCCCGCTGATGCTCATGAAAAAATTCCGCGAACAATTGAACGGAGATTCCGGCTGCATCATCAATTTTCTAGATCAGGATGTCGCGAAAGTATCCCGCGTCAGCGGCAGTTATTCGCTCTCCAGGAAAGCGCTGCGGGACGCCACTTTAAGCTCGGCATTGCAGATGGCCCCGCAGGTGCGGGTAAACGGCGTTGCGCCGGGGCCGGTACTGCCTCCGGTCGGGATGGAACATTCCAGGATGGAACAAACCCTGAAAAATGTGCCGCTGGGCCGGCCGGTTGACTTGCGCGATCTTACCCGTGCATGTATATTTCTGGCGGAAAATGAATCTATTACCGGACAAATACTTTATGTGGATTGCGGCCAGCATCTTTAACGCTTTCATTTGAAGGAATTAAGTAATGTTAATCAGCATCAGCACTTCAATTTTTCCCAGCGAAGTCAACCCTACCTATCTGCTGGCTTATCTTCAGAAAATAAAATCCGCGGGGTTTGAATATGTTGAACTCGGACGGAAACATACGAATATCAGCCCCCGGATCGAGGAAATCGAAAGCACCGGGATTAAAGTATGGGCCGTACACGGCGACCTGCCGAGAAACGCTTTGTCATCAGATAATTCACTCCGCCTGAAAGCGGTTGAAGAGGAACTGCGCCGGATGGATGATACGGCGGTTTACGCCCCGTGCCCTTACGTTATTCACTACCTTGACCGCGTGATAGACCCGAGGCCCGGACGGCAGTTCCGCAAGAGCATTGAACAACTGCATGAAAAGGCTAAAGAACTGGGTTTTATTCTGGCGCTGGAGACCGCGCCCTATAAACCTCAAGTCAATGAACGCTATCCGGACAGCGAGGAGATTGCCAACTTTGTGCGATCCTTTGAATCACCGAATCTCCGGGTGACAGTGGACATCAATCATTCCAACCTGAAAGAGGATCTGATTCAGGTCGCCGCCAACTGCCGCGGCATTGTCGGCAATATCCATATCTCCGACAATATGGGCAAATGGGAGGACCATCTTCCGCCTGGCGAAGGAATCATCAATATTCGCGGCGTGCTGCTGGCGCTGATCAAGTGCGGTTACACCGGCCCGTGCAATGTTGAATGTCATCATCCGCACCCGACGATTCCCGTATTGAAACAAATAAAAATGAACACTGAAAAAATCTGCAAGGATCTGTAAAAATGGCTTTTTTCAACTGCAACTTCCATTCGGACATTCTGGGCATGGCATGCTCCATGAATGTGATCGTTCCACAGCAAAGCTCAACCCAGATCGGCATGGCCAGCAAGGGCGGAAGAAAAACATATCCGGTTTTGTATCTGCTGCACGGCCTGAGTGACGACCATACCATCTGGGCCCGCCGCACTTCGATTGAACGCTATGTCGCCAATATGAATCTGATCGTGGTTATGCCGACCACCCATCGCGGATTTTATACCGACATGGCCGCCGGAGCGAAATACTGGACGTTTATCAGCGAAGAACTGCCCGCTGTTGTCAAAGGATTTTTCCCGGTCAGCGGACGCCGCGAGGATACGTTTGCCGCGGGGCTGTCCATGGGCGGCTACGGCGCGTTCAAGCTGGGCTTGCGCTGTCCGGACAAATTTGCCGCCGTTGCCGGTCTCTCCTCTGTAACCGATGTCGGCGAATATGTGAAGATAGATAGCAGAGGCACTGTATTTACTCTTGAAATGCAGCGGATATTCGGCCCCGCGGCCAAAGTCAAGGGCTCCGAAAACGACCTGATGCACCTGGCCGCCAGACTGGCCAAAAGCAAACAGCCGCAGCCGGCATTTTTCCAATGCTGCGGAACTGAAGATTTTCTCTATCAGGATAACATCAAATTCCGGAATCATCTGAAGAAGTTAAAGCTGAAGCTGCATTACCAGGAAGCGCCGGGCAACCATAACTGGGGTTTCTGGGATCAATATATCCAGGACGTCCTGAAATGGCTTCCGCTCCAGAAATAAGCCTTAGATTAATCCGGCCGGGTTTTATTCCACAGTGATGGACGGATTATTTTCTCCTCAAGCAGCGATACTGCTGCTTTAGCTTCCCGATATAAGGCAGCGGGCAAGGCGGCTTTTCCCATTAGTTGCAGATTTTGCCGGAGCTGTTCAATGTTGTCCACGCCGGTCAACACGCTGGTTATTGCCGGATTGCTCAATACGAACCTCATGCAGAGTTCAGACATATCCATG
>JBAWXM010000314.1:0-6227 GCA_037144075.1 Lentisphaerota bacterium | reverse complement strand
GTTCAATGAGCGTAAAATTTTGTTGCCTTTTCATGTTCTTTCCCTTTTCTCTGTAGTTAATTTGTTGCTATAGTTTCTATTTTATTTATGGTTGCGCAATGCGCAACCATAAATCCGGTCGCCTGCAATACTGGTATCAAATCTATTTCCAAATTCTTCATATCAGCCTAAGATTACAGATTTAGCATCATTTCAAGTTGGCAGAATATGATTCCGGATAATTTCAGTGGTTGCAGCGGCATCACCGGCAATTATCGCCGCAGTCAACGCCTGATGGTCATTTACGCTTTTAAGCACAGCATCCGGGTTGAGAAACTTTTCGCGATACTGCCTCCGGAACAGCAGATGAAACACATTGGAAAAAATCATAAGAGCCCGGTTCCCGCAGATACTGAACAGCATGATATGAAATTCACGGTCCAGCTTATCTGCTTTTTCAGGTTCATTTACGGCATCTCGCATCAGCCGGATGTTATCACGCAGGTTCTCGCCCTGCTGCGGGGTTATCCGCTTAATCAGCAAAGGGATTATCGCCGTTTCCATGGTCAGGCGGGCTTCTTTCAACTCGTCGAAACTAAATCCGGAGAATTGAAAGCAGAAAAACATAATCTCTTCAAGTTTTTCACAAGTGAAATCCTTGATAAAGGTTCCACGGTTTCTAACCCGCTCAAGAATTCCAAGATGTGACAGATGCATAATTGTCTCGCGCATAGCGCCCCGCGATACGCCAAAATCATCCGCCAGCTTGATTTCCGGCTCAATTTCACGTCCAGGCTGCAATCCCAAACCAACCAGATAATCCATAAATTTTTCAAGTAAATCTTTTTTCCCGCTCATGATACAACCAATATGTTTATTTATAAGCATATATGTTAACATATATGTTTTATTCAGAAAAGTCAATAGGTAATTAAAAAAAACAACATTAATTATCTTTAACTTCTCCGTACCAGTATTAGCGACATGAGAAACGTTGACTGCTGGCAACTATCATCAATTGAAAAACATTTTCAGACCACTGTTCATATAGTTGTGAATAATAATAATTTCTTACTCTGCTGATATATTATATCCGTAAACCGGCAAAATATCATTCACAAAAGCGCCAATTTTTAGCACATTACTGCCAGAATATAGAAGCTGTACACCTGGACGGACAACCATGCAGCGGAAAGTCAGATTTGAATCTCAAAATTGGTTTTTCTTCTGAACAGATTCGGCTGTATTCCGGTGACTTTCTTGAAGATGCGGGAGAAATAATTAGTACTGTCAAATCCGCAGGCAAGCGATATTTCGGAGATGGTACTATCAGTTTCACGAAGCAGTCTGCATGCTTCCAGTATCCGGACTTTGAGCAGATACTGAATTGGAGAATATCCTGTTGCACGCATGAAATATCTCATAAAGGATCTTTTGGACATACTTGCCAGTACGCAAAGCTTCTCAATACTTATTTCTTCCTTGAAATGACTCTGGATATATGATAATGCTTTTTTCATATTAGGCCAGATATTTCCGGTTTTCCCTTCTTTCAATTCCGCAAATCTGCAGGCGGTAATCAGAAGTTCAGCAGTCAGAAGCGATTGCATTTCATCAGAGGCCGGGCCGAATTCGAATAGTTCTCTTTCGATTTTATTTACAAGCATAAGGCATTCTTCCAGTCTTGCCGCTTCAAGATTGGGAGGCTGAATAAAAGAACCGGATTTAGTGTGTGAAAAAAGAATGTCAAACCCTTTAATGCTTGAAAGCATTTCCCTTTTTTGATCAAGAAACTTCTCATGAATAATTACATTTATAATTTTCATGAACCGGCAATTCTTGTATGAATGTCTGGTTTTATTGTCGATCAGAAAAAAATCTCCAGGCTTCAACTCATATTTTATCCTTCCTACTTTGTGAATCGCCGACCCGCTGAGGACAAAAACTAGTTCCGTGAAATCGTGGCAATGCGTCAGTGTATCGATCTGGGTTAACTTCTGGATTATAACCGGAGGCTTCCGTTTCCCCATAAATATTTCATTAAAGTAATATTTTCTGGTCAGCGGCATATCCCATGAAATAACTTTTACATTAGCAGGCATTTTAAAATCCAATATTGATTAAGCTGCAGAAACTGTCGCAGCCTCGCTTGATAACTTTACGCTATCATCTCGCACAATAATTGCAAATATCGGCTTGTCAAATTTTATAATGTTACTCTATGCAGACTGCATAATATCAATATTATTAATATATAGAGCCAATTGCAAAACTCGCGCTTTGCGGGAATCCAGAATCCAGAATTCAGAATTCAGAATTCAGAATTCAGAATTCAGAATCCAGAATGAAATTCTAACTCAAATCCAGTTCGTTTTTCAATTATTCTGACTCATGGTATCTGAATTCTGACTACTTTTGAAATTACCTCTATATTCACTTCCGCGACTGCTGGTTGCAGGCGGAAGTGTAGTTTAACCTATATTCCGTAATTGCGCAGGCCTGGGTGTAGATTCAAGGAAGCAAGTCGAAGTTTATCTGCCTGCGGATGACTGTATAAGCATACTGCGAGGTGAAGATGACAAAGAAGATATGCTCAAACGGCACAACCCGGCGGGTCGAACTGTATCAGGATGTTTTCTCCCAACGGGTAAATGCATTAGTTTGTAAAAGAATTTTTCTCTTAAGCAGTAACCCAAAAATGTATTGTTCAACTGCGGAATATAAGTTAAATTATTGTTTTACAGGTTGATTTTTTTTTTGCGAGCAATAAGCTATCTAAATAGAACGGGCCGCACGGTCCAGGTTCAGAAATCTCAGCCGGAAACGGCTGGCAATCGGAGGAAATTATATGCTTAAAACTTTCGTTCTTGACACCAACGTTCTTCTCCACAGCGCTCAAAGTATTGATTCTTTCCAGGATAACAACGTCGTCATTCCGATGGCGGTAATCGAAGAACTCGATAAATTTAAAAAATATCAGGATGAATTAGGCAGAAACGCCCGTCAGGTCATCCGCCGGCTGGACGCGCTGCGGGAGAAAGGCCATCTGGCGGAAGGCGTATCACTGGCCGGCTCGGAATCTCCGGCCTCCGGCACGCTGCGCATCCTGACCGTCCGCGGAACGATGGGCGGCAAAGATAAAGACCTGGAAAAAATCACCGACACCGTGCTGGACATGGAACAGCCGGACAACCGCATCCTGCTGGTGGCGTATAATCTGCATAAACAGAACGAAAATGTCGTTTTTATCAGCAAAGATATCAATCTCCGGCTGAAAGCTGACGCCCTCGGCATCAAAGTGATGGATTTTGAACGTGAAAAAGTGGATTTTGACACGCTGTACACCGGACACCGTACGGTCAGCGTTCCTGGGTACGTCATAGATGAACTCTACCAGAAAAAAATCATGCAGCCGGAAATGAAGCTTTGCGCCAATGAATTTGTGCTTTTTCAGGATGAAGACACGCCGAAACATTCAGCGCTCGCCCGGCAGCGTTCCGACGGTCAGCTCCACCTGGTGGTGGCCAAGCCGGACACCCCGGTATGGAACATTCAAGCCAGAAACAAGGAACAGCGGATGGCCCTGGATCTGCTGATGGACCCGGCAATCAGTCTGGTGACGCTGGTCGGACGGGCTGGAACCGGCAAAACTCTTCTGGCGCTGGCCGCAGCGCTGGAATGCGTTCTGCATAACGGAACGTATGAGAAAATCCTGGTTTCCAGGCCGATCGTGCCGCTGGGCAACGATATCGGGTTCCTGCCCGGCACCAAAGAGGAAAAACTCAGCAACTGGATGCAGCCGATATTTGACAACGTTGACTACCTTATGCACTCGTCCGATAAAAAAGACCAGATTTCCAGCAAGAAAACGGATGATTTAATCGGCAGCCACAAGATTGAGCTTGAAGCCATCACCTATATTCGCGGACGCAGCATTCCACGCCAGTTCGTCATTGTGGATGAAGCGCAGAACCTGACGCCGCATGAAGTTAAAACCATCATCAGCCGCGCCGGAGAAGGCACAAAAATGGTGCTGACCGGCGACCCCTATCAGATTGACAACCCGTATCTGGACGCTTCCAGCAACGGCCTCACCTACACGGCTGAACGGTTCAAAAACCAGCAGATTCACGGTCATATGACGCTGACCAAGAGCGAACGCAGCCAGCTGGCCGCCATCGCCGCCGAACTGCTGTAATTGTAAAATTCTGCACCATGCCGGGCGCAAAAAAAAGCCTCTGCGGTTAAGCAGAGGCTTGAAATAGCTTTGATGTCGCCTGGAATTAAAGTTCTTCGCCGACTTCCCAGCGCACAAAACGTTTAACTTTCAGATTTGGTTTAAGTTTGGCAATGGAACTCTTGTCATCCTTAATCCACGGCTGATTGACCAGGCAGACGTCGGAATACCATTTGTTGATCTTGCCTTCGACGATTTTGGCAACGATATTTTCAGGTTTGCCGAGAACCTGGGCCGCTGCAATTTCCTGTTCCCGCTTAATTACATCTTCCGGGATGCATTTCGCACAGATATATGCAGGTCTGAATGCAGCGATGTGCATGCAGATGTCATTGAGAAACGCATCATCGGCTTCGCCTTCGACATCAATCATGACGCCGATACGTCCGCCCATGTGCAGGTAAGAAGCGATTCTGCCTTCGGTTTCCCACTTGACGGAACGGCGGATCTGCATATTTTCGCCAATGGTTGCGACCATGGCAACCAGACCGTCTTTTTCGATCTCCTGGACTTTCTCAGATACGCAGCCATTGCCGTCAACCGCCAGCACTCTTTCAACGAGGGCGGCAACAAAGCTTTTGAACTTATCGTTGGATGCAACAAAGTCTGTTTCACAGAGCACTTCAACCATCGCGCCTTTATTTCCTTTAATGCAGGAAACAATTTTGCCTTCCTTGGTCGTGCGCCCCGATTTTTTTTCAGCTTTGGCGATGCCGGATTTTCTGAGGTTGTCAATCGCCTTTTCCAGATCGCCTTCGGCTTCGGTCAGGGCTTTTTTGCAATCCATCATGCCTGCGCCGGTTTTATCGCGCAGTTCTTTTACCATTTCTGCTGTAATTGCCATTATGTTATCTCCCAGTAATTTTTAGTATTATTCCGCGGAATCTTTTGATTCTTCGGCCGGAGCATCTAAGGCTTCGGCAGGTTTTTCCGCGTCTTCAGACTTTTTAGCCGTCCTTCTGGGGGCGGGGGCGCCGTCGGTCTTTTTGGCCGCGGGACGCTTTCTGGCAGGCTTCTTGTCTTTATCTTCAGCGGTTTCACCTTCGTCGGTGGTGTTCTTTTCCGCCTTTGCAGCTCTGTCCGCTTCTTTTGCGGCTCTGTCTTCCACGACTTTCTTCTGATGAATTTCGTTGGCCAGACAGATCGCATCAACAAAGAGGTCAGTGATGACCTTGATGGATTTGACCGCATCGTCATTGGCGGCGATCGGATAGTCAATCGGCTGCGGGTCGCCGTTAGTGTCAACAATGGCGACAATCGGAATGTTCAGCTTATTGGCTTCGCGGACGGCGATATTGTCATGACAGACGTCAACCACCAGCATTACCGCCGGCACTTTCTTCATACTGGCAATACCGTCAAGGTCGCGATGCAGTCTTTCAGCTTTGCGGGCCAGACCTGACAGTTCTTTCTTCTTCATGGCATTGGCTTCCGGAGACTGAAGCAGTTTGTCGATTTCGTACATCTTGCCTATGCTCTTGCGGATAGTAACGTTATTCGTGAGAGTGCCGCCCATCCAGCGTTCTGCCACATAGAACATCCCGGTCTTTTCGGCAGCTTCTCTGATTATCTGCTGGGCCTGTCTTTTGGTTCCGACAAAAAGAACGATTCCGCCGTCTGCGACTACACGCTGCAGAAAATTGCAGGCGTCTGCGATCTGGTGCATGGTATTGGCAAGGTTGATGATCGAGATACCGTTTTTTGCCCCGTAAACGAAATCTTTCATTTTCGGGTTCCAGCGTTTGGTCTGATGTCCAAAATGAACACCGGCTTCGAGCAGATCATTAATTGTGACCTTCGACATAGACAGCTTCCTTCTTTTTGCGAAACCTTTTCCGCGGCATTTCCGTCGGGAAGGCTCCTTTTTGTTCAATTATTGTAATGCCGGTTCCGCGATAATGGAATCAGCAAATTCATCCTATATAAATATAGAATGAGCATTTAAGATAATCTTTTTCTGTTATAACTGCAAGAAAAAAATAATCTTTTTTTAAAATAAAAAACCGGAATG
>JBAWXM010000313.1:0-6236 GCA_037144075.1 Lentisphaerota bacterium | reverse complement strand
GCCTCGAAGAGTGCGAATCCAAACTAGAAAGATCGCAACTGCTTTGCGGCTAGCGCCTTGCGGCCGTCTTTTTCCGTCCCGCCTTCATGTGATGCTGGCATCGCCTGTCAGTCTGAGCGAAAAAATCCAATCCACAATCCTGCTCGTCTATTCTTAAATTTTCAGTCGCGCAGAGTGTACAACTGAATCACAAACACAAAATATCAGGCAAAACTGCTGAATGAATGCCGCATATAATAAAGCGGGAGAACAACGAAGTTTCACTCTGTCGTTCTCCCGCTGATTATTACCGCACTGATAACGGTTAAATTTATGACTGTCTAACAGGAATATGAAAGAATGATTTCACTTTCGCGACAATCTGCTTTTCGGTCATTTTGTCGCAGGTTTCAACCGCCTCGACTTTTGCATGCTGGCTCTTCGCCTTTGCCATCTCTTTCTCCAGTTCAGTTTTTGCCGCGCCGGGCCCGCAAATGTAGACTCTGTTAACTTTGTCGGCCTCGGTGACGATCTGCTGATAATACTGATGAAGCTGGTGTTTCAGGCGTTCGCCGGCAGTCTGCTCCTTTGATACGGATTGAGCAACTGAAGTGCCTGAAGCCTTCCAGCCGCCCGACGGTTTATAATGACTGTCGGCGTTAGATTCGATATGCGCAACCGCAGTCTGGTCGCCTTGCAGCGAAACCAGAAATGCCTCCTTGTGATCAATCCAAATTCCCAATTTTTTCACATTCATGATACGCTCTCCTTTGCTGATTTTTTTTATCGTACGGTGAAGACGTCTTTGCCGGCAGCCGTATTTTTTAATACACGCCTGCTATGCAGGACGTCGCCATTTATTTCTGATATACGCCGCTGTTTCTCCGCGTTTCCGCTTTTTCAGAAACAGTAGTATCCATACTATATTTTAAACCTGTTTTCTCAATGAGTTTTATTATATATTCAAGATTTGGACATGGCGGACCGTGATAATTATCTTTTGAAATACATGACGCCAGTTTTACATGAATTTCATCTTTTTCAATCTGATCGTACTTTTTCGCCTTGGCAGCCAGCAATTGCAGTTTCCGGTGAATAGCCCGTCCGCAGCATCCGCCACAGGAAATATTGAGTTTTCTGGTGCGTTCGACGATATCCAAATCTTGAAATCCGCCGCTTCTGTTCACGAAAGCCCTGTCGCAGAAAAAACCGGGGCATCTTTGCAACACCAGATCGCATTGGATGATTACCAGCAGTTTTATCGCATCACTCATACCTCTCTCCTGATTTTCTTTATTCTGTGTAGATAATTTTGTATGGAATAAGAAATATTGCAAATGGATTACCCTGCTCACATGCAAATAAAATAAATAAAAATAATATGGTTAATTGCCGCACATGCCGCCTGAAGCATTCAGGATGGAGCAGAAAATGCATTGTAAAAGGTCTCCCCCAAATAATCTGCATTTTTTTGATTTACAGACTTTCCATATTTAATTTCAGTGATATAATAATTCGGTAGTAAATTTTAGATGTAATTATGATTAAATGACTTCTGAGTAATAACAACGGGGAAATAGTGATTTCATGGGCACTGAATATCATTGTAAAAAATATGACCGGAACAATGAATCCGTGTGGCGGCAAATGAATACATTTGCGCCTCCGGAGTCATGGAGATTGCAATGAAAAACGAAATCTCCGGAAAAACAGCGCACGGCGTCCATGTCACAACGGTTGAAGTCAATTCCAGCAGAAAGCCGAATGACATCGTCTTCCGCTGTAAATTGTGCAACAAGAAATACCGGCTGGCGAAAGATTATGCCGGAATCGAAGCCGAATGCGCCAAATGCAAAAAAACTATTGTCGTTCCCAGGCATTCTGACCTTTCTGACGAAAATTTACAAGATAAAATCATTTTCCGGTGCCATGAGTGCAGTCAGAAATACCGGTTGCCCAGAATTTACGCCAATCAGAAAGCCAAATGCAGCAGATGCCATAGTTTCTTCATTATTCCGGAACAGTCTGACGTTGCGCAGCCCATACCGGCAAATGGGAAATCATCGTCTGCGGAAAAAACTCCCGTTCCGCCCTCCGCCTCCCGCCCGCCGGCAGACAAACCCTCGCTTAATGCCGATGTTCAAAATATCCGTGACGAAATGGGTATCTCTAATTCGCGGACCCAGACCTCGGTCGAGATTGCGGGAGAGAATCTTACCCTGGTAAAATATGTTCTTGTCCCGCCTGTCCGCAATATTTTCAATGCCGCCATTCAAAGAATTCAGCAATTTTTCAGTCAGCCACGAAATTGATTCCATGACTTTTCAGCTTATGCCTTCCGCACCTGAATTTATGTACTTTGTCTGAATCCGCTGGTTTCGGAAAAATATTCCACTTATTTAGTTTCCCGCCGCCGATAACAGTTGCAAAAAATGCTCCCGTGTATATAATATCAAAATGTATTTGATACTTTGAGATTTTACAGGAAAACCGATGAATAAGCAAATAAAAGATATCCACGATCATATAATTAATCTTATCGCTGATAAGAAACTGCAGCCCGGGGATCGGATTCCTTCCGGGGAGGAGCTTGCCTCCTCATTCAATACCGGCAGAATGAACGGGCACCGCGCCGTGAAAGAGCTTGAGAATGAAGGGATTGTCAAGCGTTCCCGCGGTTTGGGTACTTTTGTCTCCAGCGAGGTCTCTCCATCCGCAATCCAGCAGTTTCTGAATCCATCTGGAAAATATATTCATTTATTATATTCCTTCAGAGACGACCTGATAATCCACTGGAACGACAGAACAATAAGCATTCTGGAGTCGGAACTGAGCCGCAAAGGGTTCTCGCTGATTCACAAGGAATATCCGGATATTGATACAGAAAGCATGAGCGAGTTCATCAAGTCGCTGAATGTTGCCGGTTCCTCCGGTCTTATCCTGTTTCCGGAATACGCCGGCAAGCTGGATGAGATGCTGTCACATCCTGAAATCCTGATGCGTTACAGATCTGACATATATGTATATAATACCGGCCATCTGATTATGCCGGAAATGCCGCTTAACTGCATTGCCCTTTCACCGTATAATGACGGGTTCATGGTGGGAAGAATTTTAAAACGGAGCGGCCAGCAGAAAATATATTTCCTGTCATCCCGCAGTCTGGAACCGAAATGGGCACTTGACCGGTATCATGGAATTGTTCTAGGTCTCTCAGGCGAGCAAGAGCGTCCTGGGGTCAAACTGTCTTCAAAAATCGCAGATATGGCGGATATAATTAAAAAATCCCAAGAGCATATATGTGTAATTACAGCTTCAGACCGGGATGCGGTGGCGTTGCTGGATATGACAGCCGGACAAGGCGTGAAGTGCCCTGAGCATTTTGAATTGATCTCATTCGACAATAATCCAAATTTCAGAACCTACAATATCACGACTGCCGCCCCGCCGGTTGAAAAAGTCGGGACAATCCTGGGCAAAATGATTTCCGGCAGCCATTATCAGACAGATGACGGCGATACGATTCAAGCAACGCTGCGCAGCGGCTTTATAGAGCGGCAGACTTTCCGTATAAAAAATTGATTTATATTTCATAGTATTCTAAAAAACAAAGCAACTGGAGGTAAAATGAGCGGTCTAAAGTTGATGATGGCATGGGACTCGGAGTTCCGCATCGCTGCGGGAATCATGCAGGTTCTTTCGCCGGTTCAGATTAAACAAACGTCTTTTACAGAAGAGGTTGCCAAATGAACTGGATTTCATGGTGTATTGTAATTATTCCGGTAACTGCAGCTATAACTTTAGCGCTATATTCCCGCAGGTATGTCCGGGGGGTGGCCGACTTCCTGGCCGCCGGCCGTGTTGCCGGACGTTATGTGATCTGTGTGGGTGATTTAGAGGCCGGACTGGGGATTATTTCGCTGGTGGCGCTGGTCGAAGAAAAATACCAGTGCGGATATGCACTTGGTTTCTGGGGAAGCGTGATGATTCCTCTTTCAGTGGTTATCGCGCTAAGCGGCTATTGCGTTTACCGCTTTCGTGAAACGCGCTCTTTGTCGCTGGGGCAGTTTCTGGAAATGCGTTATTCACGCAAGTTCCGTATATTCGCGGCTTCGCTCAGGACAATATCGGAAATGCTGGCGAATGCCATCGCGCCCGCGGTTGCCGCCCGTTTTTTCATTTACTACATGGGCCTGCCGCATACTTTTACTGTCTGCGGCGTGGGAATTTCGACCTTTGCATTCCTGCTGGCGGTTGTTCTGATACTGGCAATGCTGGTTATCATACCCGGTGGACGCATTTCCCTGATCATCACCGATTGTTTTCAAGGACTGATGAGTTATCCTATTTTCGTTATTTTCACTGTTTTCATATTGACCAAATTTTCATGGGGTGCGGAAATCTCTCCGGTAATGCTTGACCGGGTGCCGGGGGAAAACTTCATGAATCCGTTTGACGTCGCTCAACTCCGGGATTTCAATCTGTTCGCATTGTTCGTCGCCATTTTTGCCAGTATCCTCAATCGCGCAAGCTGGATCGGCAATGACACCAGCGGTTCGGCAAGAAGTCCGCATGAACAGAAGATGGCCGGTATCATCGGCGCATGGAGAAACGGTTTCAGCGTAGTAATGTGTTTGTTAGTTTCGGTAGCAGTCATTACTCTGATGACGCACGCAAATTTCTCGTCAGAAGCCAAAAAAATCCGCAGCGAACTGACAAGCCAGGTAGCAGGGGAAATAGTGCAGGACGAAAATATCCGTAATAAAGTTATTGAAAGAGTCAACGCTATTCCGGAAATAAAACACGTCATTGGAGTTGACAAACCGCTTTCTCGCGAGAGTAACCCCGATACGGTCTATTTCAAAACCATAAAAGATACGCTGAATGAGGGGGAAAACGGGAATGCGCTCTTCCAGAAATTCAGAACGCTTTATTTCCAGATGATGATGCCGCTGACCATGAAAAATATTTTCCCGGCAGTTCTGATGGGTGTATTCTGTCTGCTGATGGTCATGCTCATGCTTTCAACCGACGCCTCGCGAATTTTTAATGCGTCAGCCACCCTCATCCAGGATGTGTTCATGCCGTTGCGCAAGGCCCCTTTCACCAAGGAGCAGCATCTTAAATGGCTGCGCGGCTGTTCCGTCGGCGTTGGAATATTTTTCTTTATGGTATCGCTTTTCTTCACCAATTTAGATTACATTAATATGTTCCTTACAATTACGACCTCCATCTGGCTGGGCGGCGCGGGACCGGTTATGATCTTCGGTCTGTACAGCCGCTTCGGAACAACGCTTGGCGCATGGGCGTCGCTGCTGTTCGGTTCCGGGATTGCCGTCGGCGGAATGATTCTGCAGCGCAACTGGGCGGATTATTTGTATCCCTGGATTGAACGGCTGCACATGGTGGAACCGCTGGATAACTTTTTAAGAACAGTTTCCTCGCCTTTTGCTCCGTATATAGTATGGGCGATGGATCCGGTGAAATATCCGATCAACTCCCGCGAAATTTACTTCTTTTCGATGATTGCCGGCATTATGTCCTATATCATAGTTTCGTGGCTGACCTGTAAAGAGCCGTTCAATCTTGACCGTATGCTGCACCGCGGCAAATACTCCATTTCCGGAGAACACAAAAAGCCTGCTCATAGCAGCAAGTTGAAACATCTTTACAACACGCTTATCGGAATCGACCCTGAATACACCCTGGGGGATAAGGTTATTGCATGGTCGGTGTTTATTTATTCGATTGTCTATCAATTCCTCCTGTCATTTGTCGTGGTTCTGATCTGGAACTGGTTTTCCCCGCTGTCGCCGGAATGGTGGAGCGGGTACTTCCTGATCACCAACCTTATTGTTGCCGCTGCCATAGGAGTGGTTTCAACAGTATGGTTTATGATCGGCGGCATCATCGATATGAAACGTTTGTTCCACGATCTGAATGCCAGAAAGGACAATGCGCTGGATGACGGCTGGGTGGAAGGCCATGTTTCCGCGGCTGACCAGGCTTTGGTAGCAAAAGTTGAACATAAGAAATAAAGCGTGAATGGTGAATGGTAAGAACTTTAGAACTTTAGAGCTTTAGAACTTCTTATAAGCCTCTGTGGTAAAAAAAGCGTTTCAAAGGCGCGAACAGCGGAAAGCCATTGTCATGGCGGACCGCTGTCCGTAGAATTTTATACGGAAAGAAGCGACATTAATGAGCTATTTTATTGAACAGCGGACATTCCTGATTTATATTGCATAATATTCCATTAA
>JBAWXM010000312.1:0-6243 GCA_037144075.1 Lentisphaerota bacterium | reverse complement strand
ACTGAACAACATTGCCTGAATTTCTTTTACATCGATGTCGCACGGCCTTTTGCCCGTGGCATGCGCAATCGAGGCGGCAATTCCGGCAGCCTCGCCGATGCGCTGCATATCCCGCTGCATCCGCAATTGATTATGCGCATCATGCTCCATGGATATTGCCCGGCAGGCAACGATCAGGTTCAGAATGTTTTCCGGCAGCAGACTCCTGTAGGGGATTTCGCAGCCTATCGGCGTGGACCAGTTGCCCAGCGCCCATACCCATAGCATCGTCTCCTCGCTTTCATTTTCATAATCCATGGCGTGATTATCATAATGCCCCGGCGAATACGCTATCACGTCGTCGAATTCGGATGAAATTATCTGGTCGCTGAATTTCAGCCGGTATCTGCCGTTTATCTGCCTGCTGTTCCTTATGCCCGGCAGCGGCGCTATCTTGATAATCCTGTTTTTATCGGTGTATTTTTCCACATCATAGTGTTTTATTCCCTTGATGCGGGATCTCGATAAATCCCACGCATCGGACGGATCGCAGTACCCGATATCGAAATTCTGCACCGCCAGCCGGTTGTCTTCCGTCAGCATTGTTGACGGCTGTGAATATGAATGCGGCACCCCGTCCGTCACCCTGCCGAAAGTATAGGAACAGCCTGCCATTGCGGAGACGTCGGCATCCCCGGTGGAATCAATAAATGTTTCCCCGCGATACCCCGTAGTGCCCTTCATGCTGTTGCATATCACGGCTTTGATTATTTTGTTCTCCAACTCTTTACCGGTTGCCAGCGCGCTGCTTTCAGCCGCGACAGTCTCTACTCCGCTGATAGTGCTCTCGTATTCCACCGTAACTCCTGATGCGGCGAAGGCATTCATGAGAGCGATTTTTCTGGCTTCAGGGTGAAATCCGTCTACTTTGGTCTTAGTCACGAATAAGCTCTGCAGTTTCTCTGTTTCAGCGTCAATTTCATCCTGTATGCCGCCTTGCGCCCCCCAGTAGTATACATGGATCAAGCCGGCGGTCGCGATTCCGCCGGGACAGGCGGAGGCTTCCAGCATTTTAGTTTTACAGCCGTTTCTGGCCGCCGATATTGCCGCGAATACTCCGCCGGTGCCGCCGCCGCACACCACCAAATCCCAGCTTTCCTTTTCATAGGTCACCAGCATTGCGTCGCTTTTTTCGATTTTCCCGGGCGACGGGAATCTATCCAGTATCCTGTTAATCTCCGCGGCCTTACGCTCGCCGGCTTTCATTCTGTACGCCAGCTCATTGCCATTATATTCAAACGGTGATATGCGGAAACAGTTGTCTGCCGGAACCGTGCCGCATGACGGCAGTTTGCCGTATACCGGAAACTCAATGTTGGCGGTATGTGAAAGCACCGCATGGCGCAGAGCCGGAACTTCCGACCGGATAGACTCCATGATGCCTGGCAGTTCCAGCCGGGCATGATAAGCCGGCCTTCCGCTCTCAAATTCAACCGCGGTTTCATCCGCAAACGGCGATTTTCTGAAATACAGCGAAGTGTTTTTATAAGCCAGTTCTTCCGGAAGTGAATATGCACTGTCGATGCCGTTCATGAAAAAGCTGAATATATTCTTTGAAGGCGTCAGGTCGGGAGTATTCTTAAAAACGGATGAAATGAACAGCGCGTTATCGGTCGTGTCCAGAAAAGTTTTGCCGCGGATGCTGAAAACTCCGGACTTGGAACCGATTGAGGCGGATTTAATGAGATTTCCTTCCAGCACTCCGCCGGCAGGAAATGCAAACAGAAGAATATCAATGCCGGAGAGCATTTTCAGCAGTCCGATTTCAGTGGCGACCGGATCAATCCGCCTGCCTGCGACAGCGCCGGCTGAGGTAATTTTATCCAGAAGCAGATCTGCATATTTCGATATGCCGCGCTCAAGCTCCAGGTTATAAGCCCATGTCGCCTCCCACCCCACAGATGCCCTGGGTTCAACTATCAGCACGCTCCGGCCCGCCGCACTAAGTTCAAGCGCCGCGCCCAGTCCGCAAAATCCGCCGCCGAATATCACGGCATCATAAATCTTATCCTGTCTCTGATTGTTCATATCAAATCCTTAGTTTATAGATTTTAATTTATAATTATAATTATACTTGATATATTTTTAACAGCAATGTACTTTTACGTAATTATAGTGCATTATTCCAGTATATTACTATTTGGATCAAGACCGTGAATGAACTTATACAATTAATTGAAGCGTTTGAACGGCGCTGCGGACTGAAAATATGCTTTCATGATTATTCAGGCAGGATAACCAATTATTTTCATGGAGACCGGTTCAGGCATAAGAATGAATACTGTGATCATGTCAAAGAGCAAGCCGGGCTCGATAAGTGCGTCTTTATAGAAACGCGTAAAGTGCAGCTGGTCCTGGCCGGACATCCAGACGGATTCTTTAAGCTATGTCATGGCGGAATAGTGGAATACGCCGCGCCGATTATGGAAGGTCCTGATATTCTTGGAACAATATTTATCGGGCTTTTCAGACTGAAATCCCATTCAGAGATTCCGGATGCGATTTTGTGCCGGTGCGGCAGCGAAGACTTGATGCCTGACATTAAACACAAACTTTATAATAAGCTCCCCTGCATTGAACAGGAAGATTATAAGGATATCGAGGAAATCGCCAAATCGCTCAAATTCAGGATTGAAACACTGCTGGCAAAAGAAGAGGAAATCTTCTTTTCCCATGAGCGTAAAATTAAATGGGAAATCGAAAAATACATCGGGCAGAACTGCCAGAAAGATATAAATATTCAACATCTGGCAAAACATCTATGCCTCTCCGTCTCCCGCACCGGCCAGCTGGTCAAAAATCAGTTCAATATGACCTACCCTGAACTGCTCAATAAAAACCGAATCAGTCATGCAAAATTTCTATTATCCTCCACTTCGCTAACGATCAGTGAAACCGCCTACCGGTGCGGCTTTTCCGATCCCGCCTATTTTCACCGGATTTTCAAGCAGCTCGCACAGACCACTCCCGGAGCATATAAAAATGAAAACAACAAAACTAAAAATATGATGATATAATAACAGAAGTCAGAATAAAACCTAAAACCTAAAACCTAAAACCTGAAGTCAGAAATACAGCTCCAGCGGAGCGGCATATTAATTCCCGAATCCTGAAGAGCAAATCACACGATTTTATTATCTGATAATTTCCGCCACAGGGTTACCGGACTAATGCCGAGTATCTCCGCCGCTCTGGTTCTGTTGCCTTCCGTCATTTTCAAAACAGAATTGATATGCGCGGATTCAAGTTGAGCCAGCTTCATATTCACCGAATAATTCTGTTCGGGGCTGACTTTATTTTGCACAATACATTGCGGCAGGCAATCTATTGTGATAAGGCCTTTATTGGAAAAAACCGAAGCCCGCTCCATCGCGTTCTCAAGTTCCCGCACATTGCCCGGCCAGTCGTATGAAAGCAGATAATCAATACATGATACATCAAGGCGCAAATCATGAATTTTCATCTTCTTCGAAAACTTATTTACAAAATGGCGCGCCAGCGGCAGAATATCATCCTTTCTGGCGCGGAGCGGCGGCACGTCAATCTCGACTACCGACAGACGGTAATATAAATCCTCCCTGAAACGGCCGCTTAGGACATCGGCTTTCAAGTCCCGGTTGGTGGCGGCGATAATCCTGACATCAATCTTTCTCGGCCGGTTTTCGCCGAGCCTCAAAATCTCCTTTTCCTGCAAAACCCTCAACAGTTTCACCTGGGTGGCGGGCGAGACGTCGCCTATTTCATCAAGAAAAACCGTGCCTTTATCCGCCTGTTCGAACAGTCCGATCCGGTCATGCGATGCGCCGGTGAACGCGCCGGCCTTATACCCGAAAAGCTCCCCTTCCAGCAGCGTCTCCGGCAGCGCGCTGCAGTTAATGGCGACACATATATTATTCGCTCTTTCGGAATGTTTATAAATAAACCTGGAAAGCACCTCTTTTCCGGTGCCGCTTTCCCCTTTAATGAGAACCGAGGTATCGAAGCGGGCGACCCGTTGCGCAACCTCCATGACATTCTGGAATGTCTTGCTTCTGACTTCAATAAAGTCATTCTTCGTAAAATTGCCGCCAAGCAGCTTCAGTTTCTTTCTTTCCTGCTCAAGCTCTTTGTCTCTTTTCTTAAGTTCTTCAGTGTAATATTTAACCTTGCCGATAATATCCTCGTGTTCAAAATAATTATTGAACTGTTTTAATTCCTCGCCCCACGAAGACTCATCCATGCCGGTGGCGCAGCACATCCGGTCGCCTTTGCCCCTGCATTTTTTCTCAACAAAATAAATATTCTGCTGCAGGCAGTAGGAAACGAAGCCGCTGGCGTAACCGGTCAATATCCAGCAGACAGGATATTCTCCTTTGCCGATTTCAGTAGTATGGCCTTCGACTTCACATGAATTATACCATAAAAATTCCAGATGATAAGTCTTGCTCGCCTTATCCAGTTTCACTATTTTTATCTGAGTCCTGGCTGAACCCTGAAAAGCCAGAAGTTTGGATGCGCTCATTATCCATTCATTGATATCCTCCCACTTGAATATGCGCTGCATCGCGGCGGCGTCAGCCTGCCCCCAGAAATAACCGAACCGCGTAAGAATCCGCCGGGTGTTTTCAACTCCGATGGAATCAATCAGATCCTTGCGGAAAAGCGCAAACGCATGAACGTCATGAATGGCCAGTCTCCGGCCTTTAAGATTCAGGCTGTCCTCGGAGAATTCTATCAGTTCATTTATCTTTAAATCATCGGCTTTCATCTGATTACCCTTTCATTTTGAAATAGCAAGTAATACAATATGCACTATCATTTCTATTTTTCAAGCATGTTATAATGAATCTTATATCGCTGTCCGGCAGTGTCTTATATAAACATATCAAATATTGGCATGGCAATTGCTACAATACCCGTCATAAATACTTTAACAAACAAGGAGCATTTATATGTACAGCATACTGGAAAACAGAAAGAACGGAATGAAAGAAGAGATTCTGGATTTCATGAAAGAACTGATCAGGACCCCGAGCGACAGTTTAAACGAAAAGGATGTTTCTGATATCGTTTATAAAAAAATGGTGGAATTGAAGTACAACAAGGTGTTCAAAGATGATGCCGGCAATGTTGTCGGGCTGATTCTGGGACGGGAATCAGATCCGACAATTCTTCTGAACAGTCATCTGGATACCGTAAGTATCGCCAATGCGTCTTCAGACATATACCGGCCTCACATACTCGATGGAAAACTTTACGGCAACGGGGCTTCCGATTGCAAAGGCGGCCTGGCCGCCCAGATCTTTGCGGGCGCGCTTCTCCGGCGCTGCATGCTGCCTTTGAGGGGCAACCTGATCGTCGCGGCAACGGTCGCGGAACAGAACGGCGTCAGCCTGGGAATACGGGAACTGATTGCCAAAACCCTGCCCGATATAGGTTTGACGCCCAAGTACGCGATTCTCGGCGAACCGACGAATATGGGGCTCTATTACGGTCATGACGGCTGGGTGAAAATAGATATCCGCATGGAAAGCGCGAAACCGGCCAGTCTGAACCGGGCGGTATCCAGCATTTTCAGTGACTTCAGAAGCAATTTCGCGAACCGGATGCATGTTAACTCGCTGGAGGAATTTGCCATGAGCGAGCCGGTTTATGAAGGCGGCAGCGGCAACAGCGCCAATATCATCGTCGCGAAAAGACTACGCGCCAACGAGGCCGCCGGCAATGCCATCGGCATAATGGAGCATGAAATAGGACTGCTCGGCGAAAAAATGAAATCCGTGGCGGTCAATGTCAATGTCCTGAAAGAGGAGCAGAAACTTTATACCGGCAGCACCAGAATAGTGCAGCACATCACCAATGCGTGGGCGTCGGATCCTTATTCCCCGGTGATGGAGCGAGCCAGACATGCCCTCTCCGCGGCAGGCTGCAAAGTAACTACCGGCAAATGGGAATTAGGCAGGCTGGGAATGGGTACAGCCGGCAGCGTGCTGACCGGGGAATTCAATATCCCGACAATCGGTTACGGCCCCGGCGATGAAAGCATGGCACACATGGCGAGCGAAGGCGTGGATATCAACAATATCTATGAAGCCGCCTATGGCAATGCGTCCATCATCCACAGCATGATCGGCATTCCGGTTTGCGGCTGGACTTCGGACGATATTTAAGGGGAAGTTCTAAAGTTCTAAAGTTCTAAAGTTCTAAAGTTCTAAAGTTCTAAAG
>JBAWXM010000311.1:0-6313 GCA_037144075.1 Lentisphaerota bacterium | reverse complement strand
AGACTTTGAAGAGTGAGAATCCGAACTGAAAAGATCGCAACCGCTTTGCCGCTAGTGTCTTGTGTCCGTCTTTTTCATTCCTTCTTCAGGTGAAATTCATATTGCCAATCAGTAGGATCGAAAAAAAATCCAATCCACAATCCTGCTCGTCTATGTTAAATTTTCAGCAGTGCAGAGTATAGTTTTGTCGCACTAAAAGTGTCAAATGCCTTATAAATAAGGTGAAATATACTATAGAACAGAAACGAAATCTCTTGTAATTATGCCCATAATTTTTAGGTTGCCAATTACTACTGATTAAGTTTCGGAGCAATATGTAAATTTATGCCGGAATGGATTATATATATTCCTTTTGATTTTTCAGCATGGATGGTATATCTTAATAAGTCATAATTTTATTTTTATGGATTTTTATGAGCAATACAGGTTATAATATTGATAACGTGCTGACTTTTTCTTTGACGCCCGCGTTGAAGAAAGTGGCGGCCTTGTTTGTTCATAAGCAGCCCCCGCGACGATGATCCTGCCATTTACCGGGTTCCATGAACCGCTGAATTTTCTGTAAAATCATTAACGCAGAAGAAGTTGGAAAACGGAACCAGTATTCTTTTTGATTTTTTGTTTGAACGGTGTACAGTAAGTCTTTTCGTTTAAAGTGTTTTAGTAAAATTTTATATATGGAGATTATAGAAAATGAGCGATAGTAATTATAATAAGACTGCCGAACGGTATCAGAAATATGTAATGCAGACCTATTCCCCTAAACTGGTTCTGGTAAAAGGGCAGGGGGCGTATGTCTGGGACAGTGAAGGCAAACAGTATCTGGATTTTGCCGCCGGCATCAGCGTTTGCAATCTGGGACATTGCCATCCCGCCGTATCTGAAGCAATCAAGCAGCAGGTTGACCGGCTGGTGCATGTTTCCAATCTTTACATGAATGAAGTTCAACCGCTGCTAGGAGAGAAACTGGTCAAGGCCGGTTTTGACGGCGTGGTATTTTTTGCCAACAGCGGTGCCGAGGCCAACGAAGGGCTGATCAAACTGGCAAGGAAATGGGGTTCAGAAAAGGGCAAGTATGAAGTGATTTCAATGATAGATTCATTCCACGGCCGGACGCTGGCGACGCTGGCGGCAACCGGCCGGAGCAAATACCGGAAAGGTTTTGCCCCGGACACCCCCGGATTTGTTCAGGTGCCGTTCAATGACATCAAGGCGCTTGAAGCTGCGATTACGGATAAAACCGCGGCAGTCCTGCTGGAGCCGGTTCAGGGCGAGGGCGGAATCATGCCTGCCGATCCGGCTTACCTTAAAGCCGTCCGGGAACTTTGTACTGCAAAAGGTATTATGCTGATGTTTGACGAAGTGCAGTGCGGCGTCGGCCGGACCGGCACGTTTTATGCGTTCCAGGGATACGGCGTCGAGCCGGACGCGCTGTCCATGGCGAAAGCGCTGGGCAACGGTTTCCCGCTTGGAGCTTTTATGGCGAAAAAAGAATTTGCGCAGGCGCTTACGCCTGGAACCCATGCCAGCACGTTCGGCGGAACTCCGCTGGCCTGTGCCGCCGGATGCGCCGTCCTGGACACGATCAGCAAAGAACATGTGCTGGAAAACTGCGTTAAACAAGGCGGATATCTGCGGGAAAAACTGCTTGAACTTGCTAAGAAATACAAGTTCATGAAGGAAGTAAGGGGTAAAGGCCTGATGATCGGCGTGGTCATGGATTGTGAAGTCGCCAAATTGATGGCGGAAATGATGAACAACGGACTGATCACCCTTTCATGCGGCGAGAATGTGCTGCGGCTGCTGCCGCCTTTGACCGTATCAAAGGATGAGATTGACCAGGCGATAGCGATCATGGACAAGAGTTTTGCCGCGGTTGGAAGCTGAGACTGATTTATACTCTGCGCGGTTGAAAATTCAACATATAGATGAATAGAATTGTGGATTGGATTTTTTCGATCCGCCTGACAGGCGATATGAATATCGCCGGAAGAAGGAACGGAAAAATACAGCCGCAAGACATTCACCGCAGGGCGGTTGCTATCTTTTGAGTTTGGATTCGCGCTCTTCAAGGCCTTCGATACCACGGTATCGGCAGCCTCTCAGAATACGAACCAATTCTCAAAATCTTCGCAATCTATAGTTGAATTTTCAGCAGTGCAGAGTATAATCATTAAAAATTCAGTGGAGTGAAAAATGTTTCGCAATCTTTTAACAGTAGAAGACGTTAGCTGTGAAGAGCTTTACAAAATCTTTGACCTTTCCGCAAAGCTTAAACGCGAGCGTGAGAATTCTGATTATTTCCCGCTGCAAGGCAAAAGCGTCGGGATGATTTTCGCCAAATCCTCGACCCGCACCAGAGTGTCTTTTGAGGTCGGGATCAGGGAGCTTGGCGGATCGCCGCTTTATCTTGATCAGGGAAAACTCCAGATGGAACGCGGCGAATCCGTTGCCGACACCGCCCGGGTATTGAGTCGTTATCTGCATGCCATTGTGATCCGCACCTATCACCAGTCCGAGATTGTGGAACTGGCTAAATATGCGACGATTCCGGTTATTAATGCGCTGACTAACGAGTATCATCCGTGCCAGATCCTTGCCGACCTGTTTACGGTTTATGAATACAGCGAAAAACTTGAAGGCGTCAAACTGGTATTTTGCGGCGACGGCAGGAGTAATGTCGCCAATTCACTGATCACCGCTTGTAAGATGACTGGCGTCAATCTGGTGATTGCCGCGCCGGAAGGCTTTAATCCGGCGCAGTCGCTGCTGGACGCCGATATCGGCCCCGGTACTGCGGTCTGGGAGAAGGACCCGCTGAAAGCGGTCGAAAACGCCGATTATATTTATACCGATGTCTGGGTAAGCATGGGATTTGAAAAAGAAGCTGAAAGCAGAATCAAAATGCTGCAGCCATATCAGGTAAACTCTGAACTTATCGATGCAGCTTCCGCGAACGTTAAAGTTCTGCACTGCCTGCCTGCCCATCGCGGCATGGAAATTACCGACGAGGTGATGGATTCTCACCGCTCGATAGTTTTTGATCAGGCGGAAAACCGGCTTCATGTCCAGAAAGCTATTCTGGCGCTATTATTCGATAATCAATAGAGATGAAGAATGAATTCAGAAGTCAGGAGACAGCGTTAGAATAATGATAAAGCAGCCGGAAGTTAGAAAGAATTCAGAATAAGATATAAAGCAGGTGTTAGGCGTTAGGTGTCAGGCAAAACCCATCAGTCCCATCAGTCCTATCAGTTCCATTCCTGTCTTTTGATTTATGTTTTCCATTCTGACTTCTGACTTCTGACTTCTATTATGAACAATATAACTATTAAATAAAGATTAAGTATGTCATTTCTGGAAATCCTGCTGGTCTCATTCGGCGTCGCAATGGATGCTTTTGCAGTATCAGTTTCCGCAGGCGTAGTGGTGAAGAAAATCAGATTACGTCAGGCCTTGCTGATGGGCGCTTTTTTTGGCGGTTTTCAGATACTGATGCCGCTGATCGGCTGGTGTGGCGGCAATTCCTGCAAGCAGTTCATCGAATCATTCGATCACTGGGCGGCTTTTGCCCTGCTTGCGCTGGTCGGCGGCAAAATGATTTATGAGGCCTGCCAGCCCAAAGCAGAAGACGATGAACCGGCGGATCCTTTTAATCTGAAAATACTGTTCATCATGGCGCTGGCCACCAGTATTGACGCGCTGGCGGTGGGAGTGACTTTCTCCTTCGTCAATGTTCCGCTTCTGCTTTCGGTCTCCATGATGGGGATTGTGACTTTCATCGCTTCCGTTGCCGGGGTTTATATCGGCAGATTGTTCGGGCATCTTTTTGAAAGAAAATTTGAATTTGCCGGCGGACTGGTTATTATTCTTATCGGCGTGAAGATTCTGACAGATCATTTGTGGAAAGGATAAGCACATTATAATGGATAACGGGATAAATACATCAGCATTTGACATCTTCAAGATCGGCCCCGGTCCTTCAAGCTCTCATACCATCGGCCCGATGAAGGCGGCCAATCATTTTATCGCGCGCGTTTTGCAGCTTCCGGATGCCGAACAAAGCAAGGCTGATAAAATAGAAGTTATCCTTTACGGTTCTCTGGCGTCCACCGGCAAAGGACATGGCACCGACAAAGCCGTGCTGGCCGGACTGCTCGGACAGAAGCCGGAAACCTGTGACACTGATCTACTGCTGGGACTGCTGACCAGGCCCGGTAAAACCTATAAAATCGCATTAGGCGGGCAGAAAATAATTTTTTGCAAAGAGAATATAATTTTTGACGGTAAAGAACATGAATTTCCCTATCAGAATACGCTCATCATCAAGCTGAAATCCGGACGCAGGGTTATACTTGGGAAAATATACTATTCCATCGGCGGCGGCTTTATCCGTTGCGAGGGGGAATCAGAACCGGAAACCCGTCTGCCGGAATTCCGGTACAAAAATATGGCCGGATTGATCCGCCTGACCGTAAAATATGATATTCCGCTAATCGAGCTGCTGATGAAAAACGAGTCTGCCGTCACCGGATTGTCCGCGGATGAGATAAATGCTAAACTTGACCATCTGATCGCGCTGATGGAAGATTCCGTTAATCGCGGTATCCACACTGAAGGCGTTCTGCCGGGGCCCATCGGTTTGCAGCGGAAAGCGGCGGCGTTTTATAAACGCGCCGTGCATATGCATCAGGATCTGGACCGTTTTCTGGCGCTGCTGAACGCGTTTTCCATGGCAGTGTCGGAAGAGAACGCCGCCGGACACAGGATTATTACCGCCCCGACGTCCGGTTCCGCCGGAGTCATCCCCGGAATTATCTATTTTTTGAAAAAATATCATGAAGTTCCGCAGAAACTTCTGCGCGAAGGACTGATGGTTGCCGCCGTCGTGGCTTTTATCGCCCGGTGCAACGCCAGTATTTCCGGCGCAGAAGTCGGCTGCCAGGGCGAGATCGGCGTTGCCGCCTCCATGGCCGCCGCCATGATCAGTTATGTCAACGGCAAATCGATGGATGTTATTGAGGCCGCTGCTGAAATCGCATTGGAGCATCATCTTGGAATGACCTGCGATCCGGTTGGCGGATATGTCCAGATTCCATGTATTGAGCGCAATGCGGTCGGCGCGGTAACGGCATACAACGCATATCTGCTGGCGTCTGTTGGCGATCCCAAAAAGCAGAAAGTGAATTTTGATGAAGTGATAGAAGCCATGCTGGAAACCGGCAAAGGAATGTCCAGGGAATTTAAAGAAACTTCGAAAGGCGGGCTGGCAGTTTGTTCGCTCTGCGGCTGAACTCTGAACTGTTGGAGGATATATATGAAAAAAAAGCAATTTGAAGCAAAAGATTATTATAATCCGAATATCCGGATTCTGCTTTGCCGTCAGGAAGTTATCGAACACTGGAAATATTTAAATCTGTCCGCTCCGTTCTGGCGGATATATACCAATACCAATAAAGGTGCATCCATTACTTACGGCAAAAATCAATATCTGCTGGAGCCGGGAAAGTTTTTCCTGATCTCCCCTGATACTGAATTCAGTTCCGGCAATGACAATCCGTTTGAACATTTTTACATCCATTTTCAGGCGGGTGAACCTTACGATTTTTGCCCCGGCAAAATATATTCATTTGGTATTACTGGAGAAGATAATGATCTGCTTGATCAGATTATCGGATATTTGAAAGAGCCGCCGGAATCCATCCGCACGATCTCAATGCCGCTGCTGGCGCTCTGCTATTTGCTGCTGGCCCGCGTGCCTCAGTCCGATCTGGTCGAATCATGGAGTGACCGCCGGGTGATTGAGGTGGTTAATTTTATTGAAAAGAATATGCAGCAGAAAATTTCCAATGAAACTCTGGCGGAAATCTCCGGCATGAGCCAGAATGCTTTTGCGCGTTTGTTCAAAGAGCAGACCGGAATGTCGCCGCAGAATTATCTTGCGCAAAAGCGGGTTAATAAAGCATGCATGCTGCTGCGTTATTCTAAACACAGTATTGAGGAGGTCGCTGAAATGAGCGGATTCTGCGACCGTTATTACTTTACCCGTGTTTTCACCAGTCTGCGCAATATCAGTCCGGCTGCCTTCCGCAAACTGAATCATTGAACCATTTTTAACCACAGATAAACACAGATAAACACAGATAAATCCAAAAAGTTAAAACTGAATTGAAAATTGCAAGCGGCAGTTAACCGCTTACGATTTTCAATTGTGCTTTATTATCTGTGTCCATCCGTGTTCATCTGTGGTTCATTTTGTTTTTTGTTTTTTTGAACTTATATTATTGTTGAAGAGAATTAACCACAGATAAAC
>JBAWXM010000310.1:0-6328 GCA_037144075.1 Lentisphaerota bacterium | reverse complement strand
TTAAGATAATCCAATGCGTTCTGCCGGGTCACTCCGCTGTTGCTGGAAAGATCGTTCTCGCGGGAGAACATGCCGCATATTCCCGCACAGGCCACACCGTGATCGTCAAGGATCATCCTGGTCTCGGAGGGCTTATACCCGAGATCATGTCCGTAGTGATTGCCGTGCAGCTCGATGAAGCGAATGTCGTTATCTGCCAGGCGCTTGACAGATACGGCTAGCGGTTCAATCCCGAACCCCCAGTTGCTCCATGACAGGTTTAATTTTCTTGACAGTTTCTTGGGATTTTCTGTTTTAATCTTCAAAAAAGAATTATGTATCTGCTTATTCTTCAGTTCAAAATTCTGCATCTTATTCTCCATATATTTTGCTATGATAATCGCTGTTTTATCAAATATCCACGGATGAACACGAAAGAAGAATGTCATCCAAATACACCTCTCCAGTCGTGTTACCAACCATTATGAAAGCAATCCAGGAGATGGCGGCGAACTCAGGACTGCATGGAATATCGAAAATCTGGCTGTTCCCATTTTTGCCTGTAACCGTCAGTTTGTACATTTTTCCGCCCTTGCCGTCCAGCGTCATGTTTACAGCGATTCGTGTCCATGAATCAAGAGGGAGCGTCGTCACCTCTTTGTTTCCTGCCATTAATTTCCCATTGGGCATGAATTCAAGGCGAGGCCCTCTCTGATGCGGTGTCTTCCGCATGTCTCGCATTTCCACCAGGAAATGACCAGTACTGGCCTGACTGTTGCGAAAGTTAAACGAGAGTGTAACCTTACCTTTGTTCATCAGGTTGCGTCCGAGGTAAAAATCGCGCATCAGTAAATTATCATATTTAGGGCTTGAAGCTTTAAAACGCAAAGACCTGTTGCCGGATGCAGCCGCTTCATCCGTGATTTCAATGGTGGCGCCTTTGTTGCGATCCTGCGTTACCCCCCTTGGTGATATCCCGACACCGCGTCCTTCAAAATCCTCATTGAGCATGACGAAGCCATTGACTGCCGCTGCCGGATGAGCAGTTGGTGTACGTTCTGTACAATCGCTACTGGCAATCATCCCGTCGCGATCAACGACGTTGCAGTAAAAAGTCGTTGCCTCCGGTGGAATTGCAGCCGACACGGTTTTACCTTCGGCATCGAACAGCAGATACGCAGTGTTCCACTTTCGTTTTTCGCAAACGCCGGAGTCAGCAGTGTAATTAAACTCAACCTCTGCAACCGGAAGCGGAGATTCCCAGCGCACAAATAGGTGTTCATTTTCCACCTTTTGTTCGACAATCCTGGGCAGCGGCTTTCCGCCGGAAAGGATGAAATCAGCAAAGCGCCCGATTTCCGGGGCGTTCTGACCGAAAGGTTGGTTATGCGGCCATTCCGTGCGCAGCGCAAGCCCTGCCGTTTCCGGCGCAATACGATACGAACGCTGCCATGAAGGAATGGGAAACCAATGATCAGTGGTTCCGTTCAGCCACAGTATCGGCATATGGGCGTTTGGAAGTACCGTAGAAGCATCCCATAAAGCCGCCCATTTTTTGCCGCTTTCGCCCATGCTCTGCAACTTATCAAAAAAGCCGCCGCTGTTATAATTGAAGAAGCCGCAGCCATATACCGGTGCGGCGCAGGCGAAGCGGTTGTCTATTCCGGCGACCATGCAGGTAAGATAGCCGCCCCATGAAACACCGGTAACCCCGATGCGTGCGGGATCGATCTCAGGAAATGAGCGGATCAGCGAATGGGCGCGCATTACTGCGGCCACGGCGTGATAGGGCCACTGGTCTTCGACGGGTTGATCTATTTGTCCAAAGGTGTCCATTGCGCCAACTGGACCGTGCCAGGCATGAGGTTCACTGTCCGCTTTATTCGCGGCAGGAACGCCGCCGTAGGTATCCATGGCGATGGCGGCGTATCCGCGTTCATTCCACAGCCGCACCCATTGCGCATAAGCCGTGCCGCCGCCGCCGTGAACAAGTACCATCGCTGGAAATTTTGGTCCGCCGTTTTTTGGCACTCCGTACCAGGCGAATACCCGCGTCGGCTTTCCGTGATATGGCACACTTTCAAAAAACAGCGCACGTACACCGGGTTCATTTATTCCTTCAGCCGGAAAGACCGCCGGCACTTCGCGCAATACTGGTCGATTCCAGATGGATGGAACCGCATCCGTTCCTGCCACAGCATGCATAGATAGAACAGCGAAAACAGTAATGATAAGATTGCTCTTCAAACTTAGTCTCCAACTCATGAAAAACTCCTTTTTAAAACAACTGCTATTGGAATATTTAAAACCAAGCTGTCGAATAACATTCTGTAATCGAAAATATCTTCCTTGAAAATTCAACTATGTCCATTAGCAGTCAATGAAGAATACTATAGAGTTCCAGCCAGAATACTTTCCAGCCTGTCAAGCGGAAGCTTCGACTTCACATAGAGCAATGATCCTTTGTATTCGCCTTTGGAAGGGTTGCCAAAAAGGTCGCAAGTCTCTAAAACGGAGGAATTCGGCACAGTATATTTGCCATTGCTGAACCCTGATATTACTGCCACCGTTCCATCGTCCCCCTCGAAAATGTAGGCCCATACTTTGTCTCCTACCGGAACGCATTTGGCGAATTTTCTATTCTCAAGTTGCCAGGCCATGTTCGAGTATGCCGCCAAGGCCGGATGGGGATAGCCGTCTCCATTTAGCATGGTGAAACAGCCTGGCTGAATTCCAAGGTAGCTATAACCGTTAGCAGTATAGAGGTTGACCCGTTCGACTCCCAGAGATAGCAGTCTTACGACAAAACGGCATATAGCATCGGAGGCAGGGAGGATTTCGGAATAGTCTTGCTCCCAGGGGGTGCTTTGCTTGTACATCCCGTCATATTTTATCCCCCATCCACTTGTGCCCTCGCTCATGTGAACGGGCTTCTTAAAGCCTGTATCCAGGAGAGGAGCAATAAGCTCCTTGTAGTTCTGCTCCAGCTTGTCGCCGGGAAAGCCGGCTTCCGTCTGGATATAGACGTGGTAGTCGATAAAGTCGCAATAGTTGAAACTGCCGGCATCAACCATCGCCTGGTTGAATTTGCGTCCCGTGCCCCCGCCGCTGTTGATGTTGGGGCCGGAAATGTACAAGTTCGGATCGACTTCCTTTGCCGTCTTTGTGGCCAATTCGCAGAGGCGTGCCTGGTTTTTCGCCCCGTCTGTTTTAGTAAGGGAGTATCCTTTTCCTTCAATGTAGCTATCATGCAGGAAGCAGGCCCCGTTGTCCGGCGCTGGCTCATTCCAGACGTAGTAGCCGTCTATTATGCCTTTGTAGCGGGAGCAGACGGTCTTAACATAGTTTGTCCAGCCGTCCCAGTCTTCGACTGTCCAATATCTGTCAAAATAACCATGTACGCTTTGTTTGCCGGAGCCTTTGTAGCTTGATGCCCAAAGAGGGGCGGTCTGAAGGTCGCCTAAAATCTTTATTTTCCACTCACGGTAACGTTGTATGGCATCGTCGCGGAACTGCCATTTACCCTTTTCCGGTTCCAAATGATACCATCCTATATATGGAGTGCCGGCGTCATGGAGTCGTACCCAGTTGATCCCTGCCGCCTTCATCATGGGAATTATGATTGGCGAAGCCGCGAAATGACAGCCAAAGGGGGAGCTTGGCGCGTCTTCGTTCCAATGGATTGGACGGCGGACACGCGTAACTATCATCTCGTTGAATGGAGAGATTCGCTTGCCTTCGCGTTCAATCCAGGCCTCAATCCTGAACTGTCCTAATGGTCTGCCAGCCAAGGCCGTCGAGAAATCTATCTCCCCTTTGCCTGGATTTGCGATGTCTGGCAGCGTCCGATCCTCTCCATAGATGGTTACTGCTTTGCTCTTCAGGATTGCGTCTTTTACGTTGCCGGTAATGCAATATTTGAGTTTTGCCGGTTCGTCGACAAACTGTATTCTGGCGATTGAGGCATCGGATATGGGAAAGGCCAATGCCACTTCGCATTCGCCCTGTGATAGGTAGGCGGCATCGCCATCTCCAGCCCAGGCGCGGATGGTATCCAGCCATAGTGTACCACCCTTGCCTGTCAAAGCGATGGTCATGGACTTTGCCATTGGATTAGGCTTGAAGTCAAGGCGGACTGTAGTCCAGGAATTGGACGGGACAAGCGTCTTTTTTGCCAGGATGGACATATCTAAGTAGCCTCGCCCGAAGTTGTCGGTTATGACGGCAGTCCAGTCGCCAAATCCTTTGTACGAGAAAGATATGTGATTTTGGACGGAGGGATCGGATGTTTGGAATGGCTCTGAAAAGAGTCCTGTCCGCCTGGCGGATGCAGACAGTGCGGCTATGTGAATCTTAAGTGATGGAACTCCGCCTGGCCCAGGATTTGAGTCATCGGCTTCAACGGAACCAGCTTCAAATCCGCCGTCAAGAGACCAGCCAGATTGTAGTCCTAGCGGAAAACGGCTGTTGCGGAAGAAATTGGCAATGCCTTTGCCCGGCCTTTTAATAGAAGCTTGCAATTCCCCCTCTGTGACTTTCGTTATCTTAATGCTGAGAATGTCCGTAACGCCAGCCTTCAAAGATAAGAAGCATCTGATGTCCTTGAATTCCTCATGTCCGGGCATCCCTCCCAAATTGGCATAAAGGGTGGACTTGACAAAGACATCTAGACTCCCTTGCGTCGTGTCGTTGTAATAGTAAGCATATGGCGGATCATTTTTCCTTAAATTAACGGATACAGGTGCATTACCACGTGAAACAACTTCTAACTTATATATGCCCCCGTTATCAAATCTCAGCTTGCCGGCGCTGAACTGGACAGCATTGTTAAATTCCGTGACGGCGAAACGGGTGAACACGATATTGCCATCCTTGATGAGCTCTGATTTTACAACAGACTTTGTCCAGCCCGGGAAGTCTGGGTCCAGACCTTCCGGCAACGTGCCCTTGAAAATGCCCTTTGCATGAATATTCCATTCCTTCCCTGGCTTTCCGAAATCGAAATCAGCGATAGTTTCTCCGGCACAAAGCGAGATTCCTGACAACAGACAAACTGTAAGTATAAGTATTATGTTTATTTTTATCATTTTAACAGCCCCTTTATGCCCTATGCTTTTTTGCTTCATGAATTCTATTTTTGTCAGGCTTGTATTTTACCTGTTTTTAGCCTCGTACGGCAGACACTTCCATTTTGTAGTGGGGGATAGAGGTGTATACGGGATAGCCTCCCCTCTGTCCATTGAGTATAGTTGATTCATGGAAAGAGATGCTACATGCCCGTCTGGAAAGCCGAAATTACCACTTTTCTGGTGTGCCATGTAAGCTATTCCTGCATTCACAAACCAGCTTGAAAGCGGATCTGTAATGTCACGCGAACTCAGAGTGGCGCCCTGTGAAGTTGGCACTCCGTGAGTAAGATCACGTCGACTCAATGTGTCGCCAATGTATGGAACATCAGAACGCAATGAGCTCAGCACTGGCAAATAGAAGCCACTGGCATTAGGTCCGCTTACAATTTCCTTGCGGAACCCGAACTGGCCAGTCCATCGTACTCCATAGGAAAAACAAGACAGAGATTGCCCCGGATTGACCGGGGAAGTAGCGCCTGACATGGTAGTCGGAGTGTTAATTACCGGTAGAGTTTCCGGACACGAAAACACATTGGTGAGTTTAACCACTTGCGCGTACGGAAGTCCGCTATTGTTTATATAGGACTTGGGTAACATATTTGTCGTCATTAGTAAGTCTGGCCAGTAACGCTGGGTTTGTAATCCATCGGCTGATGAGCCACAAACTCCAAAACCGCGATAGGCATCTGCGTACATGGTAATACCAGTCAGAGACTGCTTTTGATTGCTCACGCAAGTTGCCGAACAGGCCTTTATTCTCGCTTTGCTCAGCGCCGGCAGCAGCATGGCGGCCAAAATTGCGATGATCGCGATCACGACAAGGAGTTCTATGAGTGTGAAATTCAACGACTTGCAACTTTTTTTCACATTCATTTTCGTCTCCGCTTTACGATTTGTCTTCCGGAACATGTTGGTTTTCATTCTGCACCCCTTGCCTTGTTAGTTTTTAAAACTCATTTTATCCAGTATGAATGAATCGAATTCCAGTTTCAGGATGACCGCTTCGTTCGCGAGTTCATCCGCCGGAATGTTCCAGACATGCAAATATGCTTTGTTTTCCGCATGCATGGAAGGCATAATCTCCACTTTGGACTTTAATTCCAGGCCGTTATTTAAAAGCGTTGCTTTTTTCGGCTGAATCTCCAGCGGCTTGAGCGTGATGCCGGATTTGCGCGGCGCGTCCAGCAGATAAACATACAGCACATTCTCTTTCCGGCCCA
>JBAWXM010000309.1:0-6333 GCA_037144075.1 Lentisphaerota bacterium | reverse complement strand
AAAATGGTGGAGCATAAGGGACTTGAACCCTTGACCTCCACACTGCCAGTGTGGCGCTCTAGCCAACTGAGCTAATGCCCCATTCAACGATGAAATAGTTACTTTCATCAGCAGGTCAAAAAGATACTTTAATTTTCCGGAAATGCAAGCGGAAATACTGCTGATTTTGCAAATTTTCTGTTATCGGTCAAATTTTTATTGTTCCGGCGACTTTAACGGCTGCAGCAGTCAGTTTTGACAACTCTCCACTGGAGATGATAAATGGCGGCATCAGATAAATCAGTTTGCCGAAAGGCCTGATCCAGACGCCTTCCCAGATGAATTTGGACTGGATTTCCACTACCTTGACCGGCTCTCTGGTTTCAATGACGCCGATGGCTCCAAGCACCCTGACGTCAGCTACTGCGGGAAGATTTCTGGCCGGTTCGAGCTGCTCTTTCATCTGTTTCTCGATTGCCATGACTTTTTCCTGCCAGTTGTATTCTTCGAGCAGGTCAAGCGAGGCGCAGGCTACGGCGCAGGCCAGCGGGTTGGCCATGTAAGTCGGGCCGTGCAGAAATACTCCCGGCATGCCGCTTGAAACAGTATCCGCGACATGGCGCGTGGTAAGCGTGGCGGCAAGAGTCATGTAGCCGCCGGTGAGGGCTTTCCCTACACTCATGATGTCCGGCGACACTCCGCCGTGTTCGCAGGCAAAAAGTTTGCCGGTGCGCCCGAAACCGGTGGCAATCTCGTCAAAAATCAGGAGGATGTCGTATTCAGAGCATATTTCACGCAGCCGGCGCAGGTAGTGTGGTGAATAGAAACGCATGCCGCCGGCGCCCTGGACGATGGGCTCAATGATAACGGCGGCGATGGAGCCGTGATGCTTGTCAATCTGCGCCAGCATGTCGCTGATATAGCTCTCGTTCCACGGCTCGTCAAATTTGCAGCGCGGGGCTTCCGCGAAGATATTTTGAGGTAGCATTCCCTGGAACAGCTTATGCATGCCATCCACCGGATCGCACAAGCCCATGGTGGCGAAAGTGTCGCCGTGATAACCGGAACGGACTGTCAGGATTTTCGTCTTGTTCCTGTGGTTACGCGCCAGCCAGTACTGGAAGGCCATTTTTATTGCCACTTCCACGCTGACGGAACCGGAGTCGGAGTAGAAGATGGTTTGCAGCGGTTCCGGGGTCATGCGGATGAGCCTTTCCCCCAGTTTCACCGCCGGCTCGTGAGTCAAGCCGCCGAACATGACATGCGCCATTTTTTCCAGCTGGCGCTTGACGGCGTCGTTGAGTTTGGGATGGTTGTAGCCGTGGGCGGCTGACCACCAGGATGAGGTGCCGTCAATCAGCTCCATGCCGTCGGCCAGGCGGATTCTTACTCCGTGCGCGGAAGCCACCGGATATACCGGCAGCGGATTGTTCATTGATGAATAAGGGTGCCACAGATGTTTGCGGTCGAACTCAATCAGTTTGCGGATGTCCATCTCATTCATCGGCGCCTCCTTTGAAGATTGTTGAAAAGTCAATTATTCCGGCGTTGTTCAGGTCGGGCACTTCAGGCAGATCAACTATTGCCTCCGGATATCCGAAGCGTTTCAGGCAGCGCTTCAGCACTTGCCTGGTGTCGGCGGTAATGACCGGGTCGGCGGCGGGGAAAAGGTTATAGATTATCCCTGCGACCGGAATATTCCGGCGCCGGACAACTTCCAGGGAAAGCAGCGCATGATTGATGCTGCCGAGCCTGCCGGAGCATACCAGGATGAGTGGATATTGCGTTTGCTCAAGATAGTCCGCTGTAAGCATATCCATGTTCAGTGGAACACTAATCCCGCCAGCGCCTTCGATTAAAATTATGTCATAGGTTTCCGCCAGGTGCTCAGTCGCAGCAGTGATTATTGCCGGATCAATCACCTGTTTTTCCAGACTTGCGGCGAGATGCGGCGAGGCGGGAAACTTGAAAGTATAACTGCAAGTTAAGCCGCTGGCGTCTTCCGGCAGCAGCGGCAGCCCCATGATTGTCCGGTGAGTCTGAATATCTTCGGAGATGCCGTCGCATCCGGTCTGAACCAGTTTCTGAGTTATGACTTTTTTTCCGGTCGAAATCAGGTACTTCGCCAGCATGCCGGCGGCAACGGATTTTCCGGCCGCAGTGTCTATCCCTGAAATAAAGTATACAGACATACGCAATCCTTTAAGTTTTTAAGCTCATCGCTTTACGGCGATTACCAGAATCGGGTGATACGTCAGAACTACGCCGCCGGTAACGCTGTAGCGGTCAATATAACCGTTGATAAAGTTTTTTAAAACCGATTTTGTCCAAATTTTACTGCTGATTCCGGTAACTCCGGTTTTGCGGAGATGTTCCAGCACTGCCTGAGGGGCGTTAAAAACTATTGAGCGGGATTGCTCGGCCAGCGTCTTGATTTCAAAATCAGCGGCCAGCATTTTACTGATGTCAGTAATCGAGCGGTAAAACAGGCTGTGCCCGGTAATGGCCGCGATTTCCCGGAGATTTTCCGGACCGAATGTCGAGAAGGCGAGAATCCCCCCGGAAGGCATAATTGCGGCAAGCCGGGCGAATGCCGCTTCAGGGTTGGCCAGCCATTGGAAAGTGGCGTTGGAAATGACCAGGTCCACCGGGCTCGGCAGTTCAGGGATGGTTTCAATGTCGCCTTCAATAAATTCTCCGTCTGCGATTTTGGCAATGCTGCCGCGGCAGTCCGGCACAAGGTCATTGACTGTCAGTTTCCGGTACTGGAGTTCCCGTGCAATAATTGAGGTCAGCAGGCCGGAGCCGCAGCCGACTTCAAAAATGGCGTCGAAACGGTTGCCGGATTCAGCTTTCAATGCCGCGACGAGTCCGTGGGCGGTTTCCTTCTGAACTACGGCATTGGCAGTGTATGAATCAATGCTGCCGGCAAAGCGCCTGGCAACCAGCTCTTTATTAATTCTGTTCAAAATCAATCAGCTCCTTCCAGTGGCGCAAACCGGAAAATGGATAGTGCGGAGCGGCGGTTATTTTACATGGCGCCCCCGCGGCATTCCAGGCCTTTTCCTGCGCTGCCACGGGGAATATCCGGTCTTCGCGCCCGATGACTGCCCGTTTGAAAAGATTGTTGCAGGGCAGGGGGGATCGCTGTAAAACCAGCTGCTGAATGGCCGTCAGTTCCTGCTTCTGACTGTCGGCGTCGCGTTCCGGTTCCAATGCATAAAATGCGGCGGCAGTTTCCAGGGAAACGCACATTCTGCGGTAAAACTTCCTTCTGGTGACGGCGTTCCAGGAATCAATCGTTCCCTGGAAGATTTCCGGCGCAATGCCGTTTTCGGCGTCAACCGGCTGGAGGGTGCCGTTGATTGCAGTGGCGCTTGTGAATTGAATCTGCCGGTCTGATAAAGCGCATGCGGCAGCCCATACGCCCAGCGACCAGGCAGCCAGGTGACACTTTGAATACTCGCCGGTCAGCGCCGTAATATCACAATGCATATTCAGACTGGAATAGTCGTAAAACATCAGGACATCAAGTTTGCTTGAATCCAGCCGGGAAAACGGCCTGGCGTCCATGCCCCAGCCGTTGAAAAATATCAGCAGGTCGGCAGAGCCGGACCAGTTTATCCATTGTGCCATCATAGCAGGTCAAGCGCCCCTTTGAGTTCGTTCCAGCTCATGTTTGCGGACAGAGAGAAGCGCAGCCTGGAAGTTCCAGGCGGCACCGTCGGCGGACGCACCGGGAATACCAGAAAACCGTTACTGCGTAACTTTTCCGCCAGCTCGATGGTTTTCATGTTATCGCCGATGACCAGCGGAACGATCTGGGAACTGCCGCCGGTCTTATAACCTTTATCCTTGATCGCCGCCCGGAATTTTGCGGCAAGCTCCTGCAGATGCAGCCGCCTGGCGTTCATGGTGACGGCCTGGCTGAGAATGAAACTGGTCCAGTTGACTGTGACCGGAGGCAGGGCGGTGGTGAAAATCAGCGGACGCATTTTATTTATCAGGTAATCCCGCACAACCGGCTGCATAATGGCATAAGCGCCTGTGGAACACAAGGCTTTGCCGAAAGTGCCGATGATAATGTCAATTTCATCAATCAGCCCGGTTTCTTCACAGATCCCGCAGCCTTTCTGTCCGAATACCCCGGCGGCATGAGCTTCGTCAATCAGCAGCGTCGCGTTATAGCGCTGCTTGATCCCGACCAGCCGCTTCAGATCGGCAATATCGCCGTCCATGCTGAAAACCGATTCGGAAATGATGAACACACGTTTATGGGAGGATGCCTTCTCCGCCAGTATCTTCTCCAGTTGATCATAGTCCAGATGCCCGTAACGTTTGAACGCGGCCTCGGACAGCCGGATGCCGTCAATGATACTGGCGTGGTTTAATTTGTCGGACAGGATCAGGTCGCCGGAACCGGTCAGCGCGGGCAGGATGCCGATATTGGCGTGATAGCCGCTGTTCAGCGCCAGCGCGGCGCGTCCGTTGTAAAGACGCCCAAGTTGACTTTCCAGCGCGGCGTAGCCGGGATGGTTGCCGGTCAGCAGCCGTGAAGAGGAAGCGGTCATGCTGAATGTCTCGGCGTTTTTGTGGTTGCACAAAGGGGCGAAAAACTCCTCGCGCAAATCTGCTCTGGCGGCCAGACCAAGATAGTCATTGGAGGAAAGATTCAACAACTCTCTGCCTTCAAGAAAAGCTTTACCGGAACGGTAGGAAATGTTCCTGAGTTCCCGTAACTGCCCTTGATCCTGAAGCTGGTCAAGTTCAGTTTTTAGCGTTTCGTAAAAGTTCATGGCTGCACCTCCGGTAGTGAATACAATTATCTGGCGGAACTGAACTGGTTGAGTTCCGCGATGAATTTCTTATCTTCGTCAACGCTTCTGCCGCGGGTCGTCAGATAGCCGCCGGTCATCAGGCTGTTCGCGCCGGAAAGCATCAGCAGCGCCTGGAAATCCTTCATGACGGTTTCGCGTCCGGCGGCGAATTTTATCTGTTTTGACGGATTGATCAGGCGGAACAGGGCAAATGTTTTGGCAACATCGGCAGCTGCAATCGGCGGGGTATTTTCCAGCGGCGTTCCGGGAATCGGCAGCAGCACATTCAGCGGAATTCCTTCAATATCCAGATCGCGGATTGCCAGCGCCATGTCAACGCGGTCCTCGAAATTTTCCCCGAGCCCGATAATGCCGCCGCAGCAGATTTTAACGCCGAATTCCTGTAAGTACTTGATGGTCTGTATCTTTTCTTCAATGGTGTGGGAATCTGCAATCAGTTCGCCGTATCTTTTCGGCGACGTCTGAAGGTTCATGTTGTAGCGTCCGGTGTGATGTTCCGCCAGCAGCCGGGCGGTTTTCCTGCTCAGAATGCCGATTGAAACGCATAACTGCATGTCCGGGAAACGGATGCGCATGGCGTCCAGCGCCTCCAGTATGCGGTTGAATTCATCATCGGGTTCCAGATAGCCGTAGCCGCTGGTCACATAGCCGAAAGAACGCACGCCGGAGTCGTAGGCCCGCTGGGCGGCTTTCAATACTTCTTCCTTATCTAATTGCGGGTAGGTCGCAATATTCGTATTATGATGCGCGGACTGGGCGCAGAACTTGCAGTTCTGCTGGCATTCTCCGGACTTGGCGTTGAGAATGGAGCAGCAGTACATGCCGGGGGCATATTTCTCTCTGACTTTATTGGCCAGCGACAGCAGATCGGGCAGATCGCAGCCGTGTATATTCTCCGCCAGCGCCAGCGCGTCCGGCTTCGACAATTCCGCTCCGTCCAGTACGGAATAAGTTTTTTCAATTAATGGATGTATTTTCATTCTACCTGTTTCCTGACTATTAATATTTAGTCCCTTGAGCTGTCTTATAGTTTTATACTGACTTCTGACTTCTGTCTTTTCATATTTCAGAACAGTTAATATACTATCAAAACTCTGTGAATTAAAGAATAGCAATTAAAAAACTTTAACTTTCCAGTCAACATTCGATCGACTGCATCCGGACATTTTGGACAGCACTTGTGCAGAACCGTTAAAACCATTTCTCGCACGAAGGCACAAAGGCTCAAAGAAAACTTCATTATCATTTTTAACAGCCACTCCGAGTCATTAGAGAGTCGTTGAACGTAGCGCTTTCCATTTTTCATTTTCAATCCCCATTTTGGACACCCGTCCTGTACATTTTGGACAGTCTCCAGCATTCTGCTTTCACAGCTTTAGACCTTTAGACCTTTAGAACTTTATTTCACCATTCTGGACACTACTGCGCAGAACTGTTTTTCATTATTTTACTGTTCCCCAGTCCCCAGTCCCCAGTCCCCAGTCCCCAGTCCCCAGTCCCCAGTCCCCAGTCCCCA
>JBAWXM010000308.1:0-6348 GCA_037144075.1 Lentisphaerota bacterium | reverse complement strand
ATGATTTGGTGTAGCGCCGTCCGTGCCGGACGGAATGGGTCGAAACACCTCTCGCTGAGCGAGAGCTCTACAACGGGATTCTGCACAGGACTGTCCAAATTGTCCAAAATGATTTGGTGTAGCGCCGTCCGTGCCGGACGGAATGGGTCGAAACACCTCTCGCGGAGCGAGAGCGCTACAACAAAACAGTGGAGCAGGAAGAATGTCCAAAATGGGGATGCACAATGGAAAATGGATTTATCGCGGAAGACTCGGGGGTAGCGAATTACGGCGGGGATTCCCGCATTAATTCGCTGACTGCTGGATTTAAACTCTGTACTACTATCCGTCATTTTCTTGTTTTTTTAGAAAGATTTTCATGCAGCCATTCCCATAAGTTTCTAACTCACAACATTTAAAATGTTCAGCGATGCAGAGGAGAATTTCCGTCATTTCATCCGTCAAAGAAAGTGTTGGAGGAGGGATGCAAGGGGGAACCTTGAACTGTCAAGGTTTCCCCTGCAAACAAAAAATTGTTTCCCTTACTCGCCACCGGCGGCTCGCCGGGCGTGATCCAACGGCGAGGCGTTGGTCGCCAAAGGCGAAATCAAGAATGCCGCTACGGAGAGCGGCGTTCCCAGGTTTTCCTTCACTCTCTTCATGTTCTTCATGGTGAAGTGTATTTGTCTTTCCTCAGTGTACTCTGCGTCCTCTGTGGTAAAACTGTATTGGCTTTTTTTCGTGAATTTTCGTGGTTAAGGTTAAGGTGTATTTTTTGGTTGCGGCTATGCCGCGCTAAGCTCCCAGTGGTAAAACGGTTCTGCTTAAGGCTGTCCGAAATGTCTGGAATTTATTTAATATGGTTCTTGATAAATTCCAATAGTCCGATATTTTACACCAGCATTTTAAAACTGAATATAACGAAGGTATCGGGAAATCAATTATTTGCGCTGCAAATAATGCATCTTCCCCGCTTTCACAAAGGAAACAAATGAGTATTGAATTCAAGACCGAAGCCGACAAAATCAGCTATGCGCTTGGCATGAATATCGGAGAATCGCTGGTGCAGCTTCCGGTTGAACTGAATCCGGACATTCTTGCCCAGGCCATTAAAGATCTGCTGGCCGGCAATCCGCCCGCCCTGCCCGAAAGCGAATATGTCGCAGTGATGAAGGAGTTCCAGACCAAAATGCAGGCTACCGAACAGGAAGCGTCAAAAGAAATATCGCTCCAGAACACCGCCGAAGAAAAATCGTTCATGGAAGACAACAAAAAAGCCGAAGGCGTGATCACCACCGCCAGCGGCCTGCAATATATAGTGTTGAAAGAAGGCAGCGGCGCCAAACCCGGCGCTGCTGACACCGTCAGAGTGCATTATGCCGGATCGCTGCTGGACGGCACTGAATTTGACAGTTCCGTCAAACGCGGCGAGCCCGCCGAATTCGGCGTAACTCAGGTAATCAAAGGCTGGACAGAAGCGTTACAGTTGATGAACGTCGGCAGCAAATACCGCTTGTTTGTTCCGTCCAGACTAGCTTACGGCGAACGCGGCGCCGGACAGGCCATCGGTCCCTGTTCCATGCTGGTCTTTGACGTCGAACTGATCGACATTCTCTAAAATCAGGGAATTTAGCCGCAGAGGCGCATTTAAATTAATAAATCGTTTGCAATAAATAACTTATGCATTTACAGATGCGCCTTTTGTTCTGTCCGCGGATGTGGTTGGCGCGGTCAGAACAGGGTTGGCTGAAAAGAGCCTTCGGGGGGTAATTCTCCGGATGGCTCTTTTTTGGCCGGTGACGCCGACTTGTAGCGGGCGCCGGTTTCTTTAACCTTGCCGTGATGAACGGCCAGCGAAGGCTCTCCGCCTTCCGCAACGGAGTTATTTTCCAGGTTTTCCAGAATTTCATTGGCGCGGTCGATCACCTGCTGCGGGAGTCCGGCGAGTTTGGCGACATGAATGCCGTAGCTCTTGTCGGCGCTGCCGGGAACGATCTGGCGGAGGAAGATGACCTGATCGCCATATTCCTTTACCGCGACATTGTAGTTTTTGACCCCGCGTTTGGTGATGGCCAGTTCGGTCAGTTCATGATAATGAGTGGCAAACTGGGTTCTGGCGCAGTTCGCCGGGCTGTCATGCAGGAATTCAGCCACGGCCCAGGCGATGCTGAGGCCGTCAAAAGTGCTGGTGCCGCGCCCGATCTCATCCAGGATCACGAGGCTTTTCGGGGTGGCATGGTTCAGGATGTTGGCGGTTTCCACCATTTCCACCATGAATGTGCTTTGTCCGCGGGCAATGTCATCAGCCGCGCCGACGCGGGTGAAAATCCGGTCAACCAGGCCGATAACCGCGTCTTCGGCAGGCACGAACGAACCGAGCTGGGCCATAATCACCAGCATGGCGGTCTGGCGGATATAAGTGGACTTCCCGGCCATATTGGGGCCGGTAATAATCATCATGCGGTTTTCGTCGCCGTCAAGAGTCGTGTCATTGGGCACGAAGCGTTCCCCCTGCATGGCGGCATCCAGCACCGGATGACGTCCGGCCCTGATCATGAGCTGTTCGTCTTCAGTAATATGGGGGCGCAGGTAATTGTAGCGGCGGGCGCATTCCGCCAGCGCGGCCAGCACGTCAATCGCGGCCAGCGCGGAGGCTGTCTCCTGAATGTTCAGGGTGAATTGCAGCGCGTATTCCCGGATTTCCTGAAACAACTGGTATTCAAGAGCACGGGATTTCTCCTCGGCCCCCAGAATCTTGCTTTCCAGCTCTTTAAGCTCCGGCGTGATGAAGCGCTCGGCATTGACCAGCGTCTGTTTGCGGATATAGTCATCCGGGGTCAGCGACAAGTTGCTTTTGCTGATCTCGATATAATAACCGAACACCTGGTTGAACCGCACTTTCAGCGTTCTGATGCCGGTGCGTTCCTGCTCCTTGGCCTGAATCTGCATCAGCCAGTTTTTGCCTTCCTTCGAGGCCATGCGGAATTCATCCAGATCCTTATTGTACCCCTCGCGGATGATGTCGCCGTCAGTCAGGCTGAGCGGCGGCTCGTCAACAATCGCCTGCTGGATGCGCGAGGTCAGTTCCGGCAGTTCGGACAACTGGCTCTTAAGCTGGTCCAACAGCGGCGTATTAAAGTTTTCGAGCAGATGTTTGACATCCGGCAGCATTGCCAGGCCGCTGGCCAGGGCAATCATGTCGCGGGCGTTGGCGTTGCCGATATTGAGCCTGGCGATGATGCGCTCCAGGTCGCGGACTGACCCGATCAGTTCGCGGGTTTCCGCCATCGTCAGGGGGTCGTCTTTAAAGGCTTCAACCGCATCAAGCCGTGCGGAGATAGCCTCCTTGCTGAACAGCGGTCGCATGATCCAGTCGCGCAGCAGCCGCCCTCCCATCGGAGTCACGGTCTGATCCAGCACATGCAGCAGCGTTCCCTGCCGGTTGCCGCCGAACATCGGCTCGACCAGTTCCAGGTTGCGCTGTGAAATCGAATCCAGCTCCATATATTCGGCGTTGTGATACGTGCAGAACTTTTTCAGGTGGTTGGCCGGCTGGCGCAGGTTTTCAGTGGCATAGTGCAGCACCGCGCCGGCGGCGCTGACCGCCAGGCGCAGGTCGCGGCAGCCGTAACCGTCGAGCGACGCCACCTTGAAATGCCGTTTCAGCAGTTCCTCGGCGCAGTCATAAGCAAAAATCCAGTCTTCCAGCGCAGTCCACAGCAGCTTGTCCGTCGTATATGGAAACGCTTTATCCTTTTCCCACTGCTCCAGCAGCGAGGCGGGAATAATGCACTCCCTGGCCCCCAGACGGCTGAGTTCGGTCTCCAGTTTCTCCCGGGACGGGATTTCAGTGACTTTGAATTCCCCGGTGCTGATATCAAGGCAGGCCAGTCCGAAAGTATTCTTTCTCTCCATCAGCGCCACCAGAAAATTATTCCTGCCCGGCTGGAGAACGGAACTGTCGATGATGGTGCCGGGAGTGATGATGCGGGTGATCTGGCGCTTGACGATGCCCTTGGCAAAGCGCGGATCCTCCATCTGCTCGGCAATGGCGGATTTCACCCCGGATTCAATCAGGCGGGGCAGATGCGCCTCCAGCGCGTGATAGGGGAAGCCGCACATCGGCACCCCTGCCCGCTTAGTCAGGGTAATATCCAGAATTGCGCTGGCGCGGGTGGCGTCTTCAAAGAACATTTCATAAAAGTCGCCCATGCGAAACAGCAGAATGGCGTCTTCCGGTATTTCGGACTTGGCCTGCTGGTACTGTTTCATCATCGGGGTCAGTCTGATGTCTTCCATTGCTTCCTCATTATTTGACAGTTTTACCGCGGCGTTGAAGATATCTGACCGTACCCAGGCCGATCAGGACTCCGGCGGCGGCCAGACTTACGGCCATCGCAAACCCGTGCAGCGGCGGACGCGCATATACCAGAATTTTGCCGGGTTCAGCAGTATCCATCACAAAAAATTTATCCACGTCAAACGATTTGGAATTCGGATAAATCTGCTTCCCGTCCGCGCCGCGCCAGTAACTGCTGACATTCTGATTGATCACAATCGAGCTTCCGGCCGCGCAGGTAAGTTCAAACAGACCCGGGGTCCACAGAATATCCGTCAACGCGCCTTTATACGCGAAAAACTCGCCTTTGTAATATTTGCTGCCGACCGGAATCCGCTGGTTCCTGTACTGCTTCTCGTAACCCAGCAGCGGTTCGTAGGCGAACAACTGGGCGACGCCCTTGTGCGTAGACGCGTAAAGGCTGTATTTTTCATGTTCCTGAGCCGTAATAATGGTCTCGCTGGAGACCGGGACGGTCTTCATCAAACTGTCTTCGGTCACCCAGGTCACGCCCTGCCAGTTGACATACTGGTTATAAATCAGGCCGGAAATGGAAAGGGCGATCAATATCAGCAGCCGGATTCGCGCACCACGCTCTTTGAATTTCTCATAAAGCCAGTCAAATCCGGCGCAGCAGCCGATCGCGATAAAGAAAACAACCAGGAAACGCCATCTGGTGATACAGAAAAAACTGGTGAACGGGGGAACATCGCGCAGCCAGTAACCGGGCAGATACTGACAGGTGGAATTAATGGACAGCAGCGAGGCAAGCACAAAACCCCAGTGCCACCATTTGAACGCTTTGACCGCCGAAATGATGAACATGACCATGGCGACGACGCCGACATAGCACCCGACTTCAAACCAGTTCCAGCAGAACTGAACTTTCGGAAAGGTGAAAAGCGACTGCCCCGGATAAATCAGGGACAGCAGATAATGATGCAGTCCTATATCCAGCCGCAAATCCATCGCCCGCGGAAATTCCGACAGCAGCTGCAGCGTGACAATCGTCCGGTAGGCCCCCACCGCCAGAAACATCAGTCCGGCAAGCGCGGCATGAAACAGAAACTGGCGCGACCGGATATTCTTAATCAGCTCAACCGCAAAATAAATCCCGATAAACGATGTGACTACCAGCGACACATAATGCAGCGAATGGTTGACCAGCATACCGGCGGTAAACCCGAACAGCAGCGCCCCGTTTTCGCTGTCTTTGAGCCGTCGCAGAAAATAGAGCAGCCACGGCAGAAACACAATCGTAACCATCACCGGATGCCCGGCCGCCATATGCAACGCCAGCGGGCCCGACAATGAAAATACCAGACTTCCCCAGAAACGCGAAACATGGTTGACGGCATAATCGCCCAGCAGCAGCCACATTCCAAACGCGCCAGCCAGCACATAAAATATCATCGCCAGGCGCAGCCCGTAATAAGTCCCGAAGAAAACAATAAACGGCGTCTCTATGCCAAGAATCGAAAGTTGCGGGTTGGCGAACAGCGGAACTCCGCCGAAATGCCATGGATTCCAGTAAGGGAACTGCCCGTATTCGACAATCGTTTTCCGGCCGGCCTCGTAAAAGGCCAGAAACATATCCCAGTCGCCCAGGCTCCCGCATTTATCCGGATACCGGATCAGCGGAAACCAGCAGCAGAAAACTATCCCGAGCAGCAGAACAACCCATAAACCGCCATGCTGTCTGAACTTTATATAACCGTCGTTTAATTTCATACCGTTATCGTCAACTCCTGAATTATGCTCCATAAAATAATCTGTTATCAGCATTATTCCAGCCGTGAACCTTAAACTCGGCGCTTTATATACTCTGCACGGCTGAAAATTAATACCGAATCGCAATCTTAAAGCTAGTAAGGATTGCGGATTCCGTCTTTGCCGGAATGGGCTGGACGAGGCTGGCGCTACCATGGTAGCGACTGAGCATTGCTGATGATAGGAAATGGGTAAAAATTAATGGGGCTGGCGCTACCATGGTAGCGACTGAGCTCGTACAGCACGTATCCGGCATGGCG
>JBAWXM010000307.1:0-6413 GCA_037144075.1 Lentisphaerota bacterium | reverse complement strand
AGCAGGAGTTTCAGGCTGAATCAGTGCGAAGAATTTTCTGATTCTTTGTTGCTGTTTAAAAATCCAGCAAAAAAGATGAAAATTAAAAATTTTCAAGCTTACGAATCCAGACAGCCATTACATTGCGAATGACCGGATGCGTAATCACCGGCGCATCACGCAATTGCAACAGTATCTTTTTGCAAATACTGCACACTTCCGTGGCCTAAACACGTCCAGTATATCCGCAGGGGGCACACTAAAATGTACTATACCAACTTCCGGCAACTTATTATTCACCTATCATAACTGCATACCTCCGGCAACAGATATATCTACGCCTGTTATATAACTGCCTGCATCGGAACAGAGCAGTAATGCCAAGCTGGCGCATTCTTCCGCCTTACCGAACCGCCCTGCCGGAATCATTGCCAGCACTTTATTTCTATATGCTTCGTCATTGAGCACATCGACATTGCGATCGGTCATGATCACACCTGGCGCTAGATTATTGACGGTAATGCCGAACGACGCATATTGCCGGGCACAATTGTTCATCAAATTATTAAGCGCTGCTTTTGTCGTGGAATAGATCGGCAGGCGTGCCGACGGTTTATGCTGATTGACACTGCCGATGGCGAGAATCCTACCCCATCTGCGATTTTTCATGCCAGGCACGAACGCTTGGACTAGTTCGAAAGAGGAACGCAGATTAACCTCGTACTGGCGGTGGAATTCTTCTGGTGTGAAGTCCTCCAGACTTTGATACGACTGCGCTGACGCATTGAGAACCAGAATGTCAAGTTCGCCGACGGCATCAATAAGTTTCTTCACTTCCTCCGGGCTGGCAAGATCGGCAGCTATGGTGCGCGCCTGCCCGCCATTATTCCTGATAGCGGCAACCGTTTTCTCCATATGGCTGTCGTTGCGGCTGGCATGAATGATGATTTGGGCCCCGGCATCAGCTAGCGTCATTGCGATAGCCTGACCGATGCCCCTGCTTGAACCAGTCACAAGCGCAATGCGTCCATTCAAGTCGAACATTTTTTTCAGATTCATTTCCCCCCCTTGATTTAAATTTCCGTCTGCCGATTGACTTCCGGAATGATGCAATGACAATTTTTCGCTGTAAAATATGAAGGGATCAAAGGTGCTTTCAAGTCGTTCAGTGCAAACATGCCCCAATGGCATGGAATCAGCCGTGCGGCGTTGCATTCATGATACAATGCAATGGCTTCATCAAGCGTCAGATTGCCTTTGAATCCAAGTTTTGCCCGTTCGTTATCACGGCCGTTGACCGGTAGTACCATGATAAGCTCATATCCAGATGGAACCGCGTCCCGGATTAATTGCGCCTGTAAGGCAAACGGGATGGTGTCGCCACCGAAAAAAACAGCTTTCTTCATTGTGTCGAATAAGATCAGATAACTTAAGGCAATATATTCGCCGGCAGAGTCTTTCTCCAGTCTCTCATGGGCGGCAGGCAATGCGAGCAATCGAACATCTGCTGTCAAATGGTATTCTGTCATACTTTGCAATAGCTGAAAAGACAGATATTTTTCCGCAAAATATTCCCTGATTATTTTGGCACATACAGGCGGACAATAGAAGCGAGTTTGCGTATTTATCCGTAAAATCGGGCCGACTGTTTCCGGATCAAAATGGTCGATATGTTCATGAGTAATCAGATAATGATCTATGGACGGCAGTTGTTCCGGCATGACCGTAATCGGCATTTTGCGGGTGTGATCAATGCGGCTTTTCTTTTGACAATAGTCCGAAAGATACAAATCACATGCAAGCGATATCCACGGACTTTTCAAGAGAAATCCACTTTGCCCCAGCCACGTCAAAGTCAACACTTCCATATTATTCAAACTCCGATTTGAAGCAATTAATCAAATACTCTTTATGTTTTTTATTGTTTTACGGTAATTGCGGTATTATAAAGAGACGAATGAACGGGCTTTGTGCTTTTAGAAATAACCGCCTTTTTCAGTAATTTGTTGAATGGTCTCGCCGCTGCGGACCCATTTAAATATTTCAACTTCATTGCATTCAATTTCTTCTGCACGCAGCAGAACATCAACGGCGATTTCGCGTGGAATACACAGCACTCCGTCAATGTCTCCAAATATAATATCACCGGGACGAACAGTAACTTTTCCGATTTTTATTGGAACTTGATAATGAGTAATCAAGCAACGGCCAAGTGAACCGTTGCTGGTTTTATATTTGTAGAACACAGGAAATTTCTGTTCAAGTATCTGCTTAGTATCGCGGATGCCGCCGTCAATTACCGCGCCGCGCAGACCTTTTTGAATTGCTGTTGCAGTCATGACGCCGCCCCATAGCGAGGCTTCGGTGTCGCCGCTTGTATCCCAGACCACCAGACCTTCCGGTATCATTTCATCAAGCATCTTTGTCCTGAATGTCATTTCACCCTGAATCATTACATTTGGCGAACTCTTGACAGTAAAAGCCACCCCGCAGACGGTCATTTCATCGCGTAGCGGCATAATGCTGGAAGGGAGGTTCTGATCAAGCAAGCAACGTTCACGAAGGACATCGTTGATCGCTCCGGTATAGAGCCGTTCATAGCGTTCGCATAATTCTTTTACCGGTATCGCTAATTCATTGTCAGGAATACGCTCACGAGTCCTGATTAGGTCATCCAACTTCATCAATGCCGCTTCTTTCTGCAATCTTTCCTTAGACATGTTTAAATCTCCTTTGATTATAGTTTTCTTTGTGTGAACATCCATTGAAAAAGTTCCGGTGTGTAGGAATAATCCCAGGCGTTATGAGCTATATCAGGGAATTCCGTGTAATGCGGTGTTCCGCCAGCACGGAGTAATGCCGCAATCATATTACGAGAGCGTTCCACCTTCACAACTTGATCCAGCGCTCCATGGGAAGCCCATATCGGTACATCAATGACCGAAGCAGCATAGTTTTCATCGCCGCCACCACAGACCGGAACTGCTGCCGCAAACATCTCTGGACGCCGACACAATAAATCCCAAGTTGCAAAAGCTCCCATTGACTGTCCGTAGATATAAATCCGGTTCATGTCAATCGGATAATTTGCAATAATCTCATCGAGAATAGTGATTGCAGCTCCCATTTCCGGAGTAACTTTTTCAGGTAATTGATGCACCGCCGCACTCCAATCTGTATCGACCCATCGTAATTCAGGTGGACATTGCGGTGCGAAAACGAAGCATTCCTCACGATTCAATGCCGGATCGAGAACCAATTTTGCAAACCGTAATTGTGCTAGATTATCATTCCCGCGACTTCCTGCTCCATGAAAATGAACAACCAGCGGGAACTTTTCAGTAGCGTTTGAATACGGACAATGAAAACGATACAGCAATTCCCGTCCGTCCGGCATCAGCCAAGACCAGGCCGAAAATCCTAAGACCATTTCCTCAGAAGTCTTTTTCCCATGTAACATTTTTCCCGTCTCCAGAATTTACATTCCATCTCGGACAATAGATGATTAATTTCAACTCCACTGGCGATCATTGGCCCATTCCTTGTCCCAGCCGTCAGTGGCTTCCCAGGCATCCGGGAAGTCGGCATGGAGTTTTTCCTTGATCAGTTCTTCATTGAGTGATTCAATGCCAAGACCAGGAGCGCTAGGTACTTGGATATAGCCTTTATTTATCAGCGGTTTTGGCAGGCCGTTGACAAGACTGTCCCACCAGGCGACATCGACTGAATGAACTTCCAGCGCCATGAAATTACGCGTGGCGGCGGCGACGTGAACTGCCGCCATGCAGGCGATCGGGCTTTCAGCCATATGGATCGCCATTGCCACGCCATATTCCTCTGCAAGATCGCCGATCTTCTTGGTTTCGAGTATTCCTCCAGTCGTAAGGACATCAGGATGGATTAGTGCAACACCGCCAGATTGGAGCAACGGCAGGAAATTTTCTTTTAAATAGATGTCTTCTCCGGTCGCAATCGGCGTAGTGGTACTGTTGGCCAGACGAACGTATTGTTCAGTCATATGCCATGGTACCGGATCTTCCATCCAGGCGAGATTGAATTTTTCCAAACGACATGCCAGTTTGATGCAGTCTTCCAGCGGGATATGCCCTATGTGATCAATAGCCAGCGGAATCTCATAGCCGATCTCGGCCCGGACATCAGCCATGTATTGTTCCAGAAAATCAAGACCCTTTTCAGTGATATGAATGCCGGTAAACGGATGAGCGGTGCTGAATAGTTCGTAGGCTTCACCGCGCATTGCCCGCGGATCAATCGAGCCATGCGGAGTGCTGAACACGGTCTTTTTATATTCCTTCATCTTTTCCAGAAAACCGAGAGGGGCGCTAAGGCAGCCAGGCTGGTCCATCAACAATTCAATGCCCAAGTCCATTTTCAGGAAAGTAAATCCGCATAGCATACGTTCCTTAAGGGCCTTGCCCATATCCCGGCCGCCGCCTTCGGAATCGGTATCGCAATAAATACGTATCTGATCGCGGAATTTGCCACCAAGCAATTGCCAGACCGGCACCCCCCATGCCTTCCCGGCCAAGTCCCAGAGAGCAACTTCAATGCCGCTGATGCCGCCCCCTTGCCGGGAATGGCCGCCAAACTGCTTGATCCGACGAAAAATCCGTTCGACATTGCAGGGGTTTTCTCCGAGAATACGGCTTTTCAACATGGCTGCATAAGTTCTACTGGAGGCATCACGTACCTCTCCGTATCCGATCAATCCCTGATTCGTATACAGTTTAATCAAAGTACAGCGCTTCGGCGCACCATCAATGTCGGCAAATCGCATGTCTGTAATTTTAAGTGTGGATGGATCAATCACCTTATTCATGTACAAGTCTCCTGATATATATTAAATTTAAATGAGTTTGGCACATTCAACGGCTACACGACGTAAATGTGCAGCCAATTCATCCAGCTTTATTTTCTGGAAATCATCGTCAAATCCCAGTAGCGTGATAGCGGCAATCACCTGGCCATCTGTGTCAGCAACCGGAATCGACATCGCATCCACTTTCCAGCGACTATGCCTGGCATTAAAACAGTATCCTTGGTGATGGATATCCAAAATCCGATCCATAATAATCTCCGGATTTGCTTTTTCTGGAATCTTGTCGCGACATTCAGCCGCTAAACGTACAATGTCGTCCGGGGCAACCGCACTCAGCAAAGCCGCCCCAACCGATCCTTCAACAATCGGGAATCGAGACCCTACTCTACCGTAAACACTCAACGGCTTAGGGGATTCCGCCCGAAGGATGGTGATCTGTTCCGATCCCTGACGGATAGACAACTTAGCAGACAGGCCGACTTGAGCAGCCAAATGCTCCAGCGCCGGTTGCGCGGCTTTAAAACGGGCAGTGGAATCTGACAGCTTCATTGCCGCCGAAAGTAGTCCCCCGGAGATATCATAACGATTGCCAGGCAATTTACGAATCCAGTCATACTTATGTAATGTCTGAATGATGCGATAGCAAGTGCTCATGGTAATATTCAACTCTTTCATCAGTTCGGCCTGCGTCGCCCCACGTTCGCTACGACCAAGACTATCAAGCAACTCTAAGGTTTTTGCCACGGCTGGAACTATGTTTTCTTTATTCATATTTTAACATCCATTATTCATATATGAATAATATTATAATTTAAAAGAATGATTTGTCAACATTTAGCATAGAAAAATCAGCAAAAAAGACTGAAAATAATTTTTTTAAGATCACGAAGTCCGCCAGTGGTCTCACAATCAGTTACTCGACGCACAATCCACCGCGCGAGGCGTTTTCCTGCTGCTGCGCTTGTAACGGGGAATACGGCCGATTAACTACGAAACTGGTGAATCATGACATATTGAGTCAGATATTCACTGTAGATGAATGGAATTCAGGCATATATCACATTATTGAATGAAGCATTTTTTGCTTGTTAATCCAGCAAAATACTGATTCAACCAGACATCAATCCCCTAGCCTTGATGGTCAATAAATCAGCGTCCACGACACTGCACCCCCCAAGGATTACAGCACATTAAACCAGGCAAACCGACTTCAATCTAATTTACCAGCTTTAGTCATTCCGGCTTAATCGCCGATCATATATCAGGCTCCCAACGAGTGCGCAATGCACTCGTTGGGAGCTTCTTCATTTTGACCTAACCCAAACATAAACAAGGAGGCGAATTATGAGTCCAGCAGCAGCACTAATACTCGAAATGCAAATCTACCCGATCATCCGCAACACCATCCCCAGGAAGGCCAAGCCGATGGGATCCGAAGACTATCAGGAACTGGTACAGGACACCACCGCTACGGCGGCGGCGATGATCGATGCTATGGAAAAATCAGGAAAGAAGCCGATTCCCAGCAGTATCGCGTATTACAGCAAAACCAAAGCGGCGCAGGGTCGCCGCAGTCCAAAGTCGGGCCGGAGCG
>JBAWXM010000306.1:0-6438 GCA_037144075.1 Lentisphaerota bacterium | reverse complement strand
TTCACCGGCGAGTTCGAACTTGTCGTGAGGCCGCTCGATCCAAGACTGGGCAAAGTTTCCGACATCAGTTCGGCTTCGGTGCTGGAAGACGGTTCGCCTGTGCTGATTCTGGATATTGACGATATGGTACGCTCCATTGACAGCATACTCAACGGCGGAAGGCTGCAGGGCATCAGCGATTCAAAGGCCTCCGTACCTGTTTCCGCCAGGAAACGCATATTGGTAGTTGACGACTCCATCACCGTCCGCGAGGTCGAGCGCAATTTACTGGCAAACAACGGTTATGATGTTGATGTGGCCGTGGATGGCGCTGAAGGCTGGAATGCCGTCAGGGCCGGTCAGTACGCGCTGGTGGTGACCGATGTGGATATGCCGAGAATGAACGGCATTGAACTGGTCGCCAACATCAAAAGACATGAACGGCTGCATTCGCTACCGGTCATGATTGTATCCTATAAAGACCGTGAAGAAGACCGGCTCAGGGGACTTGAAGCAGGCGCGGATTATTATTTAGCCAAGAGCAGTTTCCACGACAACACCTTGCTTGACGCGGTGGAAAATCTGATAGGAAAGGCCGGAGAATGAGGATCGCAATTGTCAACGATATGAAGATGGCGGTGGAAATACTGCGGCGCATCGTCGCATCGAAAGCTCCGCAATATGAAATTGCCTGGGTGGCGTATGACGGCAGAGAGGCCGTTGAAAAATGCGCAAAAGACACTCCGGACATTATTTTAATGGATCTGCTGATGCCGGTAATGAACGGCGCCGAAGCCACCAGGGAGATCATGGCTAAATCGCCCTGCGGTATTCTGCTCGTAACCTCCTCGGTTTCGGCTAATTCCGCTAGAGCATTCGAGGCCATGAGCTACGGTGCGCTTGATGCCGTCAATACTCCGATACTGGGTACGGACGGCAAGCTGGAAGGCGCGGCGCAATTCCTGCAGAAACTTGAACGGCTTGAGGTGCTATGTAAAAATTCTGCCAGCCTGCCCCTGCAGGTTAAATCAGCGCCGATGTACGTTACCGGGAAATCATCCAATGTTCCTTATCTGGTGACAATCGGTTCATCCACCGGCGGCCCTGCTGCGCTCGCCAAATTGCTTGGAGAACTGCCGGCAGACTTCGGCGCCGCTGTCGTTGTCATTCAACATATTGACCGGGAATTTGTCGCCGGTCTGGCCGAATGGCTCGGAACATTCACCAAACTGAAGGTGAGCCTGGCGGTTGAGGGTGAAACGCCTTTGCCGAATAATGTCTATCTGGCCGCCACCAATGACCATCTGGTTATCACCGCCGGGATGAAGTTCAAATATACCGCTGAACCGCTGGAGCTGCCTTACCGTCCGTCAGTTGATGTCTTCTTTGAAAGTGCCTGCCGCCACTGGCCGCGAACGGGGACGGCCGCAGTTTTGACAGGCATCGGCCGGGACGGAGCGCAGGGACTGCTGGCATTGAAAAACAAAGGCTGGAAGACCATGTCGCAGGATAAAGAATCATGCGTAGTCTACGGCATGCCGAAAGCCGCCGCCGAAGTCGGCGCTTCAACAATAATACTCCCGCCCGAAAAAATCGGCCAGGAACTGACGAAAATTAACTTCTAAAGAGAGATAAAAATATGAGTGAACAGACAGCGGCTCAAACTGAACAGACGGCAATGACCATTGACAAACACCAGATCATCGTTCTGCTGATTGACGATCAGGCTATGGTCGGCGAAGCGGTGCGGCGCATGCTGATGGGCGAAGCAGATATATCTTACCACTTCTGCAGCGATCCTTCCAAGGCAATCAGCATGGCTAATGAGCTTGCCCCCACTGTAATCCTGCAGGATCTGGTCATGCCCGACGTTGACGGCTTGACGCTGGTCAAGTTTTTCCGGCGCAATCCGCAGACCAAAGATATTCCGCTGATTGTGCTCTCCAGCAAAGAAGAGGCGAAAACCAAAGCCGAGGCGTTCGCCCTGGGCGCTAATGACTATATCGTCAAGCTGCCGGATAAAATTGAGCTTATCGCCCGCATCCGGCATCATTCCGCCGGTTATATCAACATGCTTGAACGCAATGAAGCGTTCAAGGCGCTTCAGGAAAGCCAGCAGCGGCTGGCCGCCGAACTGGCGGAGGCGGCGGATTATGTGGCCTCGCTGCTCCCCAGAAAACTGGACGGCCCGATTAAAACCGACTGGAAGTTCGTTTCTTCGACTTCGCTCGGAGGAGACGCTTTCGGTTATCACTGGCTGGACGATAATCATTTCGCCATGTATCTGCTCGATGTCTGCGGACACGGCGTAGGCGCCGCGCTGCTCTCTATCACCGCCATGGAGGTGCTGCGCTCACAGAACCTGCCCGATACCGACTTCTCCAATCCGGGCAACGTGCTTACCAGACTAAATGACGAATTCCAGATGGAAGACCATCATCAGATGTATTTCACCATCTGGTACGGCGTTTACAATAAGCAGGAACGGAAGATCGTTTATTCCAGCGGCGGCCATCCGCCCGCCATCCTCATTTCCGGCACCAGCCCCGCGGACACGCAAATTCATGATCTGAGGACCAAAGGCGCGATAATCGGCGGCTTCCCCGGCCTGAGTTACAGCAACAATGAAATTGCGCTGGGGCAGTATAACAAGCTCTTAATATTAAGTGACGGCGTTTACGAAATCACCCGCCCCGGCCTGCCGGACTGGCATTTCGAAGCGTTCCGCCAGTATATCGCCGGCACCGTGACGTCTGCAGAATTCCATGTCGATAAAATCTATCACGACGTCATGCAAATGTACGGTTCCCAAAATCTGGAAGACGACTTCTCGCTGGTCGAACTCAATCTGTAGCCAGTCTTACGCTCTTGATGACAGCCAGCGTTCGGCGTCAATCGCCGCTTTGCAGCCCATCCCGGCGGCGGTGATTGCCTGGCGGTAGACATGATCAGCACAGTCCCCGGCGGCGAAAACACCCTCCATCGTGGTATAGCTGCTGCTGCCGAGCAGTTTGATATAACCAGCTTCATTGAGCTCGATAAACTCTTTAAAAAGCTGAGTATTGGGAACATGGCCAAGCGCCGCGAAATACCCTTTGCAAGGAATGGTGGATGATGTATTATTGATGACGTCCTGAACTTTTACCCCTTCAACCTCGTTCTGACCAAGCACCTCCGTAACTACGGAGTTCCAGACAAATTTTATTTTCGGATGCGCAAGCGCACGGTCAGCCATGATTTTTGAGGCCCGTAACTCATTCCGGCGGTGAATCAAGGTCACTTGACTGGCGAAATTGGTCAGAAACAGCGCCTCCTCCATCGCGGTGTCGCCGCCGCCGATAACAACCACCGGCATGCCGCGGAAAAACGCGCCGTCACAGGTGGCGCAGGCGGAAACACCTTTATTTTTCAGACGCTGCTCAGATTCCAGATCCATCCAGCGCGGCGAGGCGCCGGTGGCGATTATAACCGCAGCGGCTTGAACAGTGTCACCGGAGGTTAGGGAAATCTTCTGTGTGCCGCCTGCGGAGAACTCCACTTTTGACACATTTTCATTAATAATTCTGGTGCCGAATCTTTCCGCCTGCTCCTGAAACTTCATCATCAGCTCAAAGCCGTTTACGGCCTCCGGAAAACCGGGATAATTCTCCACATCGCTAGTCTGGGTAAGCAGTCCGCCGGGCATGATCCCGGAAATCACCACCGGTTCCAGGTTGGAACGCGAAGCATAAATTGCGGCAGTCAAACCTGCGGCGCCGCTACCGATTATCACTAATTTTTCCATCATAAACTCCTTAATCTGCTTTGATTTTTACGATCCGGTTATTTCTTGTTCAAAACCGGAATATTTTTCAAACTATTGTAGTTGATTAATTGTGTCATTGTACTCATATCCGGAAGTTCCCCGGCAACATGTACGCCTCTAAGCACTTTTATCAGGTCATACGCAACTTTTTCCGTATTGACAATAATTCTGGCGACTTTGCCGTCAGCGTAGTGGTGCAGCAGAAAAGCAATCCCGGCGCCGAAAATACCGACCGTCAGAAAATATGTCGTCTGGCACAGTTCGTAAGCAGCCTGCTGAAAATTACCTGCTTCAGGGTTTTCGGCGAAAGCGCTGAAGACATCCATTACCCCCAGAGATGCACCAAGCAGGCCGAGGCAGATGGAAAATATTCCGCAGGTGACAATCGCGCGCACCGGCTTATGCAGTTTTTCAGTTTCAGCTTTTACGGCAATCTGCATTGCATCAAGACAGGCGTCAAATCCGTCGCCGATATTTTTAAAAGCCTCAAACAGAATTCTGGAAAGCGGAGTTTTACCAGGCACGCATGCCTCCATCGCAAATCCCAGTTCGCCCTCGGCAAGAATGTGCTTTACCCGCTGAACCAGTTCTCTTGGGTAAACACGATTTCGATGAACATGAGTAAATACCAGTACCGCAAGATATAGCGTTATCCCGGAATTCACGAACATAGCCATCCAGACAAGAAACCCCAGGAAACCACCCGCAACGAGAAATGAATGTCGTTTCGTCAGCGCATTTTCTATTTTTTCTTTGTTCATGGCAACAACCGCATTGGCTGTTGCTTCAATCCCGGTTCCGACCGGGACAGCCGGAACTGGCGTGGCGCCGGCTGCAGAGCCTGCCGTATTCGCCGGAACCGACACATCCGCAGTCTGAGCATGTATGCTTAATCCGGCAATCAACAACGAACCAAACAACAATAATCGCATAATAACAGCCATTGCTAATAACTCCTGTATTTATTTTTCTGATATCTTTTTAATAAAATTGCTTTCAGGATAATCTTTTTTCAAAATTTCGTAATACAGCTTGAATGTCGGATCATTTCTTTTTCTCAGCATCTCCGCCAATTTAAAAACAGACTCAGCTCTTGACGGAATAGATTTATCGCCGTAAATCACGGCCTGCAGATAATTCAATTCGGCTGCATCCGCCTTGCCATGTTTAAGCGCGATGTCGCCAAGCAGACTGTAGGCAAATACAATGTATTCGCTTTTTTCCGCGTCAGTCATTTCATCCAGTATGGCAACCGCCTTTTCATCAAGATTATTCTGCAGATATATTCCGGCCAGCAGCCGGAATGCCTCCATGTACTGCCACTGGGTAAAATCCGGATCAGCAATATGATCTTTAACAATCTTTTCTATCTCGACAACAGCCATTTCACTGCGATTCTGTTGCGCTAATGCCTTGGCAAGACCGGATATGCAAAATGCCTTCCAGCCCAGATACTCATATTTTACCGCAGCGTCACGAAACGTTTTTTCAGCTTCGGCATGCCTGCCACTGCTCAAACTTCCTTCTGCGCGTTTAATTTCGTCAGGCTTGTCCAGGCGGACGTATGAATAAAATGATTTCGGCACAATAATCTGCCGTTTGCCGTCAAAGCAGTAAAGATTACCATCCTTGTCCGCTGTAACTTCACTGGCATTCAGCGGCAAACTGTCTTTCAACATTATAATGCCGCCAGTCGCCATGGCAAAAAACGGAACTGCCAGCGCCAATATGAAAATCAGTATTCTGACAGACTTCATGATAAACTCTGCTCCTTTAAAAACTGCACCGTAACAGTCCGCGTCCGGGGGCCGTCAAATTCACACAAATAGATCCCCTGCCAGATGCCCATGCACAGGCGACCTTTACCGAACGGCAACATCTGAGAGAATCCCAGCATGGAAGCTTTCAAATGCGCCGCGCTGTTTCCCTCGCCGTGGCGGTATGCCGGGTCATCCCATGGTATCAGGCGTTCCAGGGCGCCAAGAATATCCCGCTGCACGTCAGGGTCGGCATTTTCATTGACCGTAAGCCCGGCAGTAGTGTGATTGCAGAAGACATGGCAAACACCGGAATCCATGAATGACGGAATCAGCCGGTTAACCTCGGCTGTAATATCCAGCATCTCAGTGCGCCGTTTTGTCACCACTTTGAGTTCTTTCATATAGCCCTTCTATATATAGTCAATATGGAAATATAATTTGTCATGCAGTAAACTCAACTGCTTGAACAGAATTTTAATCAAAACCTTTAACGGGGACGCGGACATAGCAGATATAACGGCAACCACCGCCACTCTCCGTCTGGATGTATGCTTATCGATTTTCTCGAATAACTCCGAGGAATTTTAGATAGCCTTTCTTTATACTCTGCACGGCTGAAAATTTAAAATAGATTGCGAAGATTTTGAGAATTGGTTCGTATTCTGAGAGGCTGCCGATACCGGGGTATCGAAAGCCTCGAAGAGCGCTAATCCAAACTCGAAAGATCGCAATCCCGCAGTTGCTGGATGAATGCCTTGCGGCTGTATTTTTCCGTTCCTCCTTCAGGCGATGCGGGCATCGCCTGTCAGTCGGAGCGAAAAAATCCAATTCACAATCCAGCTCGCCTATTCTTAAATTTTCAGCCGCGCAGAGTATAACACGCCGGATTTCAGC
>JBAWXM010000305.1:0-6444 GCA_037144075.1 Lentisphaerota bacterium | reverse complement strand
TATACATGCTACGGGTTCGGAAACCGGCGGAATATTTTCTGCGATCATCTCTTTAAATCTTAATTTTTAAACGTTGCTTATTCCCTGGGAGCGCCGGTCGTCTGACCGGCTTTATTTTAAATAGTACCGCCAGCATTCCCGCAGTCGCGGGACCACTCATAGCGTGGCCGGTGCGATTCTTCTCAAGCTGGAAGCTTGAGATACTCTAAACACCAGCGACGCATGAGAGCCCGCACAAAGGCGGGCGACATCGGTACTGACTGATTATTTTTTTACTTTTACTCCAGCCATACTGTGTTTGGGCAGATCCAGCACATACGCGCCGTCAACCGGCCTTAATGTGGAGGTTTCAATTTCAACGGCTTTTTTGTCCTTGCCCCAGTCATCGAAATTCTGCGTGTCGAGCGATTTTCCGGAGAGCATTGACACGGTTGCGTCGTTATTTCCGGAAGTTTTCCAAATTAAACGTTTGCTGTTTTCCGGATCTAGATTGATCGCAACCAGATAGCGGCATGAATCGTCTTCGGAGGCGAATAAATACACCGCAGGCACGCGTTCTTCACCGATTGCAAGAGCTGGAATTGCGCTGGATTGTACGTTCATACGCTTGTCCCCCAGGTTATTCCCCCAGATTTGCAGGCCGAGAATCGAGGGATGTGCGAGCGGTTCGCCTTTGGCCATTTCTTTTTTGGGCCAGTACCACAAGGTCTGGATATCAGACAGAGAATGCACGATGGCTATTTCATTGCGGGAATCTTCCAGGAAACGGCCGAAATAGAATGCCATGTTGATGCCGTTGCCCAGCATATAGTAATATGCCTTATCGGGTTTTAATTTCCCGCTGCTGCCGGGTATGGATGCGCCGAAATTACATGCCCATTCCGTGATGGCGATGTGCGCCTTGGATGAAGGATGGCGCTGAAGAGCGTCATACTGTGACTTCATGCCTTCATTCCGCCATACTTTGGCCGTTGTTTCAAGATAGAGGTTCTTTACATCGGTGGTGGACTTGTTACCGCTGGCGTATGGATGCGGGGCCAGATAGTCAAAATAGCCGTCGGCAATCGTCAGCAGCGCATCGTTCCAGGACACCGCATCATTCATCACCACGGTACGCGGTTTCCAGGACGGATCGGTTTTGGAGAAGTTGAAGAAACTGTCGGGATTAAACGGCCCTACTTTACTAGATAAACCGCAGGCAATGATTTTGATGGTCGGATCAACGGCTTTCATCGCTTTGGAATATTCAACGACAAACCTGGCATACTCTTCAGGGAACAGCCAGATCCAGACTTCATTGCCGATTTCCCAGTATTTCACGTTCCATTTATTCTTGATATTTGCATCCCGCACCCAGTCGGCGGCGCGTTGCGCTCCCTGACGGATCATTTCGATATTATTGGGGTTGATGCGGTTTGCCATCCGGTCAACGCTCATTGTGTTGACTTGGAATATCGGTTCCGCGCCGATGGTCCGGCACATGGTGATAAATTGCGCCGGCGTGATTACCGTGCTTGCGTTGCCGACGATGAAATATCCGGTGGAAGGATCATTCCAGATGTAATGGTCGCAAACGGTGCCACCCGGAAAACGCAGCATGCGGAACGGAACTTTCTGCCATGAACTCAGCAGGTCCGGATCTTTCATTTTCTGCCGGATCGGCGGAGCGAAAAATTCAAGATTTCCGCCGCTGATCAGCCGGATGGGGGTTCCTTCCTGTGAAGTGGTGACGGTAATTGCGTCCGTGGTTTTTCCGGCAGACTCCGCGCCGATAGCGGTTAATGAACCAATTCCGGCTGCCAGCAGGCTGATAAGCCCGTAGCGGATCAAATTAATACTTTTCATGTGACAACTCCTGTTTTTGTTGTTAATTTGTTATCAATATATCCAATCGCAAAACTCAGGTTCTGTATGAATTCAGAATAAAATTCGAGCTAAAAGCCGGATTTATTCTGACTCCTTTTACAATTACCTGAATATTATAGAGTTACTGTAACGCCCCGATGTTTGCCGCATCGTGGAGCCGTTTCATTTCTTCATCCGTCAACGCCCGGTTAAAGACCGCCAGCCCGCCGATTTGTCCTTTTAACGTTTCGTTCAGCATGCCGCCGCAGTAACGTGCGCCGATGGTGAAATCTGGCGGCCCTGCCGGTTTGGATTTGGCATGCAGTTTTTTGTCATATGCAAAGATGCCGCGTCCGTGATAGTATGGATTTACCCCTCTGGAACCGCCGTCCGGGCCTTCACTGGTAAAGTAACGGTCATCACGCTTGTCAACCACGGGATTGATTTCCCGTTTTTCCATCACTCCGTTAAAATATGCCCGGATATATTTGCCGTCATAGGTAAAACCGAGCGTGACCCATTTGCCGACCGGGACTTCGGAGCGGCTGGCCGCGTAATCCGCGCACCATGGCAGGGCGCTGCCGTCCGCGCGGCGGGTTACGCCGCCTTCGCTGGATATATGCGGTGTGAGCTGCCGCGTACCGCCATAGGCCGGCATATTGAGCAGCATGGCATACTGCCGGGCGCCGGTATCGTCATTGGCGCCGTTGCCTTCACTCCAGATTCCGGCGATAGTAGCGCCGCCTTTCAACTCGCTCAGCCGTACCGTGGCGAACATGCTTACCTGAGCACGCGGTCCGTAGATATTCAGCGAGCTTAGTTCGGCGCTGGGAATCAGGAAGTAATGCTTGCCGTCAAGTTCTGCGGAGTATCCGGAAAAAGGTCCGCCCGCCACTCGCGGTATTTCCCCCCCGGTGTTTTTTAGCGGGAAAACGTCTTTGGTGCCGATCGATTTTCGCCTTTCGTCGTTATCTTCGCCAAATGTCCAGAATGAAATCAGTCCGGGGGTGTTGATAACGACATCTCTGGCGGCTTGCAGATTAACCGGTCGGGACTTGACGATATTGGGTGAATCGCCGACGTCGCCATCGCGCACGGCCCAGACAAATCCTTCGTTGGGATGCGGCATGCCGTCGCGCTGATTGCCTTCGGCGGTGACGAAAATCCAGGCGTTGGCGGCCGGAGCCGGGGTATTGCTTGAACAAGTCCAGTATATGTAGGATTGCAGATTTCTCACGATGTCGATATCAGCCTGTCCGGACCATACCGCCGAACGCAAGCCCAGCACTCCGAATGCCGTAGGATGTTGTTTGCCGTCCTTCAGATACCAGCCGGTCAACTTTAAATTATTGTAATACATGTACCCGAATTCCGAATTTTTGCCGGATATATTATATCCTTCATCGGAGGCGCCGTCGGTACGGAACAGATAGCTGAATTCAGCGCCGAGCGGTTTGACCTTCGGCAGCCGCCAGCCGCGCAGATCCGCATTGCGCACGGAATCATGATAGACAAGACTGCTCAACCATTTGTCAGCCTCCTGCCAGCTCATCCTGCCGGTGGCATGATAGCCGCTGGTTTTGGCATAATTGGCATCCTGCAGCCAGGTGATGTTGAGCGCGTCATCATAAATCAACCCGCCGCCGCGGTCATGGAGCTCCGCCTGCGCGGCGCTGCACAGGCAGAAACAGCCCGCCAGCAAAATGGTAATCTTATTGAAGATACAATTTGTTTCTGTTCGTATTTCTTTCATAATAATGTTCATAAGTTTTACCTTTTCGGTTGATCCTGTTGAGCTGTCTGAGCGGCGGTGACATCGCCGTCGCGAACCGGCCAGACCAGCAGCACATCCCATTTGTTGTAGAAATTCTGATTGCCCCAGTAAGCGTCGAACATCCAGGCATTGCGCAATGGATAGGACACATCGTCGGTTCCTGTCCAATAGACTGAAGCCCGGAAATTCTTCACCAGTCCCGTACTGGCGCTGACATCCCATTTGCCGTTTCCGCCGGCGCCGAAGCCGGGCTGGACTTCGCCGGTGGTGGAATAATAGCCTTTAAGCTTCAAATTTACATAGAACATATAGGCCAGTTCGGAATTCGGACTGGTGATGTTATACCCTTCATCACTGGCTCCGTCCAGACTGAATTTTCCGGTAAACGCGATACCGTTAACCGGCTTTACTTTCGGCAGCCGCCAGCCGCGTAACTCGACCTTGCGCACCGGATCGTAATATACCAGTTTGCCGACCCACTTCTGCGCCTCCGCCCATCCCATTGCGCCGCTGGCGCTGGCGCCGCAGGTTTTGGCGTAGTTGGCATCCTGCAACCATGTGATGTTGAGCACGTCGTCGTACAGCAGGCCGCCGCCCCGGTCATGGAGCGCTGCCTGCACCGGATTGGTGACGCCGGCCCATACCGTCAGCATCAGTACTGAGATTAAGTATTTATTGAGCATGAAATGATCTCCATTTTTTTTACATAAACTTTGGAATGACAAATGAATACTTGTAGTTTACCGTTCAAATTATGATTGGTCAGCCGCTCCAATCAGTTAGTGGTTAAAGCCTTCCTGGCATTCAATATTTGTATTTACGTTCAAGCGTTATGCCGGTTCGCTGGATTATGGCATTGAGTCTTTCTGATATGTGCGCCAGTTTTTCTTATAGTCCGTGGTGGTCATTTTGGCCACATGCAGATCGACAAAGAGATAAGTACACTGATTACGGTGCGCGAAGAAACTGGTGGAGGAACTGTACATGTTAGTCAGGTTTCCGCCTCGGACAACTGCAATCTGATGGAAACGCTCAGCCAGACTGATGGCGTTGGAAGGCGGTAGTTTGCAGTTGAGATATCTGCCCACCGTGAAACCAGAACTTTTGGCCGAAGCGCTGGTATCCCAGAGATAGCCGTTCGCCTGATAACTGCGGGGGGTGCCGGGCGTGGTCAGCACTGTTCCATTGTAGTCAACTTTGTCGCGGACGACGTTATCGCTGGGGCATTTCACCAGTCTGAATTTCTGGTACAGTGTGCCTGGAATATAGACGGTGTTGGCAATCCCGGCAGGATAGAGTCTTTCATCCCAGCCATAACCGTTCGCGCTTGCGGGCAGGCATGAATTGAAATCGTTGGTATAATTTAAAACTGCCATTCCGATTTGTTTCATGTTGCTGGTGCAGGCTATCCCTTTGGCTACTTCCCGCGCCCGGTTCAGCGCCGGCAGCAGCATCGAGGCCAAAATTGCGATGATCGCTATCACCACGAGGAGTTCTATAAGTGTGAAGCTTTGCTGCCGTTTCATGATCTTTTCTCCTTGATTAACGGGTTAAAGTCAATTTTACCTTTATGATTTGTTAAACTTAAAATTAAATCGGAATCAATTCCCGGGACGGACATGATCTTTTCTCCTTGTTTAATGCTTTATGTTCAATTTTGTCATTTATGGTTTGCGGGTCCACCAGTTCAACCGGCAGCAGTTCCCGGATCGGAGGCATGGCGTCGCCGTTGATTTTATGCAGCAGTTTCTGTGCCGCCAGTTCACCCATGCGGAAGCTGTTAAGTCTGAAAGTCGGCAATGGGAATTTCCAGGCGGTCATCGCGGCGTACTCGTCTTCAATCCGGTCGCCGCCGGTAAGAATAATATCTTCCGGGATGCGGTATCCGTGATTCATTAGATTGTATCCGCAATGCAGCGCAATGCCGTCGCTGACGCACTGGACGGCGTCCGCGTCAATTTTGCCGGCGACTATATCTTCCGCGATCCGGTTGACGGCTTTCTGACCGATGTCCCCGGAGAAGCATAATTCCGGTCGGAACGGCACTCCGGCTTCCGCCAGCGCCAGCTTATAACCTTCAAATCGTTCCCGGATGATCGATATATCTTCGCTGCTTCCGATATAAACGATTTTCCGGTGTCCCTGACGGAGCAGATTTCTCGTAATTGCGCGGGCGGCCGCGACATTGTCATGACCGATATAATTTAATTTGTCGTAATGTTCACAATGGCTGTTGAGCATCAACAGGTTATATCCGGATGCCTCTTCCCAGTAATTATCATTGAAACGTGCGCCCCATACCAGAAGGCCGTCAACACTGTTTTCCCGGAACAGCCGCAGATATTCTTTATTTTCCACGAACTTATCGTTTTTGAAAATCAGCAGAATGCGGTAATTATTATTTTTCAGCACACTTTCGATGCCGCCGAGAGTGACGTTGAAAACGCGGTCAACCAGAACCGAGCTGTGAACATTGGTGCCTTCCATGCCTGGAATGACGACACCGATCAAATTGGTTTTATTCTTGACCAGGCGGCTGGCGTTGACGTTGGGGACATAGCCCAGTTCTTCGACCACGGCATGAATATGCTTCCGGGTTTTTTCACTTACCACATTGGCTGCCGGGGAATTGCTCAGTACCCGTGATATGGTACTCGGCGAAACGCCAACCCTGGTTGCGATGTCTTTGATAGTGTAAATCCGGTTCATATTCTTTTTCCCTATATTGTCACTGCAATCGGTTGCAGTAATTAGATTATAATACTGCAACCGTTTGCTGTCAATAGGGCAGAACATGAAAAATAACATTTTTTTTAACTTTTTTC
>JBAWXM010000304.1:0-6459 GCA_037144075.1 Lentisphaerota bacterium | reverse complement strand
GCAATTAAACACTAGTTGTAGTCTTCTCGCCGGCCGAAGAATATTTGCCACAGGCGGCCGGGACCCAGGGCGCGGGTGATCTCCTGGAGCGCGGCGAAAACTAAGAAGAGTGCGGCAAGCCATATCTGCACCGCCCAGAAGCGCGACCAGGGAAAGTCTGTCGTCAGATGCTGGAATCCTTCTGTCAGGTTTCCGTGCTTTAAGGTGTAGCGGACAATCAGTTCGAGATACCTGAGCAAAAGGCTGACGATGGTGTAAAGACCGGATCGCCAGAGCGTATTGCAGATAAGCGGCCGGTTCCGGAAGGCGTTGACCCATGGAACAAGATTTACCGCCAGCATAACTTTGCCGACCACCAGCGCCATGAGCGTGGCGCTCACAAAACCGAACACCCGGATGCCGTAGCTCTGCGTGGTAAGCATGTCGGTCAGGACGATCAGGTTGAACGCTATGCAGAAAAATACAACCGCAGGTATTACGTCTATGATTTCCTGCAGCAGCCGTTTAAAAATACGAAGCATAACGCATCATCTCCTGATAATAATTAATATTTCCGGGAAAAGATAGCCAGAGGCAAAGCATAAATCAAGCAGCACATGGCAAAAAAATACAAAAACCGCAGGACGGCTGACGAAAATCTGAACACGCCTACAATTGTATTATTTAAAACCGGCAGTGACCCGGTTTAAAAATTCATGCGAGACCCGTTTCGGACCTGTTTCTTTGATCGCCACAAACTTTTTGCCGGTTTTGCAGCATATTTTCTTCGATACCAGCAGTGCATTATGGCTGTTGATCGAAGTTATGAAAACTGCGACATCTGCATTGTTGATCACTGACCGCAAACGTTCCGAGCCGTAACCGGCGCATTGGCCTTTGTGAAAGTACAATTCGGCGCCAAGTTCCTCAAAAGCAGCCCGGTAATTAGTCTCCAGCCGGTCAAGTCCGCCGATCAACGCCACTTTCAGGTGCGCCAAAGGGCAGCGGCCATTGATCCCGCAGGTGATCCCGCAGGGACATGCCGTAACGGACTGTTTGATGCGACTGTGTTTGTTTTTCATCAGCGTTTTCCTTGTTCAATTATAAATACTATATTATACTTTATTATAATAGTCAAGTATTAATATAAAAAAACTATAAATAATTAATTATTAATATAATATAATGTTTACTAATATAATATAAGTTATATAATTGCGTTATGGCTTGAAGAATATCGCCGTAGGTAGGCAGAGTAGGATGAAAGTGGTTGAAAGAAGGTAAAAAAGCCCCGGACGGCCAGCCGTCCGGGGCGGAAATGCGGTTATTCCTGAATCAGAACTTTAAACTCGCCGCGCGCATAGTTTTTAGCGCTGCCGGAGAACGTCCAGTCCAGCGTCTTGCCGCCAACCCAGTTGCCCATGCCGGTATCGGCATTTCTGCCGCCGCTGAAGTTGTTGAAGCAGATTATTGACTGTTTTTCTTTCCAGTTATGGATCTGCATGCAGCCGTAACCCGGGGAACGGCTGGAGTCGTACTGGTCGCCGAAATCCAAAGCGCTATCAGAAGCCCCTGGAACTTTGGCGCTGTTATTGCCGCCGTAGTTGCAATCCCAGAATTCGATATTGCCGCCTTCCGGGTAGTCGCCGGTTTTTACCCCGTCAACATTCGATTTGACCGTCATGCCGGTAACCAGCTGCTGGAAACTCTGGCCAACGGACTTCACCGGCACGCCGATTTTCCTGACGTCGTCGGTGAACGGATCCAGGCTGACAAAGGCGTAGGACACTTTGTCGTCACTGGATTGCAGTGCCATGAAATAGGCGATTTTTTTGAATTTTCCAGTGATTTTGGCTGAATTATCTTCATCATAGACGAATTTTGTGCTGTTATCGGTCAATTTGGAATTGGTCGGATCGAAACTGTACACCAGTTTGTAATCGCCTGCTTCAGCCGGCAGCAGTTTTGCCATGAAATTGGCTTTCGGCATGGCGCCGAAACGGAACGGCGAAGCGGGCAGTCCGGCCTTGTTGATCAGGTTCACGCCGGTCGGATTGTTGGCCCAGGCATAATAAACCATTGCGGCTTTTTTGACTTCCGGCGCGGTCACTTCGACGGTGTCTTCGCCGGTTATTTTTGCATCGGCCCTGACCGTCATGCCTTCGTCGTTAACCAGAGCGAAGCCTTGCAGTTTTTCGCCTTTGACAGCCAGCGGAGAACCGCCGTTTTCAAACTGGATGATCGCTTTTTCATCATCGAATTTACAGGATTTGGCAATCGGTCCGGTCCATACTGTATCTTTCATGCCGTAAGTCTTATACAGGGCGACGCGGGCCAGACGGTCGCCTACGTCCTGCTTGTTTTTAGGATGAATATCGTTTTCTTCGCCGATGTCAATCGTGATTGCCATGCCGGTATTCGGCACTTCCATGGCGGTCTTCATAAAAGCTTCGCGCAGTACCGGCCAGCCGCCGTCTTCCACCGGCGCAGTCCAGGCTTTTAAATAGTTCGGCAACTGAACAAAATAGAATGGCATATCCTTCTGATCCCAGGCATCGCGCCAGCAGGTGATCATGCGTTCCATCTGTGTCCGGTAATTTTTCGCCTGGCCTGCATTGGACTCGCCCTGATACCAGATAGCGCCTTTGGCGGCAAATGGAACGATCGGAACGATCATGCCGTTGTAGAGATTGCCGGGATAGTTCTGGTGCTGCTGAGGATGCGGAGCCAGACGCGGCTCACGGGGTTGCGCACCTTTGCTGCCGGCGGCTTTCCATTCTTCTACTTGCTTCTGCCATGCCGCTTTTTCTTCATCATATTTTTTCTTAGCGCCTTCCGGGGTGTAGGTCGCCGCGTTCTTGTCGTAATTAGTTTTCATATTTTTAACGACCGGATCGGCAAGCTGCTTATCCAGCGGGGTCCAGGCTTCGATGCAGGTGCCGCCCCAGGAGGTGTTGATCAGGCCGACCGGAATCTTCAATTCCTGATAAAGCTTGCGGCCGAAATAATAACCGGCGGCGGAAAAGGCGCCGACGGTCGCAGGGCTGCATGGCGCCCATTTGCCGGCGGTGTCTTTCAGCGGAGTCTGTGAGGGAACAGGTTTGACGGTGAAAAGGCGGATTTCCGGATAATTGGCATTGTTCACTTCCTTTTCGTAAAGCGAGGCATCGCGGCTCCACAGTGTCACCGGCATCTGCATATTCGACTGTCCGGAGCAGATCCAGACGTCGCCGGAGAGTACATTATTCAATTCGATTTTATTCTTGCCTTGAACAGTGATAACGAACGGGCCGCCTGCTTTGGGAGTATCGAGTTTCACCTGCCACCTGCCGTCTTTGCCAGCCACGGTGTCGGCCTTTTCGCCCCAGGAACCGGAAACGGTAACTTTTTCTTCTGGATCAGCCCAGCCCCAGACCGGAGCCGCGGTTTCCCGCTGAATTACCATGTCGCTGTTAAAGATCGCCGGCAGTTTGACGTCGGCGCATAAGCCTCCAGCCGCCATCAGCAGCGCCCCCATTAGAATACTCTTCCTGATCATCTCTGACTCCTTTACAGTTTGAAAGTTTCAGCTTAAATAACTTTCAAACATAGTTCATTTCCGGATCAACTGCAAACAAAATACTTAATAAATCATTAATATTCTCGAAGGTGTATTGTGTTGCTATTATAACTATATTGATAGCTCTAATAATAGCTATATAAATGTGTATGTAATATGTTTATCATGCCAAGGGAAGCAGTAGTTAAATGAAAAATGTTTGCATTTCATATAAACGAAAGGCATATTAGGGCAGAATCAAGCATTTAAGGATAAGTATTCCAGATGATTAGTTCAACTCCTTGGATTTCTGCGGCAACAAATCTGTTTAACCGCAAAGTATCGCAGAGAATACTCTGCGTAAAACTCCGCGAAACTCTGCGGTAAATATAAGATTTTTGGGTATGGATTCATTTTTCAAGAAAATTAAACAAATCGTTACCAACCGCCAGTTTATTGCGGTTGCGGTTCTGGTTATGGCGGCGCTGATTATCCGCCTTGCCGTAGCTCTGCCTGGACTGGATAAAGCGCCGGGACATTTCAGCCGTCCGGATTCGGCGGGATATATTCAGCCGGCGCTGGCATTGGCTCAGGACGGCGGCTTCTATGGCGCGCCGGGAGAGAAATCGCCGAATGCGAGCAGACCGCCCGGTTTTTCGCTGTTTCTGGCGGTATTTTTCTATCTTTTCGGCGAAAACTATGCGATTCCGGCGCTGGCGATGTGTCTGATCGGGGCGCTGATTTGCGTTCCGGTGTATCTGACCGGCAGGCTGTTCGGGGGGCATATCGCCGGAATGATTGCGGCCGGATTTGTGGCGTTGAACATTACCGCGATAGCCATGAGCCCGATGTATCTTTCCGATTCTTTTTTCACCTTTTTCATTGCGTGGCAGCTATACTTTTTCAGTCTGTTTTATGTGCGGAAGGATTTGCGCTGGTGTTATCCGGGAGTGATTCTGGCGGCGCTGTCGGCGCTGATCCGCCCGATCAGCGCCTTGTGGTATATTCCCGCGGCATTCCTGATTCTGATCATGCCCGGCATGAATTTGAAGAAAAAAATCATGACCGCGCTGGCCTGCACGGCAATTTTCTGGGCGATTGTTTTTCCGTGGATGCTGCGCAACAGTTTTGCCGGCGCGGGGTTATGCGTTGACACCAACACCGGAGCCATGTATCACCAGAACGGAGCCATGCTGCTTTCCGCCGTCAAAGGCTCTTCTTACGAGGCGGAGAAGCAGCAGATTTTGAAAGAGCTGGAACAGGAATTTGCCGACAAGTCAAAATATCCGGATGAAAAAAGCAAAGTTGACTACCGCCTGAAAAAGTTGAAGGATTTGATTATGCAGCATCCGTTCGTCTATCTGCGGCTGCATTTCAATCCGCAGGTGATGCTGCCGGATGCGCCGACATTTTTTGAAGTACTTGGATTTACGCAGAGCGACCGGGGAACGCTGGATGTCATGCACCGGTTTGGAATATTTGCCGCGGTTAATCATTATTTTGCCGGCAAACTGTGGCTGCCGGCGTTGTTGATTCCGGCATTGCTGATAGTCTGCTGCTGTTACATCGGATGCCTTGTCCAGTTGGGGATATGGCTGTTTGAAAAGAAAGTTTTCCTGTTCTTTTTCTTTCTGGCGTTTGTGGAATATTTTCTGCTGCTGCCGGGGCCGATAACCGTCCCGCGCTATCATCTGCCCGCCCTGCCGCTGATTGCGGTAATGGGCGCAACCGGCTGCATTTTAATTGTTCAAAAATTAAAAGCACTCAGAAAGAAGATATAGAAACGACTGCGGCAGAATGGTAACTGCTGGCAGAATTCTGTTGTTCATCCGCTGCTGGCGCTGAGTAAGATTGGCGGAGCCACCGGCGACACCATCAGCGCCGCCGAAGAAATCTCCAAAATACTATTCTATCGGCGTTTTGCCGGTAAATCTCTGACTATGTTTCGCGTTGTCCCAATTGAAAATATCAGTGAGTGAACAAAGTGTGCAGTATAATAATAAAAATGCCAAGAACAAATGGCATGAATCTTTGCTTGTCTGTACGAATAGTTAACAAACAGAGAATCAATACTGCCAGTATATTAAAAAACGCAAAGCAGGCAATTCCTCCGCTTTGCTTGCATGATACTATAAAGTGAACAGGAACAAAGCTCAAACTCACCAAATCCAGCAAGTACCCCCATTCGTTTTGGAGAAAAACCTGAAATTGAAAATTTCAAATATTCAGCAATATGCATTATGATTGCCTATTTTTGACTGCGCCGAAGGCTGCGAAGCACGAGTTTTTATGCAATAACTCCACATGGTTAAAACCGACTTTTCGCAACAGATCCAGTTGATATGTTACCGGGCGCGGGGAGTCTTCTTTTTCGATGTAGGCAAAAACCTTATCTCTATATTCTGTCCCGCCAAGCGAGGTCAAGTATTCGCCATAGCGTTCCCACATCATACTTTGAACCGGCGCTGTTTCATGGGAGACTAAATCCGTTATCCAGACGCTGCCGCCGGGGGCGGTCAACCGGTAAATTTTGCGAAAGGTATTCTCCCAGTCCTGCTCGTCGCGCAGATGATGCAAAACGGCGGCGGCCAGGATAACGTCATATCCCTGAACAGGTAAATCCAAGGTGCGAAAGTCGCCCTGAAACGTTCTGACTTTTCCCTGATTGACTGCGGATATCCGAGTCTGCGCTCTTTCGAGCATCGGCAGGCTTAAATCTACGAGGTCGCAATCAAATGGCGCGGCCAGTTCCAGCAGCTTGAGCGTATTGTTTCCGGCGCCGCAACCGATGTCCAGCGTCTTGCGGATATTGGCGGAGCTTGCGACCGCGGCGCGGGTAATCAGCTCCATGGCGAGCGGCGCGTCAATCGTGGCGGTTTGTCCGGTTTCAAGGTTTGAGAACCGTTCCACATCGCTATCAAACCGCTTCCGGATATCTTCTA
>JBAWXM010000303.1:0-6480 GCA_037144075.1 Lentisphaerota bacterium | reverse complement strand
GGCTGCCGATACCGGGGTATCGAAGGCCTCGAAGAGTGCGAATCCAAACTCGAAATATCGCAACTGCTTTGCGGCTAGCGTCTTGCGGCCGTATTTTTCCGTTCCTCCTTCATGCGATGCGGGCATCGCCTGTCAGTCGGAGCGGAAAAATCCAATCCACAATCCTGCTCGTCTATGCTTAAATTTTCAGCCGCGCAGAGTATATTTTTAAGGCTGTTTTATTGTTTTAGCTTCAATTACTGGTAGTGAATTTAAAAATTCTAGTCTCTCCGGCTTGGACCTTCTCTTTGAAGTTGACTATGACAAAGTTGTCGGTGACATGCCAGGCGCTGACACTCGATAAATCCCCGGCGGCTTCCGGAGATTGAACCTTTTCCGGGAGAAACGCAAAGACCGGACGGATTGATTTCGGGCTTTCAGGATTGAAATCCATCTCTTTTTTAAACTTTACGCTTAACGTCCAGGCAGTTTTACCGCCCGCCGCTTTTTCTTTATTTAAAGAGCATTCATATAAGGAAGTATCTTTTGCCGATGACGCTGGAACTCTTGCCTCCCAGGCCGGGTCTCCGTACATGATGCAGACATCCTTGTCATAAGCCATATCCTCGTCTTCATCTCCTGATAAATCATTTTCCATGGCCATAATCAATGCCTGATTAATGATGAAAACACTTTCTGCAAGAGTAAAATCGCCGCCCCTGTAAAAGAAATAATCAGCCATTCCCCAGCCCATCATGCCATAGTAACTTTCCACGGTATAGCCGAAAAACTGGTACACCCCGCCTGAATGCATCCAGGCCAGCGAATAAGCGTTGTCTTTATTTTCTATGCAGGCGGTCAGGCAATTGCCAATCCCGAGATATATTTTTGGATTAGTTGATTTTACAGGATATACTTCCTCATTGACATAACCATTCAACTTACCGCCTTCAGCGGAAATACCGGAAGGCCCGTCAGGATAATAAGCCAGCCAGCCCCCGGAGGTCGCGTGTCCGCTGGTCCATATGCCGTTAACCTTATTGCTGTTCAGTAATTCAACCATATCAGGCAAATGATCGTCCGGAGCGTCTTTAAAATCTTCAACTTTACCGCCGGGCGCTTTCGCCTGCCAGTTTTGTTTTTTGTCATACCATTCACAATAAGCAACGCCTGAAGGCAGTGAATCAATAAATCCCAGCATGCCGCCCAGCCCGAAATTGATTTCAAGTTTTTGTTTGTGCCGGGCTATTTTTAACGCGTCTTTAGCATTTAAGCCGGTAACAATGCCCAGAACCGCTTTGCCGTACGGCGCAGTGCCAAGATTCCGGTTAAACTGGTTGATTTTCTTCACAAATTCCGGACTTGCGTCTTCAGGCATTGAAACAACCGCAATATAATCAGGGGAATAGGCCGTTACACTTTCCACAAGTTCATTCAGCGATTCTTTATAGGCGAAAATACGCGTGTGCGGATACTTTTCGGATAATACCTTGACAACCTTTCCCCAGTTATTATCCTGATAAGTTGCAGCTTCCACTACTATGGCGTAATTAAAATCCTTTTGCGCGATAGCAATTGCTTGAGCAGGCAGAAAGCAAAAAACATAAAGACCTGTTATGAATATTACATGCTTAATCATTAATTCTCTTCCCGTTTTAATTTATATTGATTGGAAGATAGCCGAAGGCGGGAAAAAAATCAAGAGCATCAGGCAATAAACGCAGAATTTCCGTTCAATGAGCCAATTGCAAAACGCGAGTTTTGCAATTGGCTATCCTGTCTATCCACGCCTACGGGGGGGCAAGCCCGGTTAAAATACAAATTTCCATGTGATCAAGTTTATTATCTTTGGAACTGCTTAGCCGGGGTATAACTTTGACTAAGTCGCCGTACAAAAATAACCTTTACATCTTCGCGCTTCTCCCGAATGCCTTTGTGTTTGCCGGTTAGTTACATACCTGAAGGTATGCGCCTCTCCGGCAATTCCCAAAATCACTTCGGGATATTTCGCGAAACTTGTCAAGTTTATTATTTTACAGCTCCTAAATACTAATCCGGATTTGATAATCCGCAAATTAAATGTATTTTCAGTTCTGGTTTACTGCATTTAATTTGAGCGGAGTGATAACCGGGAAATTACGGAACAAGATGAAAACCTTAAATATATATGTATTAAAAAGCTTTCTTATAACTTTTGGAATGGCCATCGGCGTTCTGACTTTTGTGATGATGGGTGCACGGCTGGTAAAGATATTTGAATATATCTCCCAGGGAATTCCAGTAGTGAATTTCCTGCTGTTCATGGTATATATTATGCCGATTGTGCTGACCTTTACCGTGCCATGGGCGGTGCTGGTGGCGGTGATGCTGGTTTTCGGACGGCTTTCCGCCGACACTGAAATCACTGCGATGCGCGCCTGCGGCGTCTCCATTCTGCAAGTGGTCTCTCCGATCCTGATTGTCACGTTTTTGATGACTTTGCTGTGTCTTTATTTACAGGTTGAGGTCGGGCCGCCGCTGCTGGGAAAATCCCGCAGCCTGATGGCGGCCACGGTGGTTGACCAGCCGCTGGCGATTTTCGAACCGGGGAAGCCGGTTGACTTTGAAAACAATATCATTTACATTGACGACAAAATCGGCGAGGATGAAGTAAAGGATATTCAGATTTTCACAATGGATGAGAAAAAAGTCAATGTTGAACAGGACATCACGGCTGCCAGAGGCAAATTTATAGTTGACAAAAGTAAGCAGCTGATGACGGTGGTGCTGACCGATTGTATTGTGATCGACAAGAAATCCAAGCCGGAGACCCGCGTTTACAACAAGACTGTCGAGTTCACGCTAAACTACGGCAAAGAACTGAATAAAATCCGCATCGGCACGAAGGCCAAATATATGACTTTGCAGGAACTGCTGGGCAGAATCCGCATCGACAAGCGACTGAACCGGAATACCTGTGAACTGGAAGTCGAGTTGAACCAGCGCATCGCGTTCGCGTTGTCGCCGATTGCCTTTCTGCTGCTGGGGCTGCCGCTGGCGATAAGGACTTCCAGGCGCGAAACTTCAGTCAATCTTTTCCTAAGCGTGCTGCTGGCCGGCGGCTTCTTCATGTCAATCATTCTCTGCGACTCGCTGACCAATTTCCCTCAAATCTACCCGCAATATCTGTTGTGGCTGCCCAATCTGGCATTTCAGATCATCGGCGCGGTGATGATATACAGAATTGCCAACCATTAATGGGGAAGTTCTAAAGTTCTAAAGTTCTAAAGTTCTAAAGTTCTAAAGTTCTAAAGTTCTAAATTTCTAAAGTTCTAAAGTTCGGTCCAGCTTGCTGGTCCCGCGACTGCTGGATCTAAAGTTCTAACCTGAATTATTCATAAAAAATGGATGAAAGACGAAAATATGCTCAAAAAGAAAGATTTTGACGATGCCGCAGTCGTAGCAGCGCTACGGCGAGGACATCGGCAAAGACTTTACTTTGAACAGATTACAGTATTTCGCCATAGATTTATGAATAATTCAGGCTAAAATACAAAGATATATAAGAGTTGAAAAATGCGCGTATGGTAACAGGATGCTGACGGCGTAAAACGGTAGTTTTATTAAGCTCTGTGACTTTGCGGATAATTGAATTTTGCAGGGGGGATTGTGCACTTACAGACTCATTTTCTTTCCGGATGGTGTATCGGCAATCTTTTCCAGTTGAACGGGCGCGAACGGCTGTTCTGCGCGCTGGCGGCGATGCTGCCTGATCTCGACGGGCTGGGAATTATTTTCGGTCAGGATGCGTACTGGAAGTTTCATCATCTGCTCGGGCATAATCTCCTGTTCGCTGTATTTACCGCCGGAATCCTCTGCTGTTTTTCCGCGCATAAAGCCAGGGCGCTATGCCTGTATTTTGCCTTGTCCCAGCTGCACATGGTCATGGACTTATTCGGATCTGGAGAACTCTGGACAATCAGCTATCTGTGGCCTTTCAGCAATCATGGATTCAGCATTTCGTGCGGCTGGGCGTTTTATTCCTGGCAGAACATTCTTGCGGGAATGCTGCTGATTGTCTGGACTGTATTTATCATCAGATACCAGCGGCGCACACCGCTGGAAGTCCTTATGCCGAAGCTGGACCGTCAGCTCGTCGAACTCTTCAAGAAGGGAAAAATCAATGAACAACATCGAATCTAAAGCATACATCGTGCATGGACCGAAAGATCACGGACCGCTGTATAAAGAGACGGATATGAGCCGTTTCCCGGTCGAGCCGTTCAACACTTTCAGCAACCTGATCTTCCTGTTCCTGGTGATCTACTGGTCCTGTAAAACCCGGCTGAACACGCTGAAACATCCGTTGACTACGGTTTGCATGCCGATCCTGCTGACGGGTTTTATCGGGGGGACATTTTACCACGCCACCCGGAGCAGTTCAATCTGGATACAACTTGACGTCATGCCGATTCTGGTGCTGGCGCTGTCGGCGGGGATTTTCCTGTGGCGGATGCTGGTCAGAAAATGGCTATGGACTTTCCTGCTGACGCTCGGCCCCTGGTTTATCTATTACTTTATTTCCCAGTACGTCCGGATTCCTGAAAAATATTTGATTACCACCGGCTATCTGGTGCTGGCATCGAACATACTGCTGCCGGCAGTATTGTTCTGCGTACTGAGAAACCGTCAGGCGTGGCTGACGCTGACGCTATCCCTGGCATCCTTTGCCGCGGCCATCGCTTTCCGCGTGGCAGACCGTTATGACGTACTCAAATTCATGCCGCAGGGAACACATTTTCTCTGGCATATATTCGGCGGGGTCTGCGGTTTTTTCCTGATTAAATACATCTATCTGGCTGAGGATATTGATGCGGAAGAGCGAAAAATAAGATTACCGCGCCGCAATCATGAGTGAACACTCCGCAATGATTCTTTCCATGCCCTGACCGGTGAACAGTTCCGGAGAAAGGGTTTTCGACAGCGTTTTACGGTTGGAATGATAGAAGTATGAGATCGCCATCAATGTGAAAATATAAGTTTCGAAAGAAACGCCGCGGGGCGGCAGGCCGGGCTCTGCCGCCTGCACGTACAGTTCTTTCAGTGCGGAGTAATCTTTTTCCTTGAGTCCGGGCAGTTTTTTCAGCGACGCGTCATTCTCCAGGTTGGCCCAGGCCAGCATCCGCCAGAAGTGCGGATGTTTCCTGTGCAGGGCCATATATTCCCGCAGAATTATGGCCGTGAGCTTTGACGGTTCAAGCCTGGCGGCCGTCATGACTTTGTCGTCGAACAGTTTAACGCCTTCGAAAACCGTGCTCAGGCATTGCTCAAACAATCCGGCTTTGCTGTGGAAATAGGCATATATCCGCTGTTTGTTGATGCCTGCGGCCTCCGCGATCCGGTCAACTTTGGCGCCGTGATAGCCGCATGCGGAAAATATTCCGGTTGCGGTCTTAAGGATATTCTCTCTGGTTTCAATCGCCCGTTTCTGCATTTATACTCTATTAGGTTGAAAATTTAAAATAGATTGTGAAGATTTTGAGAATTGGCTCGTATTCTGAGAGGCTGCCGATACCGGGGTATCGAAGGCCTCGAAGCGTGCGAATCCAAACTCAAAAGATCGCAACAGCTTTGCTGCGAGTGTCTTGCGGTTGTATTTTTCCGTTCCTCCTTCAGGCGATATTCATATCGCCAATCAGTCGGATCGAAAGAATCCAATCCACAATCCGACTCGTCTATGTTAAATTTTCAACCTAATAGAGTATATCCGCCTTTTTATTAATGAGAAGACAATATCAATCCGCGAGCCATTTGTCAAGGCCGGCTTTTACAAAACTGTCGTCATTCAAGTGCGGATAATCCCGGTAAACGCGATCGATTTCACCGCTTTGTCCCGGCGACAGCGCTTCATGCGGATTCAGACACCAGATGCCCGGCAGCAGGCCCTGGCGGCGCAGTACTTCATGAATTCCGGGGATGCAGCCGGCAAAGTAATGGGCCGGGTCGAAAAACGCCGCGTTGCAATCGGTGACTTCAATGTTTCTGGAAAGCATTTCGGTGGGGATTGTCCTGCCGGAAGCGATCATGGCGTGGATTTCGTCCAGCAGTTCCACCGCTTTTTTCGTCCAGACGCACCAGTGCCCCAGCAATCCGCCTTTTATCCGGATGCATTTCTGACCGCCGGCGGTCTGGATTTTGTATTCTGTCAGCAGATCCGCTACGATATTATCGTCATTGCCGGTATACAGCGTAATCTCATTTTCACGGCCTGATCCGGCCAGCGCCCGCACCACGTCCAGCGTCTGGTAGCGGTTGAACGGCGCCATCTTTATGGCCAGGATATTGTCTATTTCCATGAATTTCCGCCAGAACTCATACGGCAGGATTCTGCCGCCGACGCCGGGCTGGAGATAAAAACCAATGACCGGCATAATGGCGGCGATGGCGCGGCAATGCCCGATCATTTCATTAATGGTTGAGTCTTTCAGCGCCGACAGGCTAAGCAGGCAGGCGTCGTAACCA
>JBAWXM010000302.1:0-6483 GCA_037144075.1 Lentisphaerota bacterium | reverse complement strand
AAATAGAGACAAGCTCAACGACTCTCTAAAGTGTCGGAGTCGGCTGTCCGAAATGTAAAGAATGTGACTGGTGACTGGTAACTAGTAGAAATACAGAAAGCAGTCTGCAAGGGAGCTGTCCAAAATGTCCGGATGCTGGACAATATCCGATGTACTGTGCTCAATGACTGTCCAGAATGACAAAATTGTATTATGTTAACGGAAGACTTAACCGTTGCCGGGAATATGTGGCGAAACGGTTCTGCAAGAGTGGTGTCCAAAATGAGTGAGATGGGTGTCCAAAATGTAAAGAACGTGAATGGTGAATAGTAAAAAAACTTTGTGTCTTGGCGCCTTCGTGCGAGAAATGGTCCCGCAATGACGGGATGGTTCTGCACATGATTGTCTCCCGCGACTGCGGGATCCAAAATGTTGTTTGAAAATTATAAACGTTATGTTCAACGACTCTCTAAAGTGTCGGAGTCGAGTGTCTAAAATGGCTGTTTGGGAGGGTTATGCTCTGTCATAACCGGGACCGGAAAAAGGTTGCGACGGAGCGCAACCCTCCAAGGGGAAGCAAAGACACTATGCTGGACAGGTGTCTCCCGCAAATGCGGGAAGGCGGACAGGTGTCCAAAATGGAGGTAGCCCGCGTTGCGGGAGTGGAAAGCGAGACAAGCGAGACAAGCGAGACAAGTTATGAAGACAGAATGCAGAAACAGTGTCCAGAATGTCCAAGTTGTTTGAAAATTATAACAGTTATGCTCAACGGCTATCCAAAGTGTCGGAGTCGGGGGTCAAGTCAATATTATTACAACGGCAGCTTTGTCTGCTGCTCGAATGCTTCATTAACGAAAGCATCGGCGCCGAGGACGGCAACCAGCGGATTGTCGTCCGGACCGCAGAAGCCAACACTGTTGTGGCGGATCCAGCCTTCGGCGAATTCGTAACGTTTGGACATGGTTCCGAAATAGCGGCCTTTGTCGGTCATGTCAATCAGGTAGGCGTTATTGCCCTGGCTGGAGTCAAGCCATTCTTTCTGGCTCTTGTGACATGAAAGCATCTGTTTCTTCTGTTCGACGGTACTGCCGATGTTGACGAAAATACCGGGAATCACCGGGCGGCGGAGCTGGTCCCGCAGGCTGTGCGGCATCGAATGATATACGGTCGCGTTGCCGTCAATAGCCGGATGCGGCGGATTGCATTTAAAGTTGGTCATGCCCCGGCAGAAGGCGGCGGAAACCGCCAGCCGTCCGGTGTTGACATGGTCTTCCATGTAATCATAAGGGCCGTGGGTCAGGATGATTTCCGGCGCCACTTCGCGTATCACCGGAACCAGCCGCTCCAGCGTGGCGCGTTCGTAATAGACTTCAAGGTCGTCGACGAGGCTCTCATGGAACACCGCGCCGATGACTTTTGCCGCATTGCGGGCTTCCTCGCGCCGCATTGCCACGATTGTTTTGTAATCGAACTGGTTGGTGCCGAGGCTGCCGTTGGCGACATTCATATAATGTATTTCGTACCCGGCGCTCTGCAACTTGATCAGCGTTCCCGCCATCATGAACTCAATATCGTCGGGATGACAGGCTATGGCGAATGCGGTCTTTTTCATATTTATTATTACACTCGATTAATGCATTTCGATTTCGCAGACGCCAATGCCGCTGCGCAGATAGTTGAACTGGACATTCGGATGATCGGCCAGCAGCGACATCGGCACGGATGAGTCCGGAATCTTTTTGGAGATCATCAGCGCGCTCAACCGCATGCCGAAGGGATTGTCGTGATGGCCGGGATGCCAGATTGAGACCTTTTCCGCTTTCCAGGTCTGAAGCGGGCCGACGGTAATCGCCTGGCTGGGAACGTTCTGGACTACGCCGCCGCCGGAAGTGCGGGCATTCTGAATGAGCGTAATCGGGTGCAGGTCCACCACGCGGGTGGACAGCTTGCGAAATTCAGCCGGAGTTGGCGGATTGTTTTTATATTTGCCTTCGCGCTTGACGGGATCGTTGAACGCCCAGTGCTTGGTTTCACCCTGTCCGCCCTGCATGACTAAGCAGCGGGCATTGTCCCAGGATTTGACGTATTCGGCGGCGTCCATCGCCGGAAAATGCAGGTTCTGTTTCGGCATCCGCAGTTTCGGTTTGATGCGGTTGAAGCATAATTCCATGTCCGCCTTGGCAAATCCGAGCGGGAACTTGATATCGGCGGTTTTGCCGTTCACCACCCATTCGTCCATGCCCCAGAAATGGCAATGCTTCAGGTTCAGTTCCAAATCGTTGACCAGACGGGCGACCAGCGGAAGCTGTTCGGTCGGACCGATGGGGCCGCAAAGCCCGGCGGGATTATCCTCGGTGGACTGCATCCAGGCGGTGATGTATTCCAGAGCTTCGGCCAGATAAAAATCCTGGACGGTGTCATAGAATTTCACGGTGAAACCGGGGCGGCTGAGCTGCTCCAGGTCTTTCGGGGTCAACCTGGCGGCGTCATCGAGAATTTCGCGGTCCAGGGTTGTGTAGTCCCACCAGTCAGGGGCGATCTTGCTTAATGCTCTCATTTCCATCATCTCCTGTTTTTAATCAATAAATAAAACATTTTTTTTATACTTAATAGAAAATTACCACTAAATCGGGAATTTAAAATATTTGAATGCTTTATTTTTTAAGATTTTTCAATGTTGCTTCAATCAGGCGCTCGGCGGTATCTTCAGCGGGACCGCCGCCGACCACCGGCAGAATTTCATAGCCGCCGCGGGTGAAACATCCGGCCAGCGGAACGTAGCCGCACTCACCCATGCCCAGCGTTACCGGCCAGGTCTGTTTGAACGGCGAGCGTTTTTTAATGTCCAGTCCGATCTCGGTAAAAACTTCACCCGGCAGCGAGGTCAGCGCCAGTTTATCGTCAAATTTAAGGCTGACAATAGAGAATCTGCGGGATTTGCCGGAACACTTTTTCCTGAACTCAATAAGCTGTTCGGCGAAGAATCTGGCAACCGGGCCGTCGCCGGTGGCAAGCCCTTCGCTGGTCATATTCCCGTCAGAGGATACTTTGCCGACCCTGGCAAGAATTGCTTTCGCATTCTTCACTTCGGCGTCGGAAATTACTCTGAACGGAATGGCAATCTTGCCGGAGGTTATTTGCAACTTTTTCACCGGCATTTTTTTCAATGTTTTCAGCAGGCCGGCAACAATTGCTGCATAGGCATCGCCGATACGTTTAGCTTCGGCATAACCGTAGAATTCATCGTTGTTAGTCACATCCAGGTGGTTAATGTTGCCGGAGGAGCCTATCAGGGTCAGTACCGGCACGTCATAGCCGAGCAAGTTCTGGATAGTTCTCTCCATGCGTCCCGGCCAGTCGGCGGAAACAAAATCTCCGCTGACAGTGTCAGTGTGATTGACGATGTTGGCGATGATTGCGCTGACGCGTCCATCCTGTTTGACCGCAATCACCCCGATTTCATCATCCACCGGGCCTTCCGGTCTGACAATGTCCGGATTAAGTTTTCCTGGATTAGTTAAAACTTTGCCGTTTTTCATCCAGAAACGCCGGTTGAACGCCAGCGGATTATCTTTCACGCTGCCGGTCAGCAGTTCAGCCGGAGCCAGATTGGCGTATGCCTGCCGCACTGCGGCAACGGCCTTATTCTTCAGCATCTTCAAATACGCGGCGTCAGCTTCCACCCCGAAAAAGTCGTCTATATACGGCCCGGTGTGAGTATGAGTGGCGCTGAATATCAGATTGTCCCCGAATTTCACTCCGGCGGCCTTCAGCCCCGCTTTGATCTTCTTAATCAGGGCAACGCTCAGAAAGCATAAGTCAAAGACGACAATGCCGGCAGTCACTCCGTCATTTTCAAAGATCATCGCCCGGATGAATAAGTCATCCAGTATCCCGGTATTCGGGCGCGGATTGAAGTAACCGCACAACGGCACTCCCCTGCCCGGCGTGATGATTTCCCTGCTGAAACCGGCTTGCAACATTTATTTCACCTCAATGATTTTGCCGCCGCCGCGGGCGGATTCGTGCGCGGCCGCGATCAGCTTCAGGTTATGAACCGCGTCGCATCCGCTAAGCGGAGCATGGTTAATAATGGAAGCGGCATGTTTAATGATGACCGACTGGTAAATATTCTGAATCTTTTCCGGCTGGATATTCTCCTGGGCTTTAAACCTGTCGAGCTCCAGCCTGATTTTGACCGGTTCGTCCGGATGCCCGGAAAGTTGAAACAGCGTGGCGTAACCGCGCAGCACAGCTTCGGAGCCATAGATTTCATATCCAAGATTGGAAAGCGTGCCGCCGAGTCCGCCGCGCGGCTCATTGAACCCGACCTTCACTGACCCGGTCAAGCCATTCTCCAGCGTGTATTTGAGATACGCTCCGTCTTCGACTTTGATGCCCATTGTCTTGGGATAGTAAACGCAAGCCAGCGACTTGACGCGGCTGTTGAATAAAAACTCCGCCACATACATGCAGTGGCTGGCAACATCGCCAATCGGGCCGCCCAGTTCTTCCCAACTGGAGCAGCGCCAGGTGGCGGCTTCCGCCGGATCCGCGCCGTAGCAGAATTCCATATGAAAGCAGGCGTCATTGACCGCGCCGAGCGCTCCGCCGTCAACCAGCGCTTTGGCCTGGACATTGAACGCGTTCTCAGTCATCATGTGGTCAACCGTCAAACTCAGATGCTTCGACCTGGCAATGGTTGCCAGTTCAGTTGCATCCTCAACCGTTGTGGCAACCGGCTTTTCGACGATGCAATGCTTGCCGGCATTCAGCGCGGCTTTGGCGATTCCGGCATGGGTCAGGTTATTGGTCGCAACAAACACCGCCTGAATTTCCGGATCGGCAAAAACAGCATCCGCCGAATCATACCACTTCAAACCCAAAGCTTCAGCGACGGCCCGGCGGGCGGGATTAACATCGGTCGCCCCGGTCAACTCGGCATTCGGCAGCGGCTGAAACCGGGCCCGGTCACAGGCAAAACCCTCTTTGGCGATACGGTTTTCAGCAATCCCGCCGAAGCCGATCAGCGCATATTTAATTTTTGACATATTTCTCTCCGTCAATCTCCAATTTAAAATACATTACAACCGGAAATCATTATTTCATATAGGCGGCGGCAACTTTTTTGAATGCGTCAATGCAAGCCTGCATATGCTCCACCGTATAAACCGGATGGGTGAAGAAAGACATGGTCCGGTCAGTCATCCAGTTTGCCTTCTTGCAGTCAAACTTGCTGTAGTCGATCCTGCGGGCGTTCGGATCGTCAAACGGATAATTGCGCGAACCGAAACCGTTTCTTTCGATATAGGCGCGTTCCTTGTACATTTCCGGCCACAGCACGCTGTAAACCGGGACGCCTTCCGCGCCGACCGCCTTGATGAATGTTTTAATGTCGCATTTCAGTTTGTCGATATCCAGCACAAAAGGCGCCCACCAGAACGAGTTCTGCCGTTCCGGGGTATCGACCGGGGCGGCAAGCACCAGCGGATGATCTTTCAGCGCGGCAATCAGCATTTTCCCGTTGCGAACACGATTGGCCAGGTTCCATGAATCAAACCTTTCCAGTTCGCATAAGCCGATCTGCGACTGCATCTCGGTCATGCGGAAATTAAATCCGACCCGTTTATGGATATACATCAGCTTGCCTTCCATCTCCAGGAGATTGAGGCGTTCCTTTACATCGTAGCCGTGATCGCGGAATGAGCGACATTCCCAGGCCAGATCATCGTCGTCAGTCACTACCATGCCGCCTTCGCCGCCGGTGGTGAAGTGCTTGCTCTGGCAGAAACTGAAACAGCCGACGTTGCCGATGGTGCCGGCTTTTTTGCCTTTATAAACGCCGCCGAAACACTGTGCGCAGTCTTCGATTACTTTCAGATTATGTTTTTTCGCAATCGCCAGAATCGGATCCATGTCAGCCATAATGCCATACAAATGAACTACGATAATAGCTTTGGTGCGCTCGTTGATCAACGATTCAATCGCTTTCGGATCAATGGTGTGATCTTCGGTAACGTCAGCGAAAACCGGCAGCGCACCCGCCTGAATAATGCAGAAAGACGATGCTATAAAAGAATAACTGGGGCAAATCACTTCATCGCCGGCGCCGATGTCAAGCGCCGCCACTGCAGTATGCAGCGCCTCCGTGCCGTTGCCTACGCTGATCGCATTCCTGGAACCGTTCCATTTTGCCCATGCCTTTTCAAACTCCTGTCCAACTTTGCCGGTCCAGTAGTTGACCAGGCCATTGCGCAGCGGCTCCATCGCTTTTTGAATCGTGGACTCTTCGAATGAAGGCCACATCGGGAATTTGCCGCCGAATACTTTCTGTCCGCCGTTAATTGCCAATTCCGCCATTTTTCCATCCTCCGGTTTTTTGTTTTTTGTCTCAATCAAACTATTTAATAGAAATATTCCACTAAGTCATCATAGTTATTATAGTAGAATTTTCACATTATTCCACTCGCATTGAAAAAAAAGATGGAAAAATGTGTGTTTATT
>JBAWXM010000301.1:0-6515 GCA_037144075.1 Lentisphaerota bacterium | reverse complement strand
TCTTCACATCTTCACATCTTCACATCTTCACATCTTCACATCTTCACATCTTCACATCTTCACTCCTGACTCCTCTTATATGTCAATCGTGGTAATTTTTCGTATCACCAGATAACCGATTGCGACCAGAATTGCGGCGCCGATCATTGAGATTATTCCAACGATGGAACCGAAAAAAGCGTCCATCGCCGCAGGCGCGGCATAGGACATCATAATCAGCAGGAAAAATGGCATGACCCCGATGATTGTAGCCTGAAGTTTACCCTGGGCGGTCATTGCGCGGAGTTTGCCGTTGATTCTGGCGCGTTCGCGGATCAGTCCCGCCAGACGGTCGAAAATGGCGGTAAGTTCGCCGCCGGTCTGGCGGGCAGTAATAATCGCAGTGGCAACCAGTTCAAAGTCATCGCTTTTCATTCGATCATTCAAGTTCTCCAACGCTTTTTCCAGCGAGACGCCAAGTCTGATTTCCTGCATCAGTAAGCGGAATTCAATGGAAATCGGGCGTTTATCCTCGGCGGCGATGGTTTCAATAGCCTGGTTTATACTGAACCCGGCTTTGAGCGCGCTGCTCATTGAACCAAGCGCGTCTTCGAGCTGCTCATTGAATTTCAGCAGCCGCCGCCGTTTCAGATGTTTCAGATAGAATCGCGGCATTGGAAACGCCGCGATTGCAACAATAATTCCAACCGTCACCCCTTTGCTCCAGGTAAAATTCTTGCTGTAAAACGCGAAAATGGCGATTGTGAGAAAACATGCCATCATGCTGATAGCCACGCTTACATCCAGTATTTTGCTGGCCGGCATCTGGAGCAGCACGTCGTCGAGTTCAACTGCGGCTTCTTTGAGATAGCGGTCCTTGTATCTGCCATAGGCGAAAGAAATAAAATCAGACAGCACCAGAAACATCAGCATAATGCTGACTCCAGCGCAGATACTTGCCGCCAGTGAGCTTTCAAAAAACATTTTTCACTCCGGTTGCGATTAACTGTTCCTGCTGAAAATACCTATATCCAGATCCAGCTTGGCGCGTTCTATTTCCTCCATGAAGGTCGGAATGTTGCCAGTGGGCACGTGACGCCCGATAATCCGGTTGTTTTCATCCCAGCCTTCATGCTTGTAAACAAATATATCCTGCATCGTGATAATCTCGCCTTCCATTTTGGTGATCTCGCTGATATGAGTGACTTTTCTCGAACCGTCGCGTTCGCGGTTGATCTGCACCACAATGCAGATCGCCGAGGCTATCTGTTCGCGGATTGCCCGCAGCGGGAGGTCAAATCCGGCCATCAGCACCAGCGTTTCCAGCCGGGAAAGCGCGTCGCGCGGGGTGTTGGCGTGGATGGTGGTCAGCGAACCGTCATGACCGGTATTCATCGCCTGAAGCATATCCAGCGCTTCGCCGCCTCGACACTCGCCGACGACTATCCGGTCGGGGCGCATGCGCAATGAGTTCCGCACCAGGTCGCGGATCGCGATCTCCCCCCTGCCCTCAATATTGGGCGGACGGGATTCCAGACGGACGATATGTTCCTGATGAAGCTGGAGTTCCGCCGCGTCTTCGATCGTCACAATGCGTTCGCGGTTCGGCAGGAATGAACTTAATACGTTCAGTAAAGTGGTTTTACCGGAACCTGTTCCACCGGAAATGATGATATTTTTTCTGACTTTGACGCATACATCCAGGAATTGCGCCATTTCCTTAGTCAATGATCCGAATTTCATCAGATCGCTTACTTCAAACGGCGTCTTGGAAAATTTACGGATGGTGATCGAAGGACCCACCAGCGACAACGGCGGTATGATCGCGTTTACGCGGGATCCGTCAGGCAGGCGGGCGTCAACCATCGGCGAACTTTCGTCAATGCGGCGTCCAAGCGGAGAAACAATGCGTTCAATCGCCGCCAGAACCTGGCTGTTGTCCGCAAAAGCCGTATCGGTACGGTAAAGAATACCTTTACATTCAACATAAACATTATCCGGGCCGTTAACCATGATTTCAGTAATATCGTCGCGTTCAATCAGGTATTCAAGCGGGCCGAGCCCGATGGCCTCCTGCACCAGTTCGCGTTCAATAGTTTCGATATCCACTCCGCGCGGCAGCGGAATCGACAGTTCGGAAAGAATTTCCTTGATGGTGTCTTTAGCTTTGTTTTCAAGATCTTTTTCGGTAATTCCGGAAAGCGCCAGCTTCTTCAGGTTAAGCCGTTTCAGCAGCTCCATGTGACCGCGTTTTTTTATTTCCTGCACCAGCTGCCGCAAGTTGTCCGGCACTCCGGAAATAATCAGCACCGGTATTTTATCCTTGCCGCGTTTGTCAATTCTGGGTCTTTCCCCTGACATCGCTGAACTATGTTTTTCGACCGGTTTCTCACCCAGTTTCATCTCCGCTTTTTCAATGGCGGCTTTATCTTTAAGCTCCTGGTCTTTCAGCTTAAGCTCTTCGGATTCAAGCCCCTTGACGATAATTTCGGCGCGGCCGATGGTAATTGCCGAACCGGGGGCGACTTCGAACAACTCGTTCGCCGCGATAGTTTCTCCGTCAACCTGAGTGCCGTTGCTGCTGCCCAGATCCATGACTTTCAGCATATTGTCTTTAATCACTAACTGGGCGTGCCGGTTTGATATCTCCGGACGTGAAATTTGTATATGGCAGGAACCTCCGGAACCGACAATATAAGCGCCGGGGTTAAGTTTCCCCCTTAATTCATTCTGGCCAGGCTGTTTGATAATGATTTCAAACATGATTAAATCCTTACGCTTTTATGCGTCAACGGTTTTTCTGTTGATTTTCGCGTTCCTGATTATACTGCATAATGTTCTTTTCCAGGAATTTGAAATCCACGCTCTGGAGATTTTTCTCAAATTTGGTCTCTTCATAATTACGCAGACTCAGCGACAGCCGTCCTTTCTGACTGGCAAAAATAATCATTTCCACTTCCTTGGGAGTCAGTTCCATAGTTACCGTGCTGTAACCGCGCTGCTGCTGCATGGGATCGGCGAGCCCCCAGTTGGTGCCGGTCGCCAGCACTTTGACATTCTGAAGGATAGTCATGGTAATGGTATCCATGGACTGATCGCCGCGCATTTCCGGGAAACGGAAGGTGGCGACAATGTCCACGCGGTCATCCGGGTTAACCAGATTCGTGACCGAGGCGGTGCTGTCAACCGGAATTGAAACTGCCCGGAAACCGGGACGCACTTTACCGGTAATGCCGGTGAATTTTCTCGAAGCTGGTTTTAAATCATCCCATTGCAGAAAGTCGCCTTTGGGTTTAAAGGACTCCATCTTTCTGCCGATGATCATCATATTCTTGTCCCACGGAATTTCGCGGGAGATCGACTGGGTGCCGCGGAACCGCTTGACTTTCTCGCGGGCAATATCGGCTTCACGTATCTCTTCATTTTCCGCAAGATCGCGATTCAATTTAATTACATAAACAGATTCCGCTTCCCCCCGGATCTTCTCTTTTTCTGATTGAAGCTGCTGATAAGTTAGCACAAATGCCAGTATTCCAAAGAAAACTGCGGCCAGAAGCAACATTTTCTGTCTCATTCAATAATTCCTTTCACAAATACCGTTTCGCCTCAAGTTAAAATAACATAATGTGAATATATCGTGCTTTAAAAAAAAATCCAGCAAGGAATTAACCATGAATATTTATATTTCCGGATATAAAAAAAGCATAGAGCCAATTGCAAAACTCGTGTTTTGCGGGAATTCAGAAGACAGAATCCAGAATTCAGAATGAAATTCTAACTCAAATTCAGTTCGTTTTCCAATTATTCTGACTCCTGGCTCCTGGCTCCTGAATTCTGACTACTTTTGAAATTACCTCTAGAGTATAAACCTCGGCAGTCCTATGGCGCGCCATGTCATGCGGGATAAGATTGGATTTAGCCAATGTTCCCCGCTTGTGACTCATAATAAATGCTTGTATTTATGTTTTTAGTTGCTATTCTTATAGTTATGGTATTTAAAATAATGTCAGTAATGATTAAATCCGTGAGGGGTTGTTAAAATTTGCCGGACAGGAATAAGCCTGTCAGGTTATAGTTTTTTGTCTGCCTTGGTTCAGGCGGACTCATACCGGAGAGTTACCTGCCGGAATTAAAGAGTAATATCGAAATATGTTTCTGGCCATGGAAAGTTTTTCGGTTCTATAATAATAATCATGGCGTACAGGAAGAAGAAAAATGAATCTCTATGTCGGCAACCTCTCGTTCAAGACCACAGACGCATCGCTCCAGGAACTGTTCCAGGCTCACGGCCAGGTACAATCGGCCCGCGTAGTAATGGATCGCGATTCCGGACGCTCCAAAGGCTTCGGCTTTGTCGAAATGTCCAACAGCGAAGAAGCCACAGCCGCAATCAATGCACTCAACGGCACTGATCTCGACGGCAGAAGCATTAACGTGAACGAAGCCCGTCCGAAACCCGAAGGCGGCGAACGCCGCAGTGGTGGCGGATTCGGTGGCGGAGAGCGTCGCGGCGGCGATCGCAGATACTAAGTTTCTGTAACGCATAAGCGTTTATGCAGCCGGCAGGATTAATTCTGCCGGCTGTTTTATTTTATCCTTATATACTCTGAACGGCTGAAAATTCAGCTATAAGATTGCGAGGATTTTGAGAATTGGCTCGTATTCTGAGAGGCTGCCGATACCGTGGTATCGAAGGCCTCGAAGAGTGCGAATCCAAACTAGAAAGATCGCAACCGCCTTGCGGTGAATGTCTTGCGGCCGTCTTTTTCCGCTCCTCCTTACGGCGATATTTATATCGCCTGCCAGTCGGACCAAAAAAATCCAATCCACAATCCTATTCATCTATAGTTGAATTTTCAACCGCGCAGAGTATAAAGATAGTTGGCACTTTTTTGAGACGCATCCCTTGAGATCCGCAGGCTCGAATCATGTTGCAGGAACGGATTTTAATCCGTCCACCATCCCCCCGCACATTTTGAGATCCGTAGGCTCAAATCATATCAATCCTTAGATGTTTAGTTCCTACGGAACTCCAAATTTTTCTCTTTAAACCTTTATCCAGATACCATTTTCTGGGATCAAGCAATGCTCGTAACAAAAGATATATTTCCTTGAGTACCCGCTTCATACAATTCTCCAAACTTTGTCTAAATGCTCAACAATTTATTATTTAACCCAATATTTTTATCAGCATTACAGCTATAAATTTAATGTCTCATACAATTTTGCCACCCGCAAAACTGGCAATTAAAAAGATGGTACATAGTACTGCAGCTCTCCTGCTCTTGATTATCGTTACTTCACTTCAGAAAGCGCCTTACTTATTAACTGAGCAAGAACTGCTGGCTCAAGATACAAGTTTATTTCATCAACCGCCGGAAGTATGGCATAATAATATTTCAATCGTCGTTTAGCTGCAAGCACATTATAATAAAGCGCCATTGAATTTCCGGCGAATAATTCAATAACTACTGTGCCGGGACGACAGAATACAAGGTTGCTTAATCCTGCTCCATGCATTCCAACCACCAGTTCCGCCTGATAAAAAGCAGCAGCCTGCTCTTTTACAGTCATCTCATCTGGCGTTATGCATGAAAACCCGAATTCACGCGTGATCATATCGGCCGATTGAGCTTCATTTACAACCGATCTGGTTCTGGCGTTGCCGCGACGAATGTATAGACGCTTGCGTCCGCCGTCAGGAACTCCAACAGTGAACGCCGTAGCAATAAAATTTAGTCCGTGTTCAGAAAAGTCACTTACCCCGCAATCCATCGTGCAATAGAAACAGGGAGCCGGAACAATCAGCGTATCTGCCTGCAAAGCGATATGATTGGACGGTTGAATAACTTTTTCCAGCGGAATACCCAGAGTCTGCAATACTTCTCGCTGATAACAGTGTTCCGCCGCAATGTAATACCAATCAGGACTTATTCCAGCACGGCGCAACAACTCAACTCGCGGCGCGGCCTCAAGGAGAAAATGGTAATAGTTGTTGTCGGCTGCGGTAGTAGTTAAAACAGCGACACTTCCTGAGTGCTTAATGACTGGATGAAAAACTTGATGCTTGAATACAGCCATGAAACGATGATCGTTCCAAGTTGTATCGTAACGGCGAGACACGGACAACTCTTCAATTAAATATAATGAATCCGAGTCGCCAACAAGAACAAACCCGCATTCAGAATAAACTTTTCCATGTTCGAGTATCGCCACATAATTGTCGATTCCAGAAGATTCAAAACTTGTAAAAAACTGGACATTTAGCGCAATTCCAGGGGGACAATAGAAAGGAGCTTCTTTTCCGAGATCAATGAATTTACCTGCGCCCCCATCAATCGCAGCGGAGAGTTTGCGCATTCCCCTGGGACAGGCAAGCAACTTGTGGCGCAGCGGCGGAAAGGCCATTTGCAACAGATTTAAAAGATTCAAACCATTTCTTCGCCACAATCGTTTAATTAGCATAATTTAATCATATTTTAACTTAAAGTTTTCCTGTTTTTTTAAATCTATCTACCGAACCTGAGTCTGACATT
>JBAWXM010000300.1:0-6577 GCA_037144075.1 Lentisphaerota bacterium | reverse complement strand
GGCTGGCGCTACCATGGTAGCGACTGAGCTCGTACAGCACGTATCCGGCATGGCGGAAACGCAACCGCCTAGTGGCAAGGCCCTTTTGCGTTTATTTGAAAACGGCTCCATCCCCCGATATTCATATCGGGCTTCCGTCGCTGTTCCCAAATAATTCTCAAAATTGCTCTTGTCAGTACTGGCTTTAAGATTGCGAATCGGTATTAACTATAGATTGCGAAAATCTTGAGAATTGGTTCGTATTCCGAGAGGCTGCCGATACCGGGGTATCGAAATCAAAAGATCGCAATCTATAGTTTAATTTTCAGCCGTGCAGAGTATTTTTCTTAAACCGCGGTTATATTAACAGAATTCAGAATTCAGAAGTCAGAATCCAGAATAAAACCGGAAAGACAGGAAGCTGTATATAATGAAGCCAACGGAAAAACATTTGCATCTGTTTCCCATTATTCCCAGTCTTCCCAGTCTTCACATCCTCAGGAACAATCAATAAATATGGACGTTATCATGAACAATATCAGAGAAGAATTAAGAAATAAGAAAGCTTTCGTCTGCGACATGGACGGAGTCGTTTATCACGGCAGCAGACTGCTGCCGGGCGCCGCGGAATTTGTCGAATGGCTGAATGCCAATAATAAGAATTTTCTATTTCTTACCAACAGCAGCGAACGCACCCCGCGCGAACTGCACGAAAAGCTCAAAAGGCTTGGCATTGATGCCGCCGAGGACCATTTCTATACCAGCGCGCTGGCGACCGCGGAATTCCTGAGCCGCCAGAAACCGGGCTGCACCGCTTATGTCATCGGCGACGCCGGACTGATCAACGCCCTGTATGATAAGGGCATTTCAATGAATGACTCCACCCCTGACTATGTCGTCGTCGGGGAAACCCGCACTTACAGTTTTGAGAAAATTGAGAAAGCGGTATGGCTGGTTTTAAAAGGCGCCCGGCTGATCGGCACCAATCCGGACATGACCGGACCGACGGAACACGGCATTGTACCGGCAACCGGTTCGCTGATTGCCCCGATTGAACTGGCGGCGCAGACCAAAGCCTATTTCATCGGCAAACCGAACGCGCTGATGATGCGCCGTTCGGTCCGCCGCCTGGGTGTGCACAGTTACGAAACCGCGATCATCGGCGACCGCATGGATACCGACATCATAGCCGGGGTTGAAGCGGAGGTGGATACCATTCTGATGCTGAGCGGCGTCACCACCCGCGAAGACATTCCGCGCTACTCCTACTGCCCGAATTACATCTTCACCGGTCTCGACGAACTGGTCAAAACAGTAAGCTGATTAAGATTCCCGCCTATTCTAATATATTACTGCTGACTTGACAGTATCGGAGTGGCAAAACCGCATCCGGAGTTGCGCATTATCCAAGAACGGTGGCAGTATTTTTACTTTATATCCCGGCACGTGATTATGACGGCTACTGGGACTGTTTGTTCTGGAGCAGTTCCACGGAGAAGAATACGGGGTCGGCTGCCTTGCCGAAAAATGTTTTTTGTTCGGGTTGCGGAGACTGCGGGGAGATTAACTCAAAACCGGCGCTTTTGCAGGATTTGACCAGGTTTACCAGTTGCCCTTTGGTCATTACGGTCTGGATTTTTACGGAACTGCCGCTGACGGCGGCGCTGATGTCTTTCTGCGGCACATTGTAGCGTTCAAGCAGTTGCTTGAATATCGCAGCCGAGTCTTTAAGGTCAGGAACAACCCATACCTGATGCACGCTGCCGCCGATCGCAGCCGGCTTGCCGGATTTGCCATCTGCGGAGTTGTCCATTTTAAACACCGGATTGAAAGAACTGCCATAGTCAACATTGACCAGATTCTGCAGCGGCACGGCATTGCCGGAGGTCGCGCCGCTGAATACTCCGCTGTCGGAACCGGTGTAGTACGGATATGCATCCCGCTTGTCCATGGGGTTTGCCGCAGAAACAAGCGCTGTCTGCGAAACTGGCGCAACCGTTTTTTGCGGTTCCGCAGTCAACATGCTGTTTGCCGCAAAATATAACGCTGCACCGGCAATTAATGCCGTCGCAGCGATGCGCAGCAGAAGTTTTGGAAATGGAATGCTATTATGAGCAGGTTCCAGCAGTTTGCGGTGAACCCCGGCGGTAATGGAGTGGACTAGAGCGGCGGCGTCTTTATCCTGCCGCATGGATTTCAGCGCCCTGGCAATTGCCGCATAGGAATTGAGTATCTTATTGCATTCCGGACAGGACTTGATATGGAGCGATTCCGGCGAGCCGGGATCCAGCGTTCCGTCAAAGAAAGTGCTGATGACTTCCGGAAGCGGACATTTTTCATTTTTATTGTTAGCCATATTTCTAATCCCTTTCAATAACCACTCTTAACCACAGATTATTCAACATACTCCGAACTTATTCATAAGCTCCCGGAGGATTTCCCGTCCGCGGGCGATTCTCGATTTCACCGTTCCAACTTTGCATTGCTGGATTTCCGCTATTTTTTCATAAGACATATCATGCACATGCCTTAAAATCATGGTTTCCCGTAATGCTTCCGGCAGATGCGCCATTCCTTCAGCCAGACATTTTTCCACTTCCGAGCCCTCCATCTGCCGGTCCGGCATCCTGGAACAGTCCGGCAGCGGCATATCTTCTTCACTCTTGTCTTTTTCCGGATCATTGCCGGGATCATGGATGCTGATATTCAAACCGGCGCCGCGGCGCCGGTTCCAATGATATTTATTCCTGGCCAGATTACTGACTATCCGGTGCAGCCAGGTATCCAGATTGGAATCGCCCCGGAAGTTGTTCAGGCCGCGGTAGGCACGGACAAACGTGTCCTGGACAACTTCCTCGGCATCGTGATGATTCGAGATCAGCGCATATGCCGTGCTGTAAAGTTTCGAGGCATGACGCGCAATCAGCAAATCAAACACGGAAACATTGCCGTTTTTAAACTCAGCGATCAACTCTCCGTCAGTTTTTGTTTCCAAATTCACACATACCTGCGCAACGTTAGACATTCAATGTTAAAAAAAGTTCATAAATTTACATTTTTTTTATGCTTTTTTCAAAAAGACTTTGCCGGAAGATGCTATTTTATTTGAAAATTCTTTTACAGTCACCAGATTGAAAAATAAATATTGCAGGCTGCAAAAATGTCCTTACTAATAAAAAATGCGTTTATAATTGACGGCACGGGAACGCCGGGAAGCATCGGCGATGTACTGGTTGAAGGCGAACGGATTAAAGCCGCCGGGCAGCGCCTTCATCCGGATTTGTCTACTGAAATTGTTGATGGAGAGGGCTTAACGCTCTGTCCAGGCTTCATTGACGCTCATTCCCATTCCGACATTTCAATTCTGGCCGCGCCGGAGGCTTACGGTAAAATATCACAGGGCGTGACGACTGAAATCGTCGGCAACTGCGGACTTTCAACTTTTCCGGCAACCCGGAACAACCGTGAGCATCTGCAGGAACTGTACCGCAATTACGGAGTGGAAATATCCTGGAGTTCCATGGGTGAATACGGCGAGGAAGTCAGCCGGCGCAATCCCGCCGTAAATATTCTGGCGCTGTGCGGACATAATACGCTGCGCGCAGCCGTTGCCGGATATGAACAAAGAGCTTTGTCCGGACAGCAGCAGGCGGAGATTCTGGAACTCCTGAACGATTCGCTCCGGCAGGGGGCGGCAGGACTTTCCTCCGGCCTGCTCTATGTGCCTGGCAAGTTTTCTGATACTCAAGAGCTGCGCCGGATGCTGAAAATGCTAGCCGGCTTTAAACGGCCATATACAACGCATCTGCGGAGCGAAGGCAATCTGCTGCTTGAGGCCATTGAAGAAGCAGTGTCGGCATGTTCAGGCGCCGGACAGCGGCAACTGCATATCAGCCACTTCAAGACGGCCGGGGAGAAAAACTGGGGAAAACTTGACGCCGCGCTGGCGGCAGTCGCGCAGGCGTCAGCTTGCGGGATTAATGTTACTGCCGACTGCTACCCTTATATTGAATCAATGACCCAGCTCAGCATGATTCTGCCAGAACCATACGACAATATGGACGATGTCGCGTTTCAGCAGTTTATCGCCGATGAACAGAATTTCGCCGCGGTATGCGCCCGGCTGGCGGAATATCCGCCGCATCGCTGGCAGACCGTCAGGCTGGTCAGCGCCGACGTAAACGGGATGGACGCTTTTGCCGGAAAGACTTTTGAGCAGATCGCAGCATACATGCAGACCAGGCCGGAAAAAATTTGCGCGGAGATACTGAAAGCCGACGCCGCCGGGGCCATGGCGGCATTTCAGGGCATGTCGCCGGAAAACGTGAAGCGCATCGCTTCGCTGCCTTTCGTCTCCTGCGGAACTGACGAAAGCGCCAGGCCGGAGGATTATTCCATCGGACGCAGCCATCCCCGCGGATTCGGCGCGTTTCCGGAGTTCCTCGCGCTGCTGAAGAACATCATGCCGCTGGAGGAAATCATCAGAAAATGCACCTCGCTGCCTGCCGCTGTATTCGGCTTGAAAGAGCGCGGCAGAATCGCGCCAGGGGCCTATGCCGATCTCGTCCTCCTTGATCCCGGACATTTTAATTCCCCCGCAGATTTTGTCTGTCCTCATCAGACAGCGCAAGGTGTTAGTTCGGTTTGGGTTAACGGCAATATGAGTTATTGCGCCAATCGCAGAATCATCTGCCGTTCCGGCAAATTTATTACACTGTAACCGCTCAACCAGTATCAATTTAATTTGATATGTAAATATTTTTTATTAAACCATTTAACTACTTTATTATAAATTACTTAATAGACTTATTAAGTGTTCTTTATCAATTTTTATTTATAACGTATCAGATCAATGAACATTGAATCCAATAGCATAAACAACTAATTTTAAACAACTTATAATGTTTCGCAAGAACTGGCACGGAACTTTCTATATATAATATTCGCTTTAATTGACGCAAAAGCATCAATATAGCATGGTTACAGGATATGCCATAGACTTCTTGACTATCAGGGCGCCTGCGGGCGATAGATATGAGGGGTTGAGCGAGGAGTAAATGAAGAGGAGAGCTTTTTGGGCTGGAATCAACTGCCTGAGCGATCCGTACTCTAGCAGTTGATTTCAGTTCTTTTCTCCTAATTTACGGGAAATTTGGATTGAACTTGTTCAGCGGGGGCATGAAACATGAAACCAGCTAAATCTATCCGTCATTGTCGAATCATCCAAAACGGGATCGTAATTTTCGAAGGCCCCGACGCAAGATGCCTGTCGGTTCTTATGCGGTTGAAAAGTCCAGACAAGCATAATCAGCCATCTAGAAATTTATCGCGGGTAAGAACTGAGCCAAAAATTCACAAACACTTATCCAGCAATGAATAAAATACACATCTTCATTTATCTGGATTCCGCGGGCTGGGAGACTTTGCGGAAACATGATTTTCTACCGGACATTCTGCCTTACCGTTATCCGGTGTGTTCGCAACTGGGGGATTCCGTTACCTCCCTGTCCACCGCGCTGACCGGCCAGCCGCCGAATATTCATAAACATTTCGGCAATTACTATTATTCCCCGCGGCATTCCGTGCGGGAAATGCTGGAAATGCTGATGCATTATCTGCCCTGCGAAGAAGGCAGCGAGGCGAAAACAGAATTGATTACCGGATTATTCCGGATGTGCAGGGGGTATTCCGGCTTTTTCGACCATTTGTCCATCTCGCCCGGCAGGGCGCGTTTCTTTGATTATGCCGGGAGACATGATATTTTTGCCAGAGGCGGCATGGCACCGTCGAAAAGCATTCCTGATTTTCTCCATGAAAGCAATATTCCGCACATGATTTCCGACTGGCGGAAAAGCGAAGAGGAGAACTTCATGGTTCTGCTGGAAAGAATCAGATGCGCAAATATCAAGTTCTGCCTTCTGTTCATGCCAGGCCTGGATAAAATCCTCCATCACGCGCCTGCAGATGAACAGAGAATAGATGACTGCTTGAAGCATTATGAGCAGCAGATTGAAAATATCATTTCCGAAGCGGACGCGCACTATAATCAATACTCCGTATCGGTGATGTCCGGACATGGCATGACCGCGCGCCAGGCGGTTATAGATATAAAAAATAAAATCGGCAAACTGGGTCTGGCCTTCGGCAGAGATTATATTGCTTTTTATGACCCGACCATGGTCAGGTTCTGGTATCTCGACCATGAAGCCAGATCCATCATTGTCGAGCGCCTGCGCAATATCCCGCATACCCGCATTTTAAGCGAAGAGGAAATGATCCGGTACAACATAAATTTTGTCGACAATATGTATGGCGAAACGGTACTGCTGCTGGACCCGGGTTATCAAGTTGAACCCAATGACCACATCCGCAAATCTTATCCGGGCATGCACGGCTATGCTCCGGAGCATAAAGATTCATACGGCGCATTTATGTCGGATTACCAGCCATCGCCATCACCGTCATGGGTGGGCGATTTTCATCACATAATGCTCGCCGCCGTCAATGACTGCATTCCTGAACATTTCCACAAGAGCGCATAAAGAAGTTCTAAAGTTCTAAAGTTCTAAAGTTCTAAAGTTCTAAAGTTCTAAAGTTC
>JBAWXM010000299.1:0-6586 GCA_037144075.1 Lentisphaerota bacterium | reverse complement strand
GGAGAGCGGCGTTCCCGGGTTTTCCTTCACTCCCTTCATGTTCTTCATGGTGAAGCTGTATTTGTCTTTCCTCAGTGTGCTCTGCGTCCTCTGGGGTAAAACTGTATTGGCTTTTTTTCGTGCATTTTCGTGCTCTTCGTGGTTAAGGTGTATTTTTGGGTTGCGGCTATGCCGCGCTAAATCTTTTCGTGTTTTTCGTGGTAAAAAATGGATTTCTCTGTGTCTTGCTAACTCTCTGGTTAGTCCCGCGACTGCGGGATGCCTTTGTGGTTAAAGTCCCGGCGCAGCCGGTTAAGTTCACAAAAAGTTAATAACGATTAATTCCAGGAAATGCAGTAATCAACCCTCCAGGTCGGCTATTGCACCATGTCTGTACTGTAATTTTTAACTTGCAGTGATTACCACAGCGGGGCCAAAAATCACAGCACATCCACGGCACACTGACTCGACTTTTTTTAGGTTTAACCTAATTTTAACCACAAAGAAACATTCTTTGAAAGTTAAAACTTTTAGCCATTGGCTCATTCTGACTGCTGCTATTAATATGTCGCTCCTCTGGAACTGAAATTTATTTTATATGGCTTTTGGGCTATTAATATTCCGCGCCGGCGCTGTGTTCTTTGATTCTGGCTTCCCCGAATCAGGATTGGACGAGTTTTCCATTGCTTAGCACATAACACTGCTGCGCAGCAGCAGCAGCGCGTTCGGAATGGGTAACCATCAGAATAGTCATGCCGTCGCGGTGGAATCCAGCTAGCAGTTCAAGCAGCGCTTCAGTGGCGTGAAGATCCAGTGCGCCGGTAGGCTCGTCCGCCAGCAGCAGGCTGGGGGAATTGATCAACGCACGCGCCACCGCCACCCGCTGGCACTCGCCGCCGGACAACTGGCCGGGAAAATGGTTCATCCGCGATTCCAGTCCGATCCGGCATAGTAATGACCGGGCCCGTTCCAGCGCAGTTCTGCCGTCAATTTTCGCCGGGACAGTCGGCAGCAGCACGTTTTCCAAAGCGGAACATTGCGGCAGCAGATGGTGAAGTTGAAAAACCATTCCAAGCTGGCGGGAGCGCAATTCCGCCGCCTGAGCTTCCGGCAGTCCGGCCACTTCGCTTCCGCAGAGTTTGATGCCGCCGCTGTCCGGCGTGTCAAGCAGCGCAATCAGGTTCAGCAGCGTAGTTTTGCCGGAACCGGAAGGCCCGGTGACGACGACCCATTCGCCGGATTTGACGGACAGGTCAATGCCGGTCAAGACCGGTATCAGCCCTGCCGGACCGGAATAGGCACGGACAACCGCCGACAGTTCTAATAATAAATTACTGGAATCATTCATTTTCCGGTTCTTTCGTAAATGGTTTGCCAATTATGGATGGAATTAAACGAAAACAAATATCAGTCCCACAGCCATCAGGACAAGCACGGTCAGAATGGTCAGAATGCGTTTGCGGGCGGCGCCTTCCTGGGCTTTCACCCCCTTGAACCCGGAGATGCGGGAATAACTCTGGGTATGAATATACCGGAGCAGGTTTTTCCGGCTGTGGCTTTTAGAAGTATGTGTGTGCAAGGCCACGATCAGGACCCGCCCGCGCCCATGGAGAAGAAAATAACTGCGCTGATAATCAGGGCCGCAAGAAAAAGTGCGATTGCCATCGGCAGGCTGAAAACAAGTCCCAGGCGGAATATCTGCAGGAAAGTCATGGAATTAATGTCCGGCAGCAATGAGCTTTTCGAACTGCCGCCGCCGGCGTGTCCTTCATGCGGCATTAATTTCTTATATCTGGCGGTCTGACGGATGAATTCCAGCCGGGAGTTTTCGATTTTCCGGCAGGCGTCGGCCAGCAGCGCGGAATCTTCTTCGCTCTGTGCGTCTTTTTCCGACAGTTCATTAATTTCCACCGACATTTTCCGGCAGAGTTCATGGAGTCCGGCGGTCTCCTCCTCGTAGAATTTAAACTTCTTCTGCTCCTCCGGCAGTACCGCCATTGTTTCAACAATCTTGTTGTGCAGGTCTTTTCGTGACTTCAGATATTCGTCATGGCGCTTTCTCAGCGCACGGACAAATTTTCTGTCAGGTTCCGTTGATTTTACCGTTTCGCCTCTTCCGGTCTGAGCGATCTGTTCATCGGAGATTTGCGGCAGGGTTGAAGTATCATGGTCATTACCTTTCTCATAAGTCTTCAGACGATCCCTGATGTGAATAAGTCCGTCGCTGATATAATCTTTTCTGCTCATACAACAACCTCTTGTTTAAATGCCGCATTTCAACGTAATATAAAATAACGCGGTAAAGGACATTTCGCCAACGCGTTATCAATTATGCTCAGTGTATCTTGAGTTTTCTGGCAACAAAATCGGCATCCTTGTCGCCTCTGCCGCTCAGATTAACCAGAATATTGACATCCTTGCCGAGCGTAGCGGCGAGTTTGGCGGCATAAGCCACGGCATGAGAGCTTTCCAATGCCGGGATAATCCCCTCGAGGCGCGACAACTGCATGAACATATCCAGGCATTCGTCATCGGTGCAGGACACATATTCGGCGCGCTTAATGTCTTTCAGCAGGCAGTGCTGCGGCCCGACGCCTGGATAGTCCAGCCCGGAAGCAATGGAATAAACCGGAAGCGGATCGCCTTTTTCGTCCTGCAGCACATAGCATTTGAAGCCGTGAATGCTGCCTTTGGCTCCCTTGGTCAGGGTCGCGGCATGCTCATTGGTATGAAGTCCCAGTCCGGCCGGTTCGACGCCGACCAGCTTTACGTCAAAATCATGCAGGAACGCGGTAAAAAGGCCCATGGCATTGCTGCCGCCGCCGACGCAGGCAATCGCGTAATCCGGCAGTTTACCCGTCATTTCCAGGAACTGCGCCCTGGCTTCCCGTCCGACGATACTCTGAAAATCGCGGACCATCATCGGAAACGGATGCGGCCCGACGACGGAACCGATGGCATAGAAGAAATTCTGCGGATCTTTAAGCAGTTCCTCAAATGCGCTGTCAACAGCGTCTTTCAGCGTGGCGGTGCCGCGGCTGACCGGCACTACCGTGGCGCCGAGAATCTTCATTTTAACAACGTTGGGATGTTCTTTTTTGATATCAACTTCGCCCATGTGAATTTCGCATTTGAGTCCGAGCAGGGCGCAGGCCGTCGCCAGCGCCACGCCATGCTGTCCGGCGCCGGTTTCGGCGATGACTTTGGTCTTTTTCATGAATTTAGCCAGCAACGCTTCACCCAAGCAGTGATTAATCTTGTGCGCGCCGGTATGGTTGAGGTCTTCGCGCTTCAGATATATCTGCGCACCGCCGGCCGCCTCGCTCAGCCGTCTGGCGTGATATATCGGACTTGGCCGTCCCACGTAATATTTGTAAAGATAATTCAGCTCATCCTGAAATTTTTTGCTGTCCTTGATTTCCAGGTAAGCATCATTGATCTCGTTCATTATTTTAACCAGATGCTCCGGAATCAACTGACCGCCGTATTCGCCGAAAAAACCATTTTTGTCCGGCAGATTTTTGTGGTCCAGTTTCTCTTTCATAGTTCACCTTTGCTATTAAATTATGAATCTTATTATTACATGCTTAAAACAATTAAAATAAATCCAGTCGGCTAAACGTGCAAACCGGAAATAAAAATAACACATAAAACGCCGGCCATTCCGATCATCCGATTCCACAGAAAATGTACAATCTTTTAATCTTTAAAACTATCCAGATAAAAAAAATGCACCTGACCGCGACTGTTTTCTTCGATGGCATTTAAATCCGAAGGCGCATATTGGTTCTTTTCTGAAATCATGAAATATGCTATAAACTGTTTCCCGCTGCGGCTGAACGGACAATTCAGCCATTCATTGAGAAGCAGCCATTCATTGAGAAGCAGCCATTCATTTTGCGGGTCTTTCCATAACAACTCTCTGAGCGCATTGGCAGACTGCTGCTCTTGTATGGAGATATACGCAACAATTATTTTTCCGCATGCTTTAGCCCTCATCTGAGGCCTTCTCAAACGATACACATGACTTTGCAGATTTTTGTACCCAAGGTCAATTATTTGTGAAGTTTCCGGAAGTTTGATCCATAATTGGGAACCATCCGCTCTTTTTCCCTGAATAGCCGCATTGCTGCTTACACTTACAAAAAAACTATTTCCTGAGACATTACCTGCTCTGATATAAATATCTTTGATGATATCCGGCTTGTTGTTAAACCATAGCGGATAAGACTCGTTCAACGGATAAACAAAATAATAATTGGCCGGCAATTCCTTGATTTTATTAAAAACCACTTTCCAATCCGGCGGCTCCCAGAAATCAAGATTAGCGGGAGGACTGAGGATCGGCATTAAGCCGGTCATTACAAAAAAAGCATATCCAATCTTCTTGTCAGTCTTGTCCATAATAAGTTTTCCAAGACCGGCAACCACACCTGCGGCAGTTATGCAGATCAATGGAGTCAAAGGTAAATATGTCCTTGCGGGGCCGGCTTTGAAAATCAATGCTGACACAAGCACAAATCCGGTAATCGACAAAAACATTATAATCCAAATCCGCAAAGACTTAAAAGCCAATCCTGGAATGATCAGCAACAACAGTTTCCAATCTATTAAAGCCGTCAGCGTATGGAGGGCAAAATTAAAAAACAAGCTCACATCATTTACGAAACTGCCGAACCCCTGCCCCTGCCTGAACAAAGAGAAATTACTTAAATACCAGTAAAATGCAAAACATCCTATCAATAAAAAACAGCTCATGATATATTTGTCCGTCCATAAGTCTTTACAGGTATTCATCCAGTTTCCTTTTTCATGTACGATAATATACAGGCAGCAAACCGGGAATATAAACAACACCGATGTTGACAAGGTCAACATGGCAAGTATTGCAATCAACGCCAGCAACAATGACATCATCAATTTAGCCACAGCCGTCCAATGTTTCCGGCGCTGTTGATACAAAATCAATCCGACCACAAAAGCTACGACCAGAAAAGTTTGCATGGAATATCCGCGCCCGGTCTGAGAATAATGAATTAACCCGCCGTTAAACGCGGCAAAGACAATGGACAAAAAACACGCTCCCGCTTTTCCGGTTATCAAGTATGCCCCGGCGCCGACCAGCAGAATGGTTAAGATCCCTGCAATGAGAGAATTAAGGCGGATTCCCAGGGCAAGGTTGTTATAGCCAGTTATTACAAGAGAGTATTTTATCAGCAAAGAATTAAGCGGATGATTATTGGGCAATCCCAAATCAGTAAAAATAACTTTATTTGTTGCTCCGGCATAGGATTCTAAAGTCCATATTTCATCATATTCCAGCGCTTTGGACAAAAAACCATCAGTCCGTAACCATATTCCAGCTATAAACACAAGAAAAGCCAGAATTAAAAATAGACAGTTACCCGAAAATTTAATATTCATTCAATTGTTGTTAATGATAGATGTTGTACTATTTAAAAAGGATATTAACAATATACTCCGGAGGACAGGAGATACAAACCGTCCGGCTGATGTCCGGCCTGCACTCCGAATTTTCCATGCAATATTTTTTCATCTTCGCTTGAAAGAATCAGATTCCGGTTTAATCGTATCTGCTTTAACAATACGTTCAAAGGATAAATATTATGAGCAATAATGAGAATATCATAATTATGGCATAGTCGCTGCCGTTGACGACGGTAGCCACTCATAGAAGAATTGTCCAAGAATGGTGTTCAGCGAAGGATATTTTACAGTGACTATATTTTCTCCTGGCGGAATCTGGATGCATATCCGTGGATCAAAACCTCTCCTGAAAGAAGGCAGTTTATGGATTTCTCCATTGCGTTCTATGATAATCAGGTAATATTTGCTCCATATCGCAGGCAGAGTGATTTCAAGTGGAGACTCTGCGGAAGCATATACCGTCATGAAGCTCACGGCGCTGGCGCGTTTGACAATCAGGGCTTTCGGCTTGCCGGAATTTACAATTACCGGCAATTTGGAGATATGCTCCATCCATACGCCAAAAGCGCGAATACCCTGCGGCGCCAGCGGCGTGTATTCAGGCCAGTTGCCGGCGCCCGGGTGTTCAAGCGGCTGCCGGTCGATCCATCCGCGGTTGGGTGGAGGATAAACTTGACTGGAGACCAATGTGCCAGCGCAAGGAATCACCACTAAAAGCCAGACTGTTTTCCGGTTGAGCCGCTGGTCAAGAAGCTGTAAACAGCAGACGTACGCGGCAACCAGCAGAATGGCAATAAACGAAAGCAACCGGAAAGGGAACTGCAACAAAACCATGCAGGGGCAATACCGATAAAACCATTCAGAAAAAGGAGACTGAAGCCATAAATAGAATAGCAGCGAAAGGAAAATAAATATGCCGCAACACACAAGCGGATGGCTTTGCAACTGGAACAGGGCGCGCAGCCTGGATCGATTAAATATTAAAGCAAACGCGGAAAGCAGCAATGTTCCTGCCAAAAACATAAGATCAAGCCGGGGCGAAAACCCTCCAAGGAAATTGCGGGATGATTCGTCGCCAACTAAATAACAAGTCCATGACAAATACCAGTTCCACGGAAGGAAAATATTATACATGGAAAAATTAAAATATTTTTTAAAT
>JBAWXM010000298.1:0-6589 GCA_037144075.1 Lentisphaerota bacterium | reverse complement strand
TGGCTGCATGAAAATCTTTCTAAAAAAACAAGAAAATGACGGATAGTAGTACGAATGAACACGAATATTTTGAAGGATCATGCCCGGCGAAGGCGTCGTTCGGCTTGCGGGAATTTTTCCAGCCATTGCCAGTATCTTTCGGCATGACCATCTCTGATTTTATCAAGATATGTATAAAAATCGTCTTTCCGGTGCAAAAAAGATACTTCCGCTTTTAATCCGCCAGGAAAACCGCGTCCGCGCATGTAATCAAGGATAAGTTTTCTGGAGACCTTCAACGCGAGTTCTTCGCCGTAATAATCAATTGTTTCAAGGACATGCAGTTCGATTTCTTCACAAAGCTGCCCGATGGTCGGCGGCTGATACTGGTCGCGCATGGCGATTTCCTCGAAAATCCAGGGGTTGCCCATCGCGCCGCGCGCCACCATAACGCAGTCGCAGCCGGTGGCTTTTTTGATTGTGTCATGAGTGCTCACATCCATGATGCCGCCATTGGCGATAACCTGAATTTTAACCGCCTGCCTGGCCGCGGCAATCACCTCATAAAATACCTGTCCTGAATAGAAAGACTCTTTAATCCGGCCGTGAATCGTTACCGCCGAAGCTCCGGCTGATTCGAGTTTCTTGACAATTTCCACAGTGGATGCAGGGTCTGTTTCATTCAGAATACGTATTTTAGCACTCACCGGAACGCGGGAAATCCCGGCAATAATACTGAAGAGCTTGACCGCCTTGTCAATATTAGTTCCAAGCAATGCACCGGCGCCTTTCTTGACAACTTTCGGAGCGGGACAGCCGAGGTTAAAATCTATCACATCAAATCTGTAGTCATTAAGAATCCTGGCGGATTCGGCGATATGATCAGCTTCACAGCCGACTAATTGAACTCCCAGCCAGTCTTCGTCAGAACCCCGGTCAAGATAAGTTCTGGTACGTTTATTGCCAAAAGCCAGTGATCCGGCGTCAACCATTTCGGCAAAAGCCATCCGGCAGCCGTGGCGGCGGGCGGAATGACGGTACGGCAGATCGGTATAGCCGGAAAGCGGAGCCAGAATCACACTGTCAACAGGATAAATTGTCATCTGGATTGAAACTTTCCGGGGTTATTCTTCGGCGTCTTCATCGCTGAGTTTCTTGATATTCTGCGGAGGAACATCGGAGTGCATGTACTGTAGTTTTTTAATGGCTTTATTCTGAATCTGGCGGACGCGTTCACGGGTGCACCCTACTGCTTCGCCTACCTCTTCAAGCGTCATCACCTGCCGTCCGTCAAGTCCGAAGCGCATCTGCAGGACTTCCCGTTCGCGGTCGCAAAGCTGTTCCACCAGGTCATGCAGCTGCGCCATAGTTTCCGAATCGCCAAGCAGCCGGTCCGGAGCATGTTCCTGTTTATCGGGAATGAAGTCCTGAATTTCGCCGTCTTCTCCTTCCTGGATCGGCTCGTTCAAAGAAGAAGTTGAAAGGTTAGTATGACGCAATTCGGCAATAGTACGCCTGCTGAGGTCAAGTTCGTCCGCCAGTTCCTGGTCGGTTGCAGTGCGTCCGAATTTACTGGCCAGTTCTTTCTGCGCCCGCTTGATCCGGTTGATTTTTTCAACTGACTGCACCGGTATGCGGATGGTGCGGCTCTGTTCGGCGATCGCCCGCCGCATCGCCTGCTTGATCCACCAGGTGCTGTAAGTACTGAATTTAGCGCCTTTTGCAGGGTCGAATTTCTCTGCGGCGGTCATCAAACCGATATTGCCTTCAGAAATGAGGTCATGTTTGGCCAGACCGCGATTCATGAATTCATTGGCTATTTTTACTACTAAACGCAAATTGGCTTTGACCAGTTTGGTTTTAGCGGCATCATGGATATGCGGATTATCAGACTTGATTTCGTCGGCCAGTTTAGTTTCCTCTTCCGGCGACAACAGGGAAAAATCAATGATGTTCCGCATGTAGACCTGCGAGGTCGTCATCGGATTATCACTCTGCTTCTTTTTAACAACTTTTCCAACAGTGTTTTTGGGAATCTTTTCCATGACCGGAATTATCCTGTCGTTGTTAAATACCGTCAAGCGTTCCTTTGTACTTCGCCAGCAGATTGCAAATCTCCAACGCTATTAAACTACCATCGGATGTTTTGATTTCAAGTTTTTGTGCGTCAATTACCTCGCCGATTCTTGCAAAAGATACACCGGCAAGCAGCGATTCAACTTTCACGGCATTTTTCGGAGAAATAGTCATGATGAAACGGCTGTTGGATTCTGAAAACAGCAGTTCCTGAGTATTGCATTTACCGGACACCGGAATCATCGCCAGATCGATGCTCAATCCGAGGCGTCCGCCCATCGCGACTCTGGCAAATCCGGCAGACAGTCCGCCGATGGCCGGAGTATGCAGTGAACTGGCCAGTTCCGCACCTGTGATGCTGGAAACCGCGTTATAGATTTTTATGGCATAACCGGCATCCACTTTCGGCACATTGCAGCCGGTGGAATTCAGCATCGCGAAATACTCGCTGCCGCCAAGCTCGGAAGCTGTATTGCCGATCACATAGACATAATCCCCGGCGCATTTAGCATCAAGCGTAACCGCCTTGCTGATGTCATCCATTTTCGCAATGGCGCTGAACAATACGGTTGGAGGAATAGAAATCTTCCTGCCGCCGCGGGAGCTGTCGTTCTTCATGCTGTCCTTGCCGGATATGCACGGCACCTGAAATGCCCTGGTGTAATCGTAAAGCGCCTGATTGGCGCGGACTAGCTGAGCCAGCTTGTATTCGCCATCCGGCGTCTTTTCGCTTAGAACCGGGTCAGGCCAGCAGAAATTATCCAGTCCGGCGATATGTCCGAGCCTGCCGCCGACCGCAATCACTTTCCGGATCGCCAGGTCGATGATCGAAGCCATCATGTGATAGGTGTCAATATCGCTGTAGCGCGGCAGAAGACCGGCGGACAGGATCACGCCTTCGCGGCTGAGCTGCTCAATCATCGTCACCGTGGCGTCGCTCTGGACATCGCGGCATTTGCCGACAAACGGCTTAATCACGCTCAGGCCTTTTACCTCGTGATCGTACTGCCTGGCCTTGTATTCACCGGAACAGAGATTGAGCCTGCCGAGCATTTGCAATATATCGTTTTTCAGGTCGCGGCCGCTGTAATCCGGATCCTGCAGCGCCGGCTTGCGCCATTTGGCATTCAGTTTCATCCGCGGCAGACCGTCATGCATAAACGCAATATCCAGCAGCGCCACAGTCTTATCGCCGTACTGCATGTGGAATTTGCCGTCGCCGGTAAATTCGCCGAGCACAGTCACTTCGACATCGCGTTCTTTCGCCAGATATTTAAATTGTTCAATATTTTCCGGCTGCACAGCAAAACTCATCCGTTCCTGAGCTTCAGAAACCAGAATTTCCCATGGATCAAGACCGGCATATTTCAGCGGCGCTTTTTTCAAGTCCATGCGGCAGCCGCCGCAGATTCCAGCCATTTCGCCGATGCTGGAGGAAAGTCCGCCCGCGCCATTGTCCGTGATGAAACGGTAAAGTCCGCGGTTTCTTGCTTCATATATAAAGTCGCTCATTTTCTTCTGAGTGATCGGGTCGCCGATCTGCACGGCCTGAGTCGGACTGTCCTTGTGCAGTTCTTCGCTGGAGAAAGTCGCGCCGTGAATCCCGTCTTTGCCGATTCTGCCGCCCGCCATGACAATCAGATCGCCCGGATTGATGGATTTCTCAAATCCCTTGACATTGCCGATCTTTTTCGGCAGTGTGCCGACAGTGCCGCAGTAGACCAGCGGTTTGCCGAGATAGCGATCTTCAAAATATTCCCAGCCCAGCCCGTAAGGAATCCCGCTCTGGTTGCCGCCGTCAATCACGCCTTTATGGATCCCGTCACGCAGACGGCGCGGATGCAGCAGGCCTTCAGGCACATCTTTGTCATCACTGAACGGCGAACCCAGACAATACCCCCAGACATTGATCAGCAGTTCGGCCCCCTGCCCGGTTCCCATCGGGTCACGGTTGACCCCGACGATACCGGTCATCGCGCCGCCGTAAGGATCAAGCGCGGACGGACTGTTATGGGTTTCGACTTTATAAACCAGGTCCAGCCGGTCATTGAAAGCAATAACCCCGGCATTATCGTGAAACACAGAGACCAGCCAGTTAACCTGTTCGCCGATCTCGTGAGTACTTTTCTTAATGAAAGTCTTGTAACAGGAAACAATCTTTTCAGTCTTGCCTGATTCCAGGTCTTCATAGTTAATCTCGGCATCGAAAATCTTGTGTTTGCAATGTTCAGACCATGTCTGTGCCAGCACTTCAAGCTCAACATCCGTCGGATTTTTTTTCAATCCGTATTGTTCGCGGCCGGCGGCATCGCGGAAATACTGCTGAATAACCTTCATTTCATCGAGCGAAAGCGCCAGAATGCCCTTGCGGCTGATATCCATGAGTTCGGCGTCGCTCACCTCCAGATTGTATTCTCTGACGCGCCCGCCGTCAGAGGAGGTAACAAACGGCAGATTCAACGGAATCCCGTTAACGAGGTCTTTGCCGGAAAAAACGCTGACGGATTCGATTAATTCGTTCGCCAGCAGATGTTTGGCGATATGTTCGGCATCGTGCCGGGTAAGTGATTTGCCGTAAAGCATATACTCGACTGAACTGAAGACATATTCATCGTCACGCAATTTGCGTCCGACAATATCACCGATAGCCTGATGGGCTGATCTACCGACGTTGTCAGTGACACCGGGCTTGAAACCGACGGAGATCAGCCAGTCGCATAATTCATTTTCCGCCAGCCTGCTTTCTCCGACCACGCCGCGCTGCAAAACCGGATTAGCTAAATCCGCCGCTACCCTGAGGGCATCCTGGTCAGTGATGTCCGCACAGATGGTATAAACATCGCGGGTACGCACTTCACCGGTTTTCAGTTTCAAAAAATCACTGATCTGTTTTTTTACGCCTTCTCCGCGGGAATCACGCCATTTCCGCAACGGGGAAATTTCAATCCTGTAATTCATTTCATCTCCAAATATATTAATTTATAGATCACTTTACTGACTTATGAAAATTTCATCAAGGCTCTGAAAAAAGCAGAGGGAGCTTTTAGACCGGGGATTAAATTGCCGGTGGAGGCATTGCATGCTTCTGTGCCTTTAGAGAGGTATGCTATGGATGTAACCGCTAAATTACACCCGCGCAACACAGAAGCACACAATGCCACCGGCAAAAAAAACTCTATATAACTAGATATTACACGTTCAGTCATCTTTTTTCATCACACAAACGGCGGAATATTAGAAAAATCCTGCACCTGCTGAATCAGTTCATTAATTTTCTGGCAAACCATGTCGTATTTCGAAATCTCCTCAATCCGGCCTTCGCAGCGGCGAAGTTCGCGGGATGACAGAATTTCCGAAAAAAGCCCGCAGGCATTGACCAGGCTTACCAGCACTGCATCACGCGGCGCCGGAATTTCATTAGACAGCACCAGATTCCGGAGCCGTCTTTCCACATCTGTGACTTCCACATTGTCAATGATCGGATAGCGCCGGCTCGGAAAAAACCAGAACAACTTCTCATTGACCTGCTTCAGAATACCCTTGCCGATCAGCTCTTTCAGCACCAGTTGCTCAATATTCTTCGATTCCGGCAACAGCGCCTGCAGACTGCGGCTTAACGAAACCTCGTTTTTACCTGATTTTCTCAGCACATCAAGCACTTCGTCAAGTACAGGAGAACCTGTGGCATCTGTATTTAAGATATAGAGATTCTCAGCATCGTTATCAATCTTTCCAATAAACGAAAGCTCGGAAAGCACCGCTCCTATAAGCACGGAGTTTAGCACTACCTCCTTAGATGTTATGACAATCTTGCCGGTAACATCGTCAAGCGCAAGCAGATAAATTTCTTCTGCAAAACTGAGCATCATCGCTCTCCTGTTTTATAGTTAACGGAACTAATAATCTAACACATTACTTGTAAAGAAAAAGACCTGTCAAATGTTTTTTTTCATCAAAATTTTTTATTCTTTTTTTGGGCTGTTAAATCAAGAATAAATAAAATCATAAGTATCTTATTGTAAGATATATAACTCATCTAATCCAATCATGTATTACAAAGTAACACCAAGAAATAAAACAAACAACTCATCCGTTTTTCTGAAATCATTTCAGATTTTAAGGATTGATTTTATCTGGTTTTATCTTTTTTGGGCTCTATTTTTACAGATTTATCGGCAAGCCCCGGCTTTTTATAATCGCCGATGATGCTTTTTACCGGACAAGTCTTAAAAATAGGGCACTTAAGACAACCGATTGCCAGCGCAATTGGACATACAACCATGATATTCCTCCTCCGTTTAAGGTGGACAATTTAGTGAACTCTTATTGTAAGATATTACAACTTATCTGCTGTGTCAATGATTTACCAGCAGCAATATAAAAAACTGCGCCAAATCCAGCAGTAATACCATATCAACGGACGGACTAAGAAGTGATTTACAGATAAAGAATCTCATCTCTGCCATCCGTTCCCGCCGCAAGGGACGGGAATTTACCCGATGAAGATTGAATTTGTCTTGATGATATAATATAC
>JBAWXM010000297.1:0-6648 GCA_037144075.1 Lentisphaerota bacterium | reverse complement strand
TTCGTGTAATTGGTCACCGCCGCGCTGAATACCGCTACCGGATTGGCAAAAATCAGCATCATGGCTTCTGGGCAGTACTTTTCCATTTTCCGGGCAAAGTTCATCACCATGTTGCCGCCACGGGCGGCTAGGAAGGAACCGTTGATCGAAAGCTGGTCGGAATGCAGATAGCCGTATTCGCACGAGGCCTGCAACGCCAGCGTATCGGAAGGTTCCCGTTCAATGGCGGTGGTCGATAAAACAAGTCAGCGCCATCCAGTGCGCGGTCGAGATCGGTAGTCCAAACCACTTCGCAGTTGACGTTCCTATATTCCGGACAACGCTTAATCAAAGTGCCGACCGCTTCTGCGCGTTCAAGTTTCAAATCAACCAGACGAATGCTGCCGCCTTCAAATACTTCAGGGTTCTGAAACAACGCCCTGACAATCGGCAGTATCCGTAACGATCCGCCGCCAACAAATGTAATGTTCATTGATAAAGTTCCTTAATGTTCTGTTTTGTGTTTATTTATTTACAGGAAAAGGCTCATTGTTGAGGAATGCCTTAAGATATGGATCCATGATGTCTGCCCACATTTCATAACCTTTGGGCGAAAGGTGCAGCAGGTCTCTCATCATGTCCTTTGTTATCGCCCCATCCTTTTCCAGAAATACATTGCCGATGTCAACAAAGTAGACATTCTTAAAATCCGCCAGTCCTTTAATTTTTTCGTTGACTGTCCTGATTTTTCCCCGAATTGGATCGCTGGCTTTTTCATGACACGGGAAGATGCCCAGAATGAGCACTTTTGAATCAGGCAGAACCTTTCTCAGATAATCGGTTACAGCTTTGATGCCTGTCGCGGTGTCCTCCGGCGTGTCGCCTTGAAGCAGATTGTTGATGCCGATTAAAAGGACAATGTGTTTCGGCGTGCAGCCTTCCAGGGATTTTCCATCAGTCAACCGCCATAATACGGTCTGTGTTTTGTCGCCGGTTATCCCGAAATTGGTGGCAATGTCCTTGTACCGTTTATTCCAGGTGGTCAAACCGCCAGGATACTGGTGGTCCGCCGGATAGGTCCACAAATCGGTGATGGAATCGCCAATGAAAAGCAGATCCTTCCTGGGCTGTTTTAATTTTTCCTGAAAATATGGTATCCACCAGAAATCCTGATCTCCCCTGGTTTCCGGGATGCAGGTTATCAATTCACTTTTGGGAAGTCTATAACACTCCCATTTCCAGTCAGCCCCTTTTACAGACAAAGACGCCGATAATACAGTTAAGAACTTTGTCAATATCTTTTTCGTATGAAAAGTCATTTTTCATAATCATCCTCATTTATTTTTTGCTATTTTTTAGATATCAACCGGCGTTGCCGGTACTTGTATGTTTTTTATTTTACTCGTTCCTTTATATGTGTAAAAGTTTGATCCTAAAAAAAGGTATTTTTGCCTTATGGAAAATGTGTTTTACTTACTTCCAGTCTCTCCAGATTGATTATATTTGAACTATTCATAGAGAGTTTAAATTTTTGAGTAAATGCTCCTTCATTAGTTTTTATAACTGCCTCATAATCACCGTAAAAACCATGGAACTTGTTTTCAGCGCCATTGACGTATGTCATGTTGACGCGGGTGTTCCATTCTTTCTTTATTAGATCGCGCAGAATGCTGTAAGCTGGTTTCTCTGAAAAGTCATAATTGAGCAGTCCTCCACGATACTTGTCTTCCCCTCTTCCACCCTCCTTGGGAACATAGGCGGTGCCATCGACCAAATTCCACCAGATAATGCCATTGGAGGCTGGGTGACTAAACCATAATCGATACAGTTTTTCCGCCACAAGTTCTTGAAACTCATTGCCATTGCCTAGTCCATTGTCAGACGTTATCGTGATCTCCGACACATTGAATGGTATGCCTAGTTTGGCGTATTGGTCCATAACGGCGTAAAGGAAACGCTGATTGGAAAAATGGAACGCCCAATCCGCCATTTCCTCAATTTTATTGTAAATATGATGATACTGTAACCCGATCCCCTTCAGCGGCAGTTTTTCATTTAACAAGCTTTTTGCGAGCATGTATAACGGCGTATAGTCGCCGTGATAATTTTTCCAACTGACATACGGCCCGTCGTTATAAAGTAATTCAGTGGATTCAGGGAAATATTTCTGCGCCATTTCAAAGGCAGTTTCCACATGTCGTTCCGGCATCTGTTCGAAATATTCAGTGTCCCACTGCAAAGCCTCGTTTGCAACATCCCAAATTTTTATTCTTCCCGCATACCGCTCTGCGATTTCACGTATGCGACGCTCAAGCCGCTCGGCATGTTTGCCTTTTTCCTTGCACAACCATTCTGGAAGAAAAGTATGCCAACTCAGCAGATGCCCCTTGGGTGTAATGCCATGTTTCTCACAAAATTCAAGAACCAAGTCAGGAGGAGGTCTTCGATAAACAGGAGCGCTATTTTTGTCAAAACGCAGTTCCCCGTCGGCTGGTTCAAGATCATTCCAGTAAAATGGCAATACCGCTAAATTGAATATTTCACGGAATTTTTCCTCATATTGATCATTCTGTTCACGCTCCGGGAATTGTCCTATCATGAAGGCATTACATCCGAATCTAAATTCATGAGTTGTCTGAGTTAGTTTGATTTCTGCCGCTTGAACTGGACTTCCATCTGGCAAAAACAGTTTTATTGTCCCAAATCCTTTTCGATTGTTTTCTATACCAGACTTGATTTTGAAATCAATCTCCGCATCTACTGTAAGAAGGTTTTTGGTTATTTCTTTACCGAGGTCATTCATATCTCAATTTCCTTTCTGCCGAGCCGCATGATTCAAATTTTCTAAATTTCACAAAAATACAGATTCATATATTATTTTGTTTGGGCGGTTGGTACGATAACACAGGCATTAGGAACACCGAATGATGTGCCGTTAAATCCATCGTGCGGAGGAATTTCAAGCACCCCCTCGGAAGCATCATATTTGTATATTTTATCTGTAGCGTCGAATGTTCCCCACTTGTCTTTGAGAGCGGTTAATACCCATTTATCAGGAATAACCGGGATGCCGGTATTTGCAACAAATAGATACACCGTCGATTTCCCCGTCAGCTTTAGCGAATAACCGCAGCCTGGTTTTGCGCCATCTCCGCGTTTCACAATAACGATCGCAGCATTTTCAAGCGCGTCAGGGATTTCATTAAATAAATAAGAGCCGCTAATTCTCTCACATTTATTTTTCAGCTCAATGATTTTTGCGTCAAGATTACTTGGTAAATCAGTTGCAACCTCTTTAATATCTTTATTCTTAACATTATCTACTTTGATAAGAATGACCTGATCTATGAATGCCCGGTTTTCGGTGGCGTTCGTGTTGCCGGTATACATCGGGCCTTCGAATTTCAGGGAAATATAGACATCCCATTGGTTGTTGCCACTTTCATCATAAAACTGCTTCAAGTCAGCTCCGGCCTGCCAATCAGCAATCCACACACCGCAGGCGACAGTAAGTTTAACACTGCCCAATTTATAGATTTGATATCCGCCCGCTTTTATTTCCGAAAGCTGAACATAGCGCTGTACCCCGTGTTTTCTGCCATAACTGTCATAGAAGCCCATGGGGAACGGATTCATCGGGACACTTTTCGTGGCGACACCAAAGGCCGCATCTGGGTCTGAAACATTCTTGTATTGCTTGCTATCTGCATTTGTCGGGATCACGCGACGAATCTTCTCTTTAAGAATTCCCGCGAATTGCGCCGGAATGGCTTTGCCGCCGGGGGGTTCAAGTTCTACGATTGTTTCTGATGCCAAATTGGCTATTTTTGCATCAAGTTTGGCGTAGGCGCGTTTCATATAATTCACACTCCGCTGAGCGCGTTCCTTCGAAGCATGCGTCTTAAGAACACGGTCATAAGTCGAGCGCACCCTATTCTCAAAAACATAGGCATCCTTAAAATAATCCGGGTATTTTTTCTTGACATTTTCCCATTTATCCAGTACAACGAGGTCTAATGGACATCTGGTCATACGCACGTTAAAGAGTCTGGCCGGATCATCCTTGGTCAATTGCTCCATCTCATCGAAGTTCTGTTCCCAGCGGAGCAGATTCGCGGCGGTCAAATATGGAAACATTGAAATAGAATAACTAGATCCAACATACCCCATGTCTTTTTCGTTCCGGCATTTCTCCAAGTCATCATGATATTGCCGCATTACCGTAGCCGCTTTACCGTACTGAAAATTCATGAATTCCGAGATTAACAAGTCTGTTTCCTGACTGACATTTTGTGAGAGCTTCAACATCATGTACGATTGAAGTTCAGTGAACCCCAGTTCATATTGATAAATCTGAGCATACAGGCTGAATAATCCCTGCACTCCGAGTTTTTTCATCAGCCGCATGTCACTGACGAGTCTTTGAGTATTGCAGAAAGGTACGTAGTCCTCGAAACCGACATAGTACCAAACCCAGACATTCCGGCAGATACGGCTCCAGCCTTCCAGATCCTGGCGGTCTTTAATATTTGACGGATGATTCCAATCCTGGGACCAGTTGCCGCTGACCGGGGCAAAAAAAACCAAAAGATTATCTGGTAGCTTATCCACCTTCTTCGGTGGTTCCTGCCCCTGGTCGACATTGTAGGCATAGGTTCTGACAGTGACGTCGGGATACTTGTCCTTGAGATAGCAGCACAATTCTATGATATAATCGTAAAGTGGGCCGCCGTTGCATCCGAGCTTCTCCTCAAGTTTAGCGCAGTCTGCACAGTAACAGAAACGGCCTGCGTGGTCATTTTGCGTAATATCGACGATTCCTTTTCCGCACTGCGCCTGTATGTTCGCTTCGATGTTGGCCGTCAGCTCCTTGCGCAGTGCCTTGTTCGAAAAACAAACTTGCAGCGTTTCAACCCGCTTGCCAGTGGCATCAAGCGAAAAGAATTCCGGGTTGGTCGTGAAATAGTTCTTATTCTTGACTGATTTCAGTGGCGGATTAAAGCCTGGCAATGCAATTTCCCTCGGCGGGATATAACAGAATAGTGAATGTGTAGCCGGCGGAATCACTTTCACTTCGTCCACAACGCCGCTGGTCTTGGGCAGCTTTTCATCCATTCCCAAATTTAATTTGTTACGGTAGAGAAATAAAGGGGCCTCGGGGCTCGGAGCTAAGAAAAACGATTCTGCCCACTGGGAACGAAATTTGAAATCGAGCCGTGTCATCTTTTTTTAAAGGGGCGAGCCGTAACTGCTCGTGCTTCGGGATATGCGGCTTTGCAAAGGCTGAGAACCATCGGCAGCCGACATGCCATTCAAGGAAATCATAAACCGCATATAAGTTGCCATGTATCCCTTTGCCGTACAGATACACATCCGCACCGGAACTTTCGCAGGCGCTGTCCTGATCCTGCATCGCGTCGAGTTCACGGCTCGTGCCGCTTGGCCCAACCCCTACGAATATCCTCTTTGCATATTTCGCAGCATCAGTGTTGGAAACGCTCTTGAAATCCGCGCCGGAAGCCTCCATGAGCGCGCTTGTCAATTCTTTGATGGCGAATGCATCCACATCGCCGGGATTATCCGGAGTCACCACGACATACTCGGTCTTCCCCCCGTTAATCAGTGCGAGTTCTCCACCAGGTCGTACCTTTTCAGCCTCCTGCGCACTGCCCTCCATACCTAAGAATAACACCATCACGCATAAAACTATGAGTCTTTTCATAATCATCCTTTTACTATTCAGAACTTATCCAGCGGCGTCGCAACTTATCGGTGTTCCATGCATTTTGTTACACCTAAAAACACAAAGTTCTATCCGATTAAGTTATACTGTTTTTTACCAAACCGTTCCTGTGTTGTATATGCCCAGACTGACTGGAGCAGGACTGAAACGCATGGTCGGATTCCAAATGTCCCATTGCTTCAAATCCTGACGAGTATTTGAGGTGACATGACCGTCAAGGAAGCACACTACTGCTCTACTGCTGTGACGAACATAAATCTGATAATTATCGGTTCTGCCATCAATCGGGTAGATGTATGGCGGGCAAATCTCTGCGCCGTCAGTCGCGGGATTGCCGATATAAGCGAGTGGAACAGCTTCTGAAAAGAATATCAGCTTCGAAGAACGTCCGAATTTACTGACCACCCTTAAGTTTTGCATGGGATATGTAGCATTCACAGGAGCAATCCCAAATGTAGCTATGTTGAAACCATAGCTGCAGCAGTTATTGCCAAAACTGAAACGCCATTCTGCCTTGGGTTCTTTGGGGCAGTTGAACACTGCTTTCGATGGATTATATTTCCTATCGAAAAGAACCCGGGGCCAGTAACCGGCACCTAATTCTATGTCATAGACAAAAGATCCGGCATAGTCATCCGCATAGTTCAAGGTTGCCAGTCCGATCTGCTTGAGATTGCTCGTGCATTGAATCTCCTTGGCCTTATCCCTCGCCTTGTTGAGCGCAGGCAACAGCATGCCTGCCAAAATCGCAATTATAGCTATCACCACGAGGAGCTCTATGAGTGTAAAACTTTGCTTTTTGCATTTCATCATTCCCTTTGTCATTTATCTTCTCTCCTGTAATTGGGGGTGTTGTTTACAATTTTATTTCTCATTTATCTTCTCTCCTGTAATTGGGGGTGTTGTTTACAATTTTATTTCTCATT
>JBAWXM010000296.1:0-6649 GCA_037144075.1 Lentisphaerota bacterium | reverse complement strand
TTAATAATAACACTCCGGATAAATAAAAAGCAAGTGCCAAAATTAAGATTTGATAATAATTATCAAAAAACGAATGATAATTTTTTAACATGTAAATCATGAGCGCTATTTTCAATAATTCTAATCCCGCAGTCGCGGGCGACAGCTGTTCACGCAGGTTTATAGTTTATATGGTCAAAGCGAAACAGCTAAAAGCGGCACAGATGACCGGCATTGCCTGGGTTAAGTGTCACGCCTCCGGCGGATAAATCGGTTGTTTTACTGATAGTCCTGGCGGTATTTACCCGGGGAAATGCCGGATGCTTTCAGAAAGGCGCGGCAGAAATAACTGGAAGAAGCAAATCCGCACGCGATGGCCGTTTCTTTTATTGATAACGTGCTGTTCTGCAATAAGTTGACCGCTTTTTCCAGTTGCAGTTGCAGAATGTATGCGCCGGGTGAAATGCCAAAATTCAGGGTGAATTCGCGGACAAAATGGGAGTAGCTCATGCCTGCTGCTTGAGCCAGATCGGAAACATTAATGTTCCCGCTGAAATTTTTCAGGGCGTATCTTTTCGCTGATTTCAACGGTTCCGGCGTTGCCGTTCTATTGGAATTAATGAGTATCTCCGCCCCCAGGCACATCGTAAAGGAATAGGCCAGCGCGGACATTTCGCAGGAATCTTTTTCCCCGCTGTGGTGGATAATTTTTTCAGCGGTTTCAAGAACTCCGGCGGAACCGTAAGAATTTGAAACCGGTCCGCCGCGCTCAATAATCTCTCCGCCGATGCGCAAACATTCGCCGCCCCGCAGGATGATAAAGACAAACTCCCACTCTTTTGCCTGTCTGCATACCTGATAACTGTGATTATGGGGAATTTTCAGCAGCATTGCCTGACCAGGCAGCAGCATAAAAGTTTTATCCTCGAATTTTAACTCTCCCGCGCCGCCGGTCGTATACTGCCACAAAATAAATTCGGCATTACCGCGCTTTAAACCGTCCCAGTAATAACTGCCCGGCGCAGCCTGTTCAAAACCGGCCATGCTGACGCGGGAATTCAGACTGATTCCGGCGCTGCCGTAATGAAAATGACGGATAAAATGCTTACCCGGCAGACTTATCTTTGGTTCAAGCATAAAATGAAAATCTTTTCATATTTTATTGCAATTTAAAATTGTATTATCATGGTTAAAATAGTGGTATAATATACTTATTCAACAATTACATTAAAGGCATAAAATGAAAAAACATCTAAGAATTGCATTTATCGGGGCTGGCAGTCTTGGCTTCACCCGGCGTCTGGTTCGGGACGTATTATGCGTGCCGGAATTAAGCGATACCGTGTTTGCGCTGCACGACATTAATGAGCACAACCTTGAGATGGTGCATCAGATTATTGCGCGTGATATCAAGGCCAATAAACTGGCCGCCACGGTAGAAAGTTCTCTCGACCGCCGCGCATCGCTCAAAGACGCCGATTATGTGATCTGCTGTGTCCGGCTCGGCGGCCTCGAAGCGTTTAAAACCGACATTGAAATTCCGCTGAAATACGGAGTTGATCAATGCGTCGGGGACACGCTTGCGCCGGGAGGGATCATGTACGGGCAGCGCACGATTGCCGCCATGCTGGAGTTCTGCAAAGATATTCGTGAATGCGCCAGGCCCGGCGTTATACTGCTCAATTATTCCAATCCCAATGCTATGAATACCTGGGCATGCAACAAATACGGCAAAGTTCCGACCATCGGCTTATGCCACGGGGTGCAGCATGGCGCTAAACAGATTGCCGACGCCTTGAAGATTCCGGCGGATCAGTTTGACTACAAGTGCATCGGCATCAACCATCAAACCTGGTATGTCGAAGTGAGGCGCAACGGCGAACTGGTGCCGCAGCAGGAAATTTATGCCGCAATGAGCGCTGATGCTGAACTGAGCAAAACCGAAAAAGTCCGACTCGACATGTTCAAGCGCTTCGGCTACTACTCCACCGAATCCAACGGCCATTTGTCGGAATATGTGCCGTACTATCGCAAGCGTCCATCCGAGATTCCCGACTGGATTGACTTAAGCAGCTGGATCAACGGCGAAACAGGCGGATATCTGCGCGTCTGCACCGAAGAACGGAACTGGTTCGAGTTCGAGTTTCCGGAATTGATGAAAAAAGAGCCGGCCAAATTCAATGAGCGTTCGCATGAGCACGGCTCTTTTATTATTGAATCCATGGAAACCGGACGGGTCTACCGCGGCCACTTTAACGTTATCAACGATAATCACATCACCAATCTGCCGAACGGCTGTGTAATCGAGATTCCGGGCTATGTTGACCGCAACGGGTTGAACATGCCGGTGTATGGCGCACTGCCGTTAGCGTGTGCCGCAACCTGCGCCGCCAGTGTCCGCGTGCAGGAGATGGCAGTCGAAGCCGCAGTTCACGGCGATGTGCTGCTGCTGAAACAGGCGATGCTGCATGATCCGCTGACCGCCGCCGTTTGTAATCCGCCGGAAGTCTGGCAGATGGTAGATGAGATGATCGTGGCGCAGGCCGAATGGCTGCCGCAATACGCTCACTATGTGGAAGAAGCCAAAAATAATCTTGCGGCCTGTTACATCAAGTCCGGCGCCACGCCGTTAAATCCGAAGACCAGACTTGAAGTTCGCGATACCGAAACTATAGTGAAAGCCAGGCGGGACGCTGAAACAAAAGCCTTGGCGGAGAAAGCAGCCGCCGAATACAATCCGGATAAACGCGTATAAAAAACTCTCAGTAAGTTGAAAAGTATTTCAAAGGGAAAAAAAGAGGGTGTTTCAAAGACGGAGGGAAATGACTATGTATAACGAGCTGAAGGAAGAATGTTTTGAAGCCAATATGCAGCTGCCGAAACTTGATTTGGTAATTTATACCTTCGGGAATGTAAGCTGTGCCGACCGCGGTCGCGGCGTGTTTGCCATCAAGCCGTCAGGCATGGAATATGAATCCATGAGTTATCGCGATATGGTCATCGTCGGTTTTGACGGTAAAACCGTGGACGGCCAGCTGCGCCCTTCCAGTGATACCGGCACCCATTGCGTGCTCTATAACGCATTTGGCAATATTGGCGGAATCGTTCATACCCATTCCGCTTTTGCCACTGCCTGGGCACAAAGCCTGCGCTCAATTCCGCTTTACGGAACCACTCACGCGGATCATCTGGCAACGGATATTCCCTGTACCGAATTGATGGCGGACGCCAGAATCAGCAACGACTATGAAATCGAAACCGGCAATCAGATCGTTGACTGCTTCGCCGACAAATCATTGAATCCCGATGAAACTCAAATGGTTTTAGTCGCCGGACACGGGCCGTTTGCCTGGGGCAAAAGCGCCGTTAAAGCCGTCTACAATGCGAAAATTATGGAAGAACTGGCGCGGATGGCGTTTTTAACCGAACAAATTAATCCGGACGCCGTGCGCCTGAAGGCGGCTTTAGTAGCTAAACATTATGAACGCAAACATGGAAAGAACGCCTATTATGGACAAAAATGATTGTACGAAGAAAGTCTGGTTTATCACCGGCAGTCAGCATCTTTACGGCGAAAAAACGCTTAAGCAGGTTGCCGTCAACAGCCAGACCATCGTCAAGCATCTTAATGCCTGCGGAGTTATCTGTCTGGAAATCGAATGGCAGCCGACCGTCAAGACTGCGGATGAAGTAACTGCCGCACTGCAGGCGGCCAACGCGGATGATAACTGCATCGGGGTTATTACCTGGATGCACACTTTCAGCCCGGCCAGGATGTGGATCAACGGACTGAAACGTCTCCAGAAGCCGCTGCTGCATCTGCACACGCAGTTCAACCAGGAAATTCCGTGGAAAACCATTGACATGGATTTCATGAATCTGAACCAGGCCGCCCACGGCGACCGCGAGTTCGGTTTTATCTGCACGCGACTCGATATCTCCCGCAAGGTGGTGACCGGATACTGGAAGGATTCTGAAGTCCAGTATGAAATCGATGTCTGGACTCGTGCGGCATTGGCCTGGAACGATTCGCAAACCATGAAAATTGCCCGGATCGGCGATAATATGCGCGAAGTCGCCGTAACCGAGGGGAACAAGGTTTCCGCACAGATCAAGTTCGGATATTCGGTCAACGGCTATGGCGTCGCCGAAGTGGTGAAATATGTAAACGCAGTCAGTGACGCTGAAGTTGAAGCACTGCTGAAGTGCTATGCGGACCTCTACACGATCCCTGACCGTTCCGAACCGGCAATGAAATCAATCAGAGACTCAGCCAGGCAGGAAATTGGAATGCGCAACTTTCTGAAAGATGGCGATTTTGCCGGATTTACCACCACTTTTGAAGATCTGTCCGGACTCTATCAACTGCCGGGACTGGCGGTGCAGCGCCTGATGGCGGAGGGTTACGGATTCGGCGCCGAAGGCGACTGGAAGACTGCCGCCCTGCTGCGCACAATGAAAGTCATGGCGCATGGACTGTCCGGCGGTACCAGCTTTATGGAGGATTACACCTATCACCTGGAAAACGGCCGTGAACGCGTACTCGGTGCTCACATGCTGGAGGTCTGCCCGACGATTGCCGCAAAAAAACCATCGCTGGAAGTTCATCCGCTGGGTATCGGCGGCAAGGCGGCTCCGGCCCGGCTGGTATTCAATTCTCCGGCCGGCCCGGCGCTGAATGCCAGTATGATTGAGCTGGGAGACGGATTCCGGCTGATTGTCAATGAAGTTGAAGCGGTTGATCCGGACCAGGCGCTGCCGAAGCTGCCGGTGGCCCGCGCTGTATGGATTCCAAAACCGGATTTCCACACTGCGACCCGTCATTGGATCGAAGCCGGCGGAGCTCATCATGCCGTCTACACTCAGGCGCTGAAAACCGAGCATCTGGCCGATTATGCCGATATCGCCGATATCGAGATTGTGTTAATCGCCGAATAATGCAATAGAAATTTTGTATTTTTATGATTGCGGAGCATTCCAATGTCAAGTCGCAGCGCCTGACAGGAAACGCCGGTTAAATTAAAGCCCTCCACAAATCGGCGGCTTCTTTATTATTCCGGTTCCTGACGCCTGGCTTCGGACTCCCGGCTTTTGCCGTTCCTCAGTCTTCGATGTGACGGAGGGGTTTGCCGATGTAAATTTCGCGCGGACGGCATATTTTGTTGTCGCCGTCGACCATTTCCTTCCAGTGGGCGATCCAGCCGGGCAGCCGGGCCAGCGCGAACATTACGGTAAACATATTTTCCGGAATGCCGATGGCTCGGTAGATGATGCCGCTGTAGAAATCCACGTTCGGATAAAGGTTTCTGGCAATAAAGTAGTCGTCCTTGAGGGCGGCGGCTTCAAGTTCCATGGCCACATCCAGCAGCGAATCCTTGATTTTCATCTTCTTCAAAAACTCATGGCATTGCTTCTTGGTGATGGCGGCGCGCGGGTCGTAGGTCTTATACACGCGGTGCCCGAATCCCATCAGCTTGAAGTTGCTGTTTTTATCTTTGGCTTTGTCAATCCATTTCTGGACATTGCCGTCTTTTTCAATCCTGCGCAGCATTTCCATGACCGCCTGATTCGCCCCGCCGTGGAGCGGGCCGGACAATGCGCTGATGCCGGCGGAAATCGTTGAATAAAGGTTTACCTGGGCGCTGCCGACAATTCTTACCGCGGTAGTCGAGCAGTTCTGCCCGTGATCGGCATGCAGAATCAGCAGCACGTTGAGTATTTTTACCACTTCCTCGTCAATTTCATACGGCGCGACAGGAGAGTCGAACATCATGTTCAGGAAGTTCGCACAGTAAGGCAGATCCCGGCGCGGATATACGACCGGCTCGCCGACGGATTTTTTATAGGCGAACGCCGCCAGCGTCCGAACCGTCGAAATCAGTCGCGCGGCGGAAAGGTCGATATGTTCGCTCAGAGACATCGCGTCAACATTCGGATAGAAGGTTGAAAGCGCGTTGATCATGGTCGCCAGAATATGCATCGGGTGCGCACCTCTCGGAAAGCCGTCGAAAAAGTGGCGCATGTCTTCATGCAGCATTGAATTTACATTCAGCAGATCGGAGAATTTTGCCCGCTGGTCCACGCTCGGCAGTTTGCCGTGCAGCAGCAGATACGCAGTTTCGATGAAGCTGGTTTTTTCAACCAGGTCTTCCACCGGAATGCCGCGATACCTTAAAATGCCTTTTTCCCCGTCAATATAAGTGATTTCGCTGTAACACGCCCCGGTGTTGGCGAAACTCGGGTCAATGGTAATATAAGAGGTATCTCTGCGGAGGCGGGTAATGTCAATCGCTTTTTCGCCTTCTGTGCCAATGACGATTGGCAGAAGAATCTCCTTGCCTTCATCTTCAAATATAAGTTTGGCATATTTCTGTTCCATGATCTAACCCTTCTCTGTAAATAACCTTATATAAAATCCACTTGGTTGAAAAAATAATGATACATTATTTTTCCGATTTTTCAAGTAGGAAACGCGCTGGAAGTAACACTTCTGTAAAAAGATTTCAGGTTTTTTAACAAAATTTACATTTTTGAAATAAAATACCGGATTAAAGAGCGACGCAAGCATTCATGCAGCCGCTGGATCCCGCGACTGCGGAATCAGAAGATCAGCTCCTGCTCGCGATGTCTTTGTTTTAACTGCTCAAGCTGGAAGCTTGAGATACTTTAG
>JBAWXM010000295.1:0-6664 GCA_037144075.1 Lentisphaerota bacterium | reverse complement strand
GGATTCTGTCTTCTGAATTCCCGCAAAACGCGAGTTTTGCAATTGGCTCTCTATAATGATTGGCTATTTCAGCGAAAGATCGCCGGTTATTTTCATGCCTGAAACATCATGCACGACTTTCAGGCTTTTGCCGGGAAACTGTTCAGGCAGCCGTCTGTTCAGAATCTCTTCGGCAATCGCGCGGCCCTCGCATCTGGTGTTCTCCGGCACCTCATCAAAGGTTACCCAGCGGACTTCCACGATATAACCCTCGCCGTATTGTGAACCGAACCCGGCAGTATAGGTGGCCTGAACCTCAAAAAGACCGGCATATTGCGGGTTCGATGTATTGCCTGGCGCCGGCCTGGCCGGTTTGCGATGAAAAAGAGCGCCGAACTTTGCTTCAAGCGCGGCGTCTATCTCGTCGAGAATCACTTTCAGTTTTTTTTCCCAGAGCTCAAGTTCTGTCGGCATATGTTCTGTCCCGGATATTGTATATGGCATAACATTACAATCTTCCGGGCGAAATTTCCACTTCGCCGGCAGCGGAAGTCAGGCTTATTTTCTGCGCTCCGCCGCGTATGCGGATACTTTTTTATGAACTGCAAGCGTTCTTTCCGTCAGATCTTTCATGGTGCAGGTCTGGAAGCCGAAAACCAGCGGCTTGATGGTATCGTTCAGCGGGGCTGCCAGTTTGCCGCCAAAATTTTTGCGCCCGGCCGCCGCGCCGACGATTGAACCGGTGGTCGCGCCGTTGCAGTCCGTATCCAGCGCCCCCATGACTGAAACGCAGATGCTGCGGTCGGGAGCCATTTTCCCGTAAAACAGCGACATCACGACAATCAACGCATTATTCACCGTATGCACCGGACTCATGGCGGCATATTTCTTTTCCATTTTTTCCATGAATTGCTCGAACGTTTTACATTTGAGTATCCATGTCAGCGCCTCGCGCACCGCTTCGGCCAGTTTGCAGTTGCGCGGAATTTCCGACAGTCCGATTTCAACCAGTTTTTTCGGATCGCTTTCAACGAATGCGGCGGCAATCATGGCGGCGACAAACATTTCGCCGTAAATGCCGTTGGCGGTATGGGTCCAGGAGGCGTCACGCCATGCGAATTCCGCCGCCAGCTCCGGGTTGCCCGCGCAGGCATAAGCCCAGCCGTCGGCGCGGATTTGAGCTCCGATCCATTCCCGGAATGGATTATTGTGCCTGCGGGTAAAAGCCGGCGTCGCCGGTACCGGGTTCATGCCATGCCGGGGACTAATCATATTGTAATTCAGGATCGCCTGGGTTTCCGCCGTGCAAATTGCATTATACGGCAGCGAACTGTTCCAGCAGTTGGCGACGTCGAACCACTTAAAATCCGGGCCTTTCGACTCCAGCACTTTCAAGCCGACAAGGGAATAATGAATGTCATCGTCCGGCTCCATATAAGCGATGTTTTCACGCATGGATTGTTCACAGCCGATTTTTAAACCGTCTCCCCCGTCCGCTCCGCTGAAATAATAATCCAGTTCCCAATGGCCGCGGTTCTGCAAATACTTTTTAATCGTCAATCTTCCATTCAACCCGTTTGCTCCGTTCATTCCCATCCCTTCGACCGGCTTGCCGAGGGCGCAGCCGGCGGCGCGCCCGGTCCAGGCGCCGTGAAAACGGTCCAGCAGCGCCTTGTCGTTCAATTTCAGTTTCAATTGTCTGGGGCCGTCAGGACGCTCTTTTTTTATGGTCTCAAGGTCGTTCGGCTGAATATAATTGTAATCTTTGGAACGCGGCAGAGCTTCCAGCTTCTCGTGGACTTTTAATAATTTCAGCTCGCTGTACGCATCATATACCGGATGCAATGCGGCGATTTCCTCTCTGACGGATTCAGAAACGATATAGCCTTCATATTCGAGCTGCACGATTTCATGCTTAAGCAGCGCTAAAGGATTTTCCCAGCCTGATACGATAAACATAATGCGGACTCCTGTTTTTTAAGAGATAATAAATCTTGACTATTTTATAAAATACATCATATTATTGGGATAAACATTGCAATAATGGTCAAATTTTATGCAAAAACAACCAAAATATGCTTTTACTTTTTGCCGGGTGGAGATGAATCCCGCATTTCCGTTCAGAGTTTCCGGCTTGTATACAGAAACAGACCGTGCCATTACTCAACTGCATATCCATGACTATCTGGAGCTGGGTTATTGTTATGAAGGTGCGGGAATATTCGTTGTGGGTAATAAAATATTGCCGTTTAAAACTGGAGACGCAACAGTCATTACGTCTAGAGAATGTCATCTGGCGCGCAGCCTGACTGGAACGGTCAGCAAATGGCGCTGGGTTTATCTTAATCCTGAAAAAATATTATATCCGCTATTTAACGATTCAGAATTGTGTGATTTTTCCAGGTTCCAGGGCATGAATTTTAACAATGTCATTTCTGCGGAGGCGCACCCGGTGATTTGCGATCTGGTCTGTAAAATAGTCGCGGCCGGCATCGGTACAATGAAATTTAAACAGGAAAAAATAACCGCTCTGTTCTGCTTGCTTGCGGCGGAAATGCATACCGTTTATGACTTCATGCCGCATGAAAACCCAATTGGAGAAAGTGATCCCGGCACGATACAACGGCTGAACGCCGCGCTGGAATATATGAGCCGGAAATATCAGGAACCATTGAGAGCCGAGAAACTGGCGGGGCTGTGCCGGCTAAGCCAGACCCATTTCCGGCGGCTTTTCCGGGAGGCCATCGGTAAATCCCCGATACAGTATTTAAACCAGATTCGTATCGGCATGGCCAAAGCTGAACTCGATAGAAATATGCGCCAGATCGGGGAAATTGCACGCGAATGCGGCTTTGAATCAGTTTCCAGTTTCAACCGGCAGTTCAAGGCGCAGACAGGACATTCTCCGCGCGAATGGCGCAATAAATTCATTTAACGGCGTCACTTAATTTATACTCTGCACGGCTGAAAATTCAACTATAGATGAATTTTCAACCGCGCAGAGTATAACGCCGTCTATCAATCTTCAAAGCTTGACTTTTCGGTTTCCGGCAGTAGTTTTTCTACCTTAGCTTTTAACCGTACGAGGAGATTTTTTCATGAAAATTCAGGATTTGATGGATAAGCAGCCGACGCTGCCGAATCCGGCGCAGGCGGTCAGTTTGAAAGCCGGCTGTTTCATTGCCGGAATGGCGCTGATCGTATTGATGGTAATTGCATTGCCGGTATGGTACTGGTACTGGTGGCGGATAGAACCGGAAAACGGCGAACTGGCGGTATTGATCCGGAAAACCGGCGATCCGCTGCCTTCAACGGAAATACTGGCGGGCCGCCCCGGGCAGCAGGGTATCCAGCTTGAAGTGCTGCCGGAAGGCCGCTATTTCCGCAATCCTTATTCCTGGGGCTGGGGAATTCATAAGATGACTGACATTCCGGCCGGCAAACTCGGCGTGAAAGTAAGGCTTTATGGCAAAAATCTTCCCGCAGGCGCGATTCTGGCGCAGGATGGCTGCAAGGGGATCGAGCCCGATATCCTGGCTCCCGGCAAGTATCGTATTAATCCTTATGCGTATGAAGTGATCGTTTTCGACGCCATCAATATCCGCCCCGGCCATGTCGGCGTAAAAACCAGCCTGTCGGGCAAAGACATACTGAACGGCAGCATGCCGGAGTCCGACCGCAACGCTTATCTGGTCGGCAATGAAAGCAAAGGCGTCTGCGCCGAAGTCATGTCCCCCGGCACCTACTATCTGAATCCGTATTTGTGGACAGTGGTTGAGGTTAACCTCCAGAGCCAGCGGTTTGAGATGGGCGGCACTGATATTATCGAATTTCTGACCGCCGACGGTTTTGCGGTCAGAGTCGAAGGCACGATTGAATTCAATGTCCGCCGGGAAACGGCGGCGCTGCTGGCCCATAAGGTCGGCGATATGGAAGACATTATCAAAAAACTGATTCTGCCTCGGGCACGCGGATTTATCCGCATCGAAGGCAGCAAGAAAACCGCGGTGGAATTTATCGTCGGGGAAACCCGGCAGCAGTTCCAGAATGATCTGGAGAAACATCTGAAGCAGACCTGCGACGGCTTCGGGGTTTCCATCAACTCCGTGCTGATCAGAAACATTATCCCGCCGAACGAGGTGGCAAAGATCATTCGCGACCGCGAACTCGCCGCTCAGGAAACCAAGAAATTCGAACAGCAGATTGTCCAGGCGAAATCCCGCGCTGAACTGGTGCGCCAGGAAATGCTGGCGCTGCAGAACGGCAAGAAAGTGGAAGCGGAAACGGCCAGTCTGCGTGCCGGCATCGGGGCTAAACAGGAACAGGAAGTGAAGAAAATCGCCGCAGTCCGTGAATTGGAAGTAGCGAAAATTGACAAGGACACCGCAGAGGCTCAGGCACACGCCAAAATCCTGTCCGCCGAGGCGGAAATGGATGTTATCCGGCTCCGGAACGAGGCCGAGGCCGCCGTGCTGAAAGTAAAGGTCAACGCCTTTGGCGACGGCATGGAATGGGCCCGGTATAATCTCTATCAGCGGCTGGCTCCGCAAATAAAAGGCATCATCACCACGGATACGTCAGTCAGGTCATGGCTGCCGGCCGGCGGCGCGGCGGAAGCCGTCGACAACAGTAAAAAGAAGGAGACTGCACGATGAAAACCAATACAATTTCAGGCATCGCCGGATGCATCGTAATAATTCTTTTCGCATATTTCATCTGGACATGGGGGTTCTGCCGTTTTTATATCGGCGCCGACCAGATGGCGATTGTAACGTCCAAGGACGGCCGGGAACTGCCTTCCGGACAGATTCTGGCCGACCCGGGCCAGAAAGGCATTCTGCGCGAACCGCTGGGTGAAGGCCGCCATTTCCTCAATCCCATTGCCAACGACTGGAAGATCGTGCCGGTGGTGATTATTCCGGCTGGAAAAGTCGGCATTGTCACCGCGAAAGACGGGAAAAGTCTGCCGCCTGGAGAATTTCTGGCCGATGAAGATCAGAAAGGTATCTGGAAAAATGTGCTTGGCCCGGGCAAATACCGGCTAAACCCGGAAGGCTATGATGTCACCCTGGCGGATGCGGTCAATATTCCCATCGGTTATGTCGGCGTAGTTACTTCCCTGTCCGGGAAGAAAGCGCCGGACGGCCAGTTTGCCGGACCCGGCGAGAAGGGCGTCCGCAAGGATATCCTGCAACCCGGACTGTATTACATTAATCCGAACGCCTATAAGATCGATGTGCTGGAAATCGGCTTGAGCCAGGTGTCCCTGACCGGCCGCGAAGGCAGTCAGGTAGTGACTAAAAACAAAGCCGAAGTTCAGAATGCGGCGATGGACCAGCTTGCATCGAACGTTCTGGCCAAGCAGCTTGAGCGGAGAAAAGATTACATGGGACTGCGCCAGCAGGCTGCGGCCCCGGCCGGCAATAAAGCTCCGGCCGGCAAAGCGCTCAAAGCGCAGGCTCCGCAAAGTGTCAGTTCATTCGGCTTGCAGCAGTTCGTCGAATTCCCTTCGCGTGACGGCTTCGAAATACGCCTGGACATGTCGGTGGAATTTGAACTTGAACCGGATAAAATTTCCGAAATTCTGTTAAAATACGGCGATCTGCCGGCAGTAGTGGATAAAATTATCATGCCGCAGATCCAGTCGGTTTCGCGGCTGAAAGGTTCCTCCTACCGGGCTCAGGATTTTATTGTCGGCGAAGCCCGCGAAAAATTCCAGAACGAATTGCGCGAGACGTTGTTCACGGTGCTGCAGAAAAAAGACATCAAAGTTCACAACTCGCTGATCCGCCACGTGGATGTGCCTGACCAGATATTGCTGCCGATACAGCAGTCCAGTCTCGCGACAGAACAGAATCTGACGAACATTGCACTCCAGGCTACCGCGCGGAAACAGGCCGAGTTAAATACTGAAGAGTCGCTGATTGAACAGCGCCGCCAGCAGGTGATGCAGGAAACCGAAAAAATCGTGGCCGAAATCAAAGCGCAGCAGGAAAAATCAGTGGCCGAAATTCAGGCTGGAACTAATCTGCTGGTTGCCAGAACCGCTCAGGAAACCGCCGGGGTGCGCGCTTCCGTCACCCGTATTTCCGGCCAGGCCGACGCCCGGGTCATCACCATGGTTGAGGGGGAGAAAAGCAACGGCTTCAAGCTCCAGCTCGGCGCGATCGGCAATCCCGCCGCTTACAGCCTGCTGATGTTCGGCAAGGAGTTGAACCCGAATCTGAATATCCAGATCATCCATGCCGGCGAAGGCACATTATGGACCGATCTCAAACAGCCGGGATTAGGCACGCTGGGCGCCGTCAAGGCTCTCGTTCCGGAAGCTGGAAAGTAACGGCCTTTTCAGCATGCTTGGCAAGGACAGCCGATTAAGACATTAATCATAAAAGAACTTAACCGGCTGCGCCGGGACTTTAAATCCAGTCTCGCACAAAGGCGCAAATGCACAAAGAAATCCATTTTTTACCACGAAAAACTTAGCGCGGCATAGCCGCAACCAAAAAATACACCTTAACCACGAAAAGCACGAAAATTCACGAAAAAACGCCAATACAGTTTTACCACAGAGGACGCAGAGCACACTGAGAAAAGCCAAATACACTTCACCATGAAGGTAATGAAGTAAATCCCGGGAGCGCCGGTCGCCTGACCGGCTTTATACATTTCGCCTTTGGCGACCAAC
>JBAWXM010000294.1:0-6693 GCA_037144075.1 Lentisphaerota bacterium | reverse complement strand
ATTCTCAAAATCTTCGCAATCTATTTTAAATTTTCAGCCGTGCAGAGTATAATTTCACGGATTCAAGTAAAGGGTGGGAAAATGACAAAGAGCTGCCTGTTTATTACCGTTCTTGCGCTGATGGCAATTGCCGCAGTGCAGGCGGAAGTTAAAATGCCCAATATCTTCGGCGGTAATATGGTATTGCAAAGGGGGAAAAATATTCCGGTGTGGGGATGGGCATCCCCCGGCGAAAAAGTATCGTTAAAATTCAACGGACAGCTGAAGGAAACTTCCGCGGATGAATCAGGGAAATGGCGGGTAATGCTTGATCCGATGACAGCCGGCGGACCTTTTAAAATGGAGATTACCGGAAGCCGTGTTCTGACCTTCGATAACATTATGGTCGGCGAAGTATGGCTTTGTTCTGGTCAGTCGAACATGCAATGGCGGGTTGAAACGTCTTTAGATCCTGAAAAGGAGATTGCTGCAGCCGAATATCCGGCAATCCGCTTTTTCACCGCTCCCAATGGCATGAACAACATTCCCCAGGAGAATGTCAACGGGGTCTGGAAAGTTTGTTCGCCTGAGACGGTTCCGGATTTTTCCGCGGTAGCCTATTCTTTCGGTCGCGAAATTTATAGTTCGTTAAAGATTCCTGTCGGTTTGATTAATTCATCGTGCGGCGCCACTCAGATCGAACCCTGGATACCTGTAGCCGGCTTTCAATCCGTGCCTGAACTGAAAGATATTGCGGTACAATCGGATATAAAGAATCCGGAGTCGGATGCGCATAAAAAGCTGGCGGCCGAAGCGGTCAATAAATATGAAGCCTGGCTTGATGTCACGAAAAAATCTATAGCTGCAAATAAATTGCTTACAGCGCCGCCGTCTTTTCCGGCGGAGCTTCTGCCGTATGACAGCAATCAGCAACCGTCCATGTTATATAATGCCATGATCAATCCGCTGGCGCCGTTTGCGCTTCGCGGGGTAATCTGGTATCAGGGCGAGTCCAATCGCAATGACGGCATGTTGTACTTCTACAAGATGCTGGCGCTGATCAACGGGTGGCGGAAGATGTTTGACAATAAAGATCTGGCATTCTATTTCGTGCAGCTGGCTCCTTTTGACTACGGCAGTAATCCGCAGATGCTGGCTGAAATATGGGAAGCCCAGGCGGCGGCGCTGTCCATTCCCAATACCGGCATGGCGGTGACGCTGGACATTGGCGAAATAAAGAATATCCATCCTGTAAACAAACGGGAAGTTGGTCGCAGGCTGGCGCTTCAGGCGTTAAGCAAAACTTATGGACAGACCAATATTGTTTGCGATTCCCCGCTGTTTGACAGTATGCGCGTGGAAAGCAACAAGGCCATCATTACCTTTAAAAATGCAGTTGAACTTAAAACCCGCGACGGCAAAACTCCGGACTGGTTTGAAATTAGCGGCGCTGACGGGCTTTTCAGAAAAGCCGATGGCGTCATTGCCAGAAATACGGTAATTCTCTCTGCGGCCGGCGTCGAAACGCCTCGGGTTGTGCGTTTCGCCTGGAACCAAATTGCCGAGCCGAATCTGGTGAATGAAGCCGGGTTGCCGGCTGCCGCGTTCCGGGCAGGGAAAATACCGGAAACCGGAAATTTAGCATCGATTATTCCTGAAGCCGGAGAGTTTAAACTGGTTTACGAACTCAATCCGGCCAATCCGCGAACGGCTGGTCAGGGGAGGAAAATAAAATATACGCTGGATAAAAGGCATGAAATTACTGGCGAAATCCGGCGGATAGCTTACTACCTTGAGTTGAATAAATCAGCCGGCAGTTGCGATTATATTTTTGTCGCAATGGACGCGTTCACTCAGGATATCAATAAGATCGGAGTTCCGGATATTAACTCGGGAAGCAGATTTCAGCAGAAAGTGTCTCATCTTTTTGTCAAATCGAATGTCGCCGGGATCAAAAACGGCGCATTTGCGGAAGGCGGAAATATCGAGTTCTGGGGAACAAATTCCAGTCCGGTCAACTCCGCTAAAATTCATGGCGCGGATGCGAAAGTTTTCGATTTCGGCGATAAGCCGGAATTATCCGGCGATTACGGTTCGATGCAGGTTCATAACTACGCCGAAAGACAGACCCTGTTCGCATTCAATAACTGGAAATCCGGCAGAGACGCGGATTTGGGAATAGGCAATGCCGGCCCGGAGAACAAGGATTGGACATTTGCCGGAAATGCCGGAAAGTATACCGGCGGGAAACTGCTGGTCATGGTTCAGACGAAGTAATGCGAAATGGTCTTCCGCCATCCGGATACGTGCTGTACGAGTTCAGCCGCTATTCTGGCAGCGAGTCCATTGCGGCAAAGTCGGAATCCGCAATCTTTACTCGCGTTAAGAATGCGATTCGGTATTACTCTCAGGAACTGCGTATTCCAATCTCAATAATCAGCGATGGTTCAATACCCTGTTTTCGCTGGGGAGTTCAGCCGGAACGAAATTTTTAATCTGATTGTCAGCTAGAGGAAGTTCCGGCGCGATGCTTGCCGCTGGAATGACTGAACGGCGGAAAAACTCTTTGATCTTCAACCCGCGCATTGCGACTTTTGGCATGATAATTGAAATCGCTCTCTTTGCAATCCAGTCCGCCACGCGGATGGATGGCTTGTCAATATATTTATCCATAAGCCACGCAATAAAAATAATCATCGGAAGTGTAATTAATATTGTGCAGCAAAATGCAGTATCGTATTGCAAATATCGTTTGAGCACGGTATCGATTGTTTCGGCAATAGTTATAATAATAAGAGCGTGGATCGCATAAAAACTGTACGATATGTTTCCCAGGAAGTTGACCGGCTGCCACTCAAGCGCATACCGGATGAACGAAGTATTCAGCATGACAAGAATGAATATCTCAATGGCTCCGACCATGCGCAATCCGTCATTTATATATACTGTTGCTTTTGCGTCAAGCGACTGCGAGCTATACATAATGTATGTAGCGATACAAATAAAAATCATCAGACCGGATAATATGTTCCGGTATTTCACCAGTTTGCTCCAGAAGAAGTTCCGGTGAATGTCTGCAATAATAACTCCGATCATAAATGCACCATAGAAGTTGTGAATATTAAGAATCAGAATCACGCTGAAAATCAGTAACCTCAGATATTTGGGAAAAGTATTACAGAAAAGGAGCGCGGCAAAAACCAGCATTGATCCCCACAATTCCCAATGAATGGTCCACAGCACGCCATTGTAGATAGCTCCGGTTGAGAAAGGCGAAACGAAGAAATCAATAACGAACTGTGTCCATGTCTTGCCGTATTGAGAAATAGGTATGTCTTTAGTGAATGAATTTACTAGCAGTCCCAGGATTACCGTAAACCAAACCACGCCCAGCAACCGGAATGGACGTTTAATGACAGCTGCGATTAATGCCCATTTTTTTCCCTCAACTCCAAGAAATCGCCGACTCAGCACAAAACCGCTCAGTATAAAGAACAGGCAGACTGCAAGTCTTCCTGCATGTACGAATTGGCCGGAATAAAAAAACTGGGTGTAGTGGGCGAATACGACAGTTAACGCTGCCATGCCGCGCAGAGAATCTAAATACGTTAAATGTTTTGTACTCATAATACTCCAATAATAAAACAGGGGCTTGCCAATAGTTCAATATAGCCCGGAAGCCATGTAAATATAGGTCTGTCAATAACCATTTCAAGCCGGGGAAGTTGAATATCCGCTTTGCCGGATGCGTGCTGCACGAGTTCAGCCGCTACCCTGGTCGCGCACTCATAGTACATCCCGGGGTATCGAAGGCCTCGAAGAGCGCGTCTAAAATCAAAAGATCGCAATCCCGCAGTTGCGGGATGACCGGGCAGAGTATAAATAGATGTTTCCGCCAACTTTTATTTCCCGCCTGTAATCAGCGCTAACGCTATTTCACTTTAAAATTCAGCTTCCAGGCAATGTTTCCGCTGCTGGCCGGATTGAGTTCCAGTTTTAGAATACGGGTATCGCCGGCAATGGTTGCTTTGCTGCCGCCATCGGCATTTGCAAACTCATAGCCTTCGGGAATGTATATGGTCAGGCGGTATACTTCGCCTTCCACGCACTTCGAGCTGCCGGACAGACTGTTCGAAGCGGCGTCCCAGCGCAGAGAGTTAAGATCATATGCTCCCTGCGTTATGTGTCTTGAGGTAGAGATAACTTGCGGATGCGCTGTCAACGGGGTTATGCGCAAAACGGCAGTATCCATTGGAGCAATTGACACTTGAAGCGCATCGCCGTGAACCCCCATGAATTCATTTTTCCAGAAATCATAGACCGCATAACACAGGCCGTTGCGGGTATCAATATGCAAATCTGACTCCATACTGAGTCTCAGTTCCAGCGCCTCGTCTTTAGTGTTCATAATGCCGGCGACATTCCAGTCGCCGAACGCCATGCAGACCGCGAGGTTGACCAGCACATAGCCGTCGCCGTAGCTCTTCTGCTGAAGGTCCATCGGATGAATATCGGCAACCGGGATTATCCGCTTTAACATATCAATGCGCGCTTCATCCAGTTCCGGCAGGTTGTCGCCGATGGTTACCGGCAGTCCGGTGAGCCCGTAGAAGGAAACGCGTGAGCGGGCCTGCGGCAGAGTGTTGAATTCGCTGCGCAATACCAGATTGTCGCCATCGGCATAGAAGACAACATTGTGCCAGGGGTAAAAACGGAATACACGTTCGATTGAGTTCGCGATGAAGTCGCTCCAGTCGAAAATGTCGCCGCCGATTCTGGCGGCGCTGAACTGATCCATGGCAAAAGTGATATCCCGCTCGGTGTTTCCGGAACAGGAGAGCATATAGACGTCAGTACCGACGGTTTTTCTCGCCGCCTTGACTACATTGCGTATGGCCGTGTCGGAGGATATCGCCGGATTATGAAACTTCGAATGGAAAGCGTCGCAAATTGTGAAAGTGGCGGGGAAACAGTCCCATTTAATGGCCTTGAAACCCCATTGCATGATTTGTCTGAAGATGGCTGGGATATATTCTTCCACTACGCCAGGATGGCTGGGATCGATCCACCATTGACCGCACCATTCAGGTTTATGCGCCAGCAGCCATTCGGGGTGCTGCTTAAGCAAATGGCTCTGCTGCCCGTCGTTGGTCGCGCCGATCCAAAGCACCGGAATCAGTCCGAGTTTTTCAATCTCCTCCGCGATATGAGCCAGTCCGTCCGGATACGCTTCTTTTCGTGGAGTAAAGGTATCGACGCCTTCCTGTCCGAGACCGTCAAAGGCTTTATGGTTCCATTCCCAGTCCACCCAGAGGCAGAGTTTTTCCGCGTATTTACCGAGGGTTGCTGAAAGCAGCCTGGCATTTTCGAGTACAATCTGCTCATTCGCTTTGAATTGAACAGAGTACCAGGTCATCCAGCCGACAGGCGGCGTATTAAAACCGTGACGCTTGTCGACGGGCGCATAAGGGATATTAAACTTGCGTTTGCAGTAATCCGCATGGATTTTGAATGAAAAAGCCCGTCCGTGATCGATTCCGTTCTCGAAGTGAAAGCGGTATCCGCCGGTATTCCAGTCATAACGGACTTTGAACTTATCGGAAGCTTTGAATTCGAGCGCTTTATCGGAAAGCCGGTCGAAGATGGCATTGTCGTGAATTGAACAGGCCGGGCCGCAGGCTGTGCGCAGATTATGATCTTCGGCGTTCAAGCGGATGCCGAAGGTGGAATTCACCGGATCGTCACCCCATTGCAGCATGCCGTCAATATGGACGATGGCGCGGGCGAAGGTACGGATATGCAGCGAGGCCGAGTCCAGCGTAAAGTGCAGTTCAAGAGCCGGCGCGCCTTTGGGGCCGTCCGAATAGATTATACTCAGCACATGACCGTCGGGATTACATTGCTGTTTACTCTCCACCTGTTTATAATCATTCGGGGAAATCAACTCGCCCTGATAGCTGCGGACAGAGACTGAGGCGTTCTTTATAAATGGTTGCTCCTCCGTTTGTCCATCCGGCGTATAGGCGCAGGAGAAGGCATGCGCATTCTCGTCGTAGTTTACAGAATAATTCTTGAAGTTGAAATACATTGGCATTCCCGATTTTATTTTTTAACGTTTTAAATTATATGAGCTTACATTATCAATCAAATCCGGTTGCAACGGAGCGTACCCAATAGCCATTAATATATCGCTCCGCTGGAGCTAAAAACTCAATCCGTAAATCCCGGTTATGACGGAGCATAACCCTCCCCAAAGCCATAAAACCAGTTCTAAAGTTCTAAAATTCTAAAGTTTTCACCAGTCACCAGTCACTTTTGCCTTTACCATTATGAATTCTGAATTCTGTTTTATATCTTACATGCTGAAAGGGCTGTCTTCAAACTGGAATAATGTTTGAAGGCCACGGCATACTGTTTTTTGTGTTCAGGTAGCGGCTGAAACTCATTTTCAATTTTAACCAGCCCGTTTATCGCCTCGTCAAAGGATTTGTAGCGTCTCGTTCCGACGCCGGCGACAATAGCGGCGCCCAGCGCGCCGCATTCTTTGACCTGCGGCTTAATAACCGGAATATCAAGGATGCCGGCAATCATCTGCCGCCATGCTTCCGATTCCGCTCCGCCGCCGGAAACGTGAACGCTGCGGACCGGACTGCCGCCGGAACGGAGCTGGTTCAGCGCGTCTTTGAAGTAAAAGATGATTCCCTGAAGCGCGGC
>JBAWXM010000293.1:0-6727 GCA_037144075.1 Lentisphaerota bacterium | reverse complement strand
GCCTCGAAGAGCGCTAATCCAAACTCGAAAGATCGCAATCCCGCAGATGCTGGACTAGCGTCTTGCGTCCGTCTTTTTCCGTTCCTCCTTCATGCGATGCGGTCATCGCCTGTCAGTCGGAGCGAAAAAAATCAATCCACAATCCTGCTCGTCTATGTTTAAATTTTCAGCCGCACAGAGTATAAACAGGGTAAGCAGCTTTTGTTTCATGTGAATGTTGTTACAGCTCTGGCTGGTTTATTTGGGCTGCCGGTATTTGTTTTTTGCGTTCGTCAGATTAAATTAAGTGGTTTGTTTTATTGAATGTTTACAACTCAGGATGGGCGGTAATGGCAAATCAGGTATTTTATTTCAGCAGCATACCGGTGGTCCTGCCGGAAGATACGGTTTATTCGCGTCTGGGGCGGAACCGTTTTCTTAATAAGATGCCGGAGGCGCAGAAGAACCTGATCGGGAAATACATTGCCGAAGGTATCGTCTTGTGCCATCCGACTGGTTGCTGGCTGCGGTTGAATATAGTTGAAAGAGACTCTAAATCTGTGAAGCTGGAGAACGGTGACATGCTTAACAGCGCCAGTCTGGCGGAACTGCTTGCGTCCAGCCATGCGGTTTTGTTGACGGCCTCTACTGTTGGCGCTGGCATCGTTGAAGCAGCTACTGCCGCGTCCAATGCCGGGGAAGGGGTTAAAGCGCTGGTTTATGATGCTGTCGGCAGCGAGATGGCGGATGAGGCCATCGGCTGGATTCACAGCTATGTCGGCCAGCCGCTTAAACGCGGCAGCGAGAAGTTGACCAGAAGGCGTTTTTCGCCCGGGTACGGAGATCTGGGTTTGGAAAACCAGCAGATTATTTATGATATTTTGAATCTGGAGAAATTAGGGATCAGGCTGAATGACAGTCTGATAATGGTACCGGAGAAATCGGTGACGGCGATCTCCGGAATTGAACGGAATCAGGGAGTTTAACCGCTGTCCGTTCTGTCTGTTTCGTCTGTTTTTTTTAAGTAAACTATAAAAATGGGAATGATTTATATATGACAAGAAGCGAATTTCAAAAACTCTTGACGAAAAAAATAGTGATACTGGACGGCGCCACCGGAACCGAACTGGTAAAGCGCGGCATGCCGCAGGGAGTCTGTCCTGAATTGTGGATACTTGAAAATCCGTCGGCGATGATTGAAATTCAGCAGGCCTACCGGACGGCAGGTTCGGACATCGTGTTCGTGCCGAGCTTCGGCGCCAATCGTCTAAAACTGGAAGAGTTCGGTCTGGCTGACTGGCTGGCTGAGATCAACCGTTCGCTGGCGGGATTGTCGCGCTGCGCGGCTGGTGACGGCCTGGTGTTCGGTGATCTGGCGCCTACCGGGAAATTCATTGCGCCGCTGGGCGATATCCCGTTTGAAGACATGGTGAATGTTTACAAGGAACAGGTTTCGGCGCTGCTGGAAGGCAAGGTTGACGGTTTTGTCATTGAAACGATGATGGATATTCAGGAAACCCGGGCGGCACTGCTGGCGGTCAAAGAATCATGCGAACTGCCGGTCATCGTGACGATGACCTTTGACGAACACAGGCGGACGCTGACCGGCAGCGATCCGGTCTCGGCATTGATTACGCTTCAAGCCATGGGCGCTGACGCGTTCGGCTGCAATTGTTCAACCGGCCCCGGCGATATGCTGGAAATCATTAAGCAAATCAAACCTTACGCCACGATTCCGCTGATCGCCAAACCCAATGCGGGGATTCCGAAACTGACAGCCGGAAAAACAGTATTTGATATGTGCCCGGAATCGTTCGCCGCGTATGTTCCGGAACTGGCCGCCGCCGGGGTCAATATTATGGGCGGGTGCTGCGGTTCCACGCCGGAACATATCCGGAAAATGGCCGTTAGCGCGGCCTGCTGCAAACCGCAACCGCCGGTCATCATGGCGTTGAGCGCGGTTTCCTCTGCCGGAAGCTATTGCCTGCTCGGCAGAGACAAGCCTTTCGCGGTAGTCGGAGAACGCATCAATCCCACCGGGAAGAAAGCGCTTCAGGCGGAATTGCGCGCAGGCAAACTTGCCATGGTCAATAATTTTGCCCGCGAACAGGCCGCCGCGGGGGCGGCAATCCTGGATGTCAATATGGGGCTTTCCGGGATTGATGAAAAGGAAATGATGCTGAAGGCTGTCGGCATGCTGGGCGGCGGACTGCCGTTGTGCATAGATTCCACCAGCAGCGAAGTCATTGAAGCAGCGCTCCGGATTTATCCCGGACGGGCACTGGTCAATTCTATTTCCGCTGAAAAAAGCAGGCTTGAAAAGACCCTGCCGGCGGCGGCTAAATACGGCGCCATGTTTATTCTGCTGCCGCTGGCGGATGAGGGAATTCCGGAAACGGTTGAAGGCCGCGGGGAAATCGTCAAAAAGGTATTCGGCGAGGCGGAGAAATACGGATATTCAAAAGCGGACATTTGTGTTGACGGACTGGTGATGACTGTTTCATCGAACCAGAATGCCGCCGCGATTACGCTGAACCTGATCGAATGGTGCAGCCGCGAGTTTGGCGTCAGCACGATTTGCGGCTTGTCCAACGTCAGTTTCGGCATGCCGCAGCGCGGCCATGTAAATAACACATTTCTCGCCATGGCGGTCGGGCGCGGACTGAATATGGCGATTGCCAACCCGTCGGCGGAAATGCTGATGCCGGTGGTTGACGCCGGTAATGTTCTGACCGGGCGCGATTTTAAAATGAAGCGCTATGTCGAAAAATACGGCGTGGCGGAGCAGGGGGGGAAGGCTCCGGTTGTCGTGAAAAGCGATGATCCGGCGCAACAGGTATTTAACTGCGTTATTACCGGAGACGAAGAGAGTATTGGAGATGCGATCAAACGGACGCTGGCCGGCGGGATAACGGCGAAGGATATTGTTGATAAGAACCTGATTCCAGCCATTAATCTGGTCGGGGAACTTTTTGACCGGAAGGAATATTTTCTGCCGCAGCTCATCATGAGCGCCGACGCCATGCGGAAAGGATTTGAAGCGCTGGAACCGCTGCTGGAGGAGCATAAAACAGAGAACGATAAACCGAAAGCGGTGATTGTGCTGGCGACGGTGGAGGGGGATATTCACGACATCGGCAAAAATATTGTGGCTTTGATGTTGAAGAATTACGGCTTTGAGGTGGTTGACCTGGGTAAAGACGTTTCCGCCAGGCACATTGTCGCCGGAGCGAAAACGCACAATGCCGCGATTATAGGTCTTTCCGCGCTGATGACGACGACAATGGTCAGAATGCCGGAAGTTATTCAACTCGCGAAAGCGGAGGGGCTGGACGAAGTCAGATTTATGGTCGGCGGCGCGGTCGTTGATCAGAGTTACGCCGATGAAATCGGGGCGGACGCTTATGCCGCGGATGCGATGGAGGCGGTCAGGATTGCGCAGCGATTTACGGTGTGAAGCAATAGAGTTATTGCTTTATATTGGAGCCTGTATTGTTTTCTGAAATTTTACGCCTTTTTTTCTTGAATTTATAAATGTCTGCGCTATTTTACTGTTAAAGAGTTTTAGTGCGTGCTAAATTCATGAATATGATGCGTTTGCTTTGGGATTCTTTTTATTGCATTGCTCTATATTTAGTGTTTGAAGTTGCGGCATGACGCATTATGTTGTGTAAAAGTGATTATTGAAATAAAAAAATATATTGGAGTTTGTTTACATGTTTAAGCAGTTATGGCATCCGGAAATGATTCAGCACCATATTATGCAGCGGAACGGCAAAGAGCCTTTGAACTCGTATTACTATGCGAGCAATTATCCCGATGTTTACGCGGCGGCGGAGCGGATTTTCGGGTCATGGGGCGAAGCCATCGAATCCTGCGGCCTGGATTACAGTCTGATTAAGAAATATAAGTCATGGACGCGTCAGGCGGTGCTTGATGAGATCAGGCGGCTGGCCAAAGAAGGCGAACCGCTTTTTTCGCAGAATGCCCAGAAACAGCATAAGCCGCTGTATATGGCGGCGATTAAACGTTATGGCAACTGGGGCAAAGCGATTCAGGCAGCCGGCGTGGATTATAAGAACGTCAGGCTGCGCCGCAGTATGACAAAGGCCGATATTAAGAAAGAAATCCTGGAGTTGTTCCGTCGCGGCGAACCGCTGTCATACACCAATATGCGCGAGAATTACATGTACTTGCAGGCTGCCGCAATGAAGAAACTGGGCGACGGCAGTTGGGCCAGAGCCCGCCGCGAGTGCGGGATATTGACCAATTACCGGCTCAGCGCGGAGCGCCGCAACGCCAAATAGTTTTTCCCCGCAATATTTTCGCTCCTGAATGTTTTGAATGTTCAGGAGCGTTTCTTTTTTATCTAAATTATTTATGGTGATATTTGCTAAAAAATTGATGATTTATGCCAGCCGTTTCCTGGAATATTACTGTTGCGGATGCATCGCCCGGTATTATATTAATTGCCTGATAATCATAGGAGTTGTTCAAAAATAAAGTTTACAAGATTCGTGAAATATGCCGAGGTGATTTTGAGAATTGCCGGCGAGGCGCATACCTGAAGGTATGTAACGAACCGGCAAACACAAAAGCATCCGGTAGAATCGCGAAGATGCAAAGGTTATTTTTGAACGGCTCCATAGTTAAATTTGAAAAAAGGATATTAATATGAGTATGATAAAAATTGACGGCAGGACATTTGTTCTGGAAAATGATTTTATATCGCGGCGCATCGTATTTGACGACGACGGACTTCACACAACCTCAATTTTTAACAAGACCGCCGGGAAGGAATATGCCAGGCAGGCGTCCCCGGTGGAATTCATGCTGCGACTCGGCAGCAAGACGCTTTTCGGCTATAATTCAGAACGCGATTACAATATTTCGCTGGTCAATGCGGAAGCGCTGACAGTTGCTCCGGATGTTGAAAGGCTTAAGGTGTCGTTACAGGTTGCGGAAATTGATGTGAAAGTGAATGTCTATTATGAGATAAAGCGTAAATTCTGCGGGATTTCAAAGTGGCTGGAAATTGTCAGCGGCGTGGACGACCTGTCGGTGAACAGTATTATTTTCGATGTAATCAACGCTTATCCCGGAGAATTTGTGGATATAGATTCTTACCGCCAGGCCGGCCTGGCGAGGCTTGAACCGATGTCCGCCCTCGCCGGCGCGGAAGATATTATTCAGCTTCATAATTATAAACTGGATGAAGGATTATTCTTCGGCAACAGCGCTCCCGGTCCGTTGAAATATTTTTTATGTTATCCGCACTGGGAGGGAACGGCGGTTTCCACCGGCTACAATTTTGAAAGTCCGCCATTTAATAAATATTTAAATAAAGGCGAGTCTTTTACTACTGACCGGGCGATGCTTTTCCTGTATAAAGGCAAAGCTGACGATGATGCGGTCAGAAACCGTTTCCGCGATTACATCCGTTCGTATCTGCCTGCCACCGTGGATAACGGCGGGTTCATGTATTGCACCTGGCTGCCTTTTTATAAAGATATCAACGAACCGCTGCTGCTTGATCTTATTGATCGCGCCGCAGAAATGGGATTTAACAGTTTTGTGCTTGATGATGGCTGGTTTGTCGATGGCGAATGGGCGGTTGACAAAGAGAAATTCCCGAACGGGCTGAAGATAATTTCCGACAAGGCACGGGCGCGTGGCATGTGCTTCGGTTTGTGGTTCAATATCGGCACCGACTATGGCAATCCAGGCATGAATTCAGGGCATTCCGGGATTAACGCGGATGGATCTGTAAAAAAATTCGGGCTGTCTGGAGAAATACGTCAGAAGTGTCTGGCCTCCGGGCATCGCGAACTTATTGCGCGCAAGCTGATAGCTCTGGCCGGGGAATACAATGTCGGTTATTTTAAGCTGGATTTTAATAATATTGTCAGTCCCTACCGCATGATTCAAGCGGGCTGCTATTCAAATGAACATGAACATCATCGCGACTCCGGGGATTCAGTCATTGAGCAGTATGCAGGTTTGAAATACGTCAGGAACGAAATCAAAAAGATTTTCCCCGATCTGATTGTAGACTTCAGTTTTGAGGCGTTCGGCTTAGATTGCCCGACTATTGCCGCGCTGGAATATTCCGAATTGCATCACGTGTCGAATATGAACACGCTGCGTCCGCATATTCTTGACGCCCTGAAGATCCGCAACACGCTTTACCGTTATGTTACGGTAATGCCGCCTGAGCGCATGCTCGGCAGCCTGATCTGCCTTCAGAATCAGAATGATATTGAACATCTGCTTACCGCGCTGGTGGGAACACCGCTGGTGGCCGGGGACCTGCGCAAAATAACGCCGGAAAATCTGGCTATCATCCGCCTGGTTACGACGGCGATTCAGGGGATCATAAGCGGGGGGCCGATGACAAGGTTCATCAAATTACGCCGCGACAAGTATGTCTATCCGGGCGAATGGGATGGCTTCGCCAAATTCAATGAAGCCGGGAGCGGGATTATCTGTCTGTTCAAAAACCGCTCGTCAATCAGCGATTTTGAAATTCATATTGATGATCTGCCTGAGGAGATTGACAAGTTTGCCATCAAAGACATCCTTGCCGGCGGCGAACTTTCAACGGTTTCAGCGGCTGAACTTTCGAGCGGCATGCGCCGGAACTGGTTTGGCGAAGGTAATTGTTGCATTTTGACAGTTTCTCAGCTGAAATAGTTATACTCTGCGCGGCTGAAAATTTAAGCATAGACGAGCAGAATTGTGGATTGGA
>JBAWXM010000292.1:0-6813 GCA_037144075.1 Lentisphaerota bacterium | reverse complement strand
AAGACATGTTCCGGATCAATAAATGCCGGCGTAAGTCCGCGCGATGCATTTATTGTTAATTTCCTCGCATATGGAAAGCTGGGCGCCGCTGCCGTTCAATCCCGGTTACGCGGCAGTTGGAAAAGTAACCGCGCTGGGAGCAGGCGTAACCGGCTATGAAGTTGGTGAAACAGTTTTAGCCTACACTCCGCATCGCGAATTTTCATCGGTGGATTTGAGTTCAGACTACAATGTCACGGTTAAACTGCCGGCTGCCGGTAATCTGCCTGAACTGCTGTTTATCCGTCTGGCGGCGGTGGCAATCACCGCGCTCCGGGTTTCTCCGCCGGAACTTGGCGATATTGTCGCAGTTTACGGCATGGGCGCCATCGGCAATCTGGCGGCGCAGCTCTGTCAACTGGCCGGAGCAAGAGTCATCGGCATTGATCTGGCGGAACACCGGCTTGAACAGGCCCGTGCCTGCGGAATTGCCGAAACCATCAACCCGTCCCAGGGCGACGTACTGGAACAACTGCTCGCGCTGACCGGCGGAGTCAAAGCCAACATCATTATTGAAGCCACCGGGGCGCCGGCAGTGGCGGCACAGGCGCCGAAGCTTGGCGGACCGCGCAGCGAACTGGTATTGCTCGGATCTCCGCGCGGAGAATATCAGTGTGATCTGACAAAATTCCTGAACTATTCTCATTTATGGGATCACGGCTGCGTGACGGTAAAAGGCGCGCTGGAATGGCGTTATCCGACCCGTCCGGAACGCGGCAGCAAACACAGCCTGACCAGAAATTGCAATATTTTAAAAAACTTGATTCAAGCCGGTAAACTCAAAGTAAAACCGTTATTGACCCATCTGGCAAATCCGGCGGAATGCCAGGCTGTTTATCAGGGCCTGATGTACCGCAAAGATGAATATACTACCGTAATTTTCGACTGGACAAAAATTTAGGAGCTGTTAAATAATACTTGACAAGTTTTGCGAAATATCCCGAAGATATTTTGGGGATTGCTTAAGAATACTGCAAGCATCCCGGCTTGCTTAATCAAGCGGGAAGCTTGAGTTACTTTGAGTACCGGCGCATTCGGGAGAAGCGCAAAGATCTAAAGATTATAAACAAAAGGAAAAACATTATGTCTACAGGTAAAGCAATCGTTTCACGGCTGGCTATCCAAAGCTGGTGTTTCCGGGAGTTCAAACAAGCGTCCCGGCTGATTGCCGCCTTGCAGGAATGCGGGGTCAACCATCTGGAACTCTGCGGCGTGCATATTGACATGAATAATCCGGCGCCGACGCTGGATATTTACAAGGCGGCCGGAATTACCGTTTCCGCATTCGGAGTTCATGGTTTCGGTTCGGATGAAGCGCAGGCAAGGCCGGCGTTTGAAATCGCCAGACTTGCCGGTTTCAAGACGCTGTCCGCCGATTTCAATGATGACGCCGGACTGGCAGTCGCCGAAAAATTGGCCGCCGAATATGGCAAGAAACTGGCGCTCCATAACCACGGCAGACATCACCGGCTGGGCGCGCCATGGGCTATCGAAGCGCTATTTGCGAAAAGCAGCGACCGGATCGGCTTATGCCTGGATACTGCATGGATGCTTGACAGCGGCTTTGATCCGGTGGAAATAGCAAAAAAATACCAGAAAAGGCTTTACGGTCTGCACATAAAAGATTTCATCTTCGACAGAGCCGGAAACCCGGAGGACGTGGTGGTCGGCGCCGGAAACCTGAAACTGAAAGAACTGGCCGGTTTCCTCAAGTCAATTGATTTCGACGGTTATGTCACGCTGGAATACGAGGGCGATGCCGCCAATCCGGTTCCAGCGCTGAAACAATGCGTTCAATGCATTAACGCCGCTTTCGCGGACTGATTGCCCGTACTAAAAAAATACTGCCGGACATATTCATTTCCGAATATTGTCCGGCAGCTTTTTTTATAGGGTCTTATTTCCAGCAGCCGGCGTCCAGGTCCGGATCCTGAAAAAGTTCTTTTAGCTTCTTCTTTTCGACAATCCCGCCGGTTTCATCGGCTTCAGGCTGCTGCAATTCCCATTGGGGTCCGGGAAATACCGGAGTCTTGAACGTATGCTGTTCAATATTCTTAGCCTTTTCCTGGAACTCCATGCAGGCCCGGATACAACCCTTGGCGCCGCAAACCGCAAAATAACCGACATGATCCAGTATTTGCTTGTAAAAAGGATTCAGATCATTGCTCGGGAATTCCGGATTTTGACGATACCAGTTGGCTTGCGCCATGGTGTAGGTCATCCGGTATGCCAGTTCCTCTGACATCTCCGTTTTGGTGACGTCAAAATTGAAACCGGGAAAATAGCGCTTCAGGAACGGCGAGGCTTTGTAATTAAGACCGTGATGCGTGGCGGTGCAGCGCCCCATGTGAACGTCGCCCCACTCGTATTCCTGCCCGTCAATATGAATCTTGATGCTCGGACGGTCTCCTTTCCGGGGAATCGCGTTGCCCGGACAATCCGGCACGCACTTCATACAATGCTTGCACAAGGTTTTAGGCTTGATCAGCGGGTCGGGTTCCAGCACGGCGTCGGTCAGGATAGTTCCCAGCCGGACTCGCGGACCGTAAACCGGATGAATGAAGACCTTGGACCAGCCGATTTCACCCAGGCCGCAGGCGACCCCGGCAATACGCACGTTGATATAGACATCCGGAACCGGACGTCCGGGCGCTACTGGATTGGGATTGTTCGGATACATTTCCGGAACGCCGGGGTATACCGGCACAGCTTCAAAACCGCAGTCTTCGATCAGCCTGGCCAGTTCATAGGTGACCATCGGACGGAACAGCGTATTTAAGCGGTTATAAGAATAGTAGGTGTAGTTTGACCAGTGGGTGCCTTCCGTGATACCGCGGTAAGTGCTGCGCGGAATCGGCTGCACAATGGAAATTACGGATTTGCAATCCGGGAATATATTTTTCGGGTGCATGCGTTCAGGAGCTTCGGCAAAACGTTCGATATTGGCGATGCCGACGATATCCACGCCGCCTCCGCCGGTACCGATCTTTTTCGCCAGATCCTTGATCATCTGTGATGTCAGTTGTGTACTCATGATTTTCGCTCCTGTATGTTACTTGGCGCGTCCGGGAACATCATTTTTCCAGACGCTCCGCTTCCTGAATTCATTCTGGAATTTATTGGACAGCGCACCCTTTTTCTCCAGAGCCACCAGGCATTCACGGCCGCATGATGACGCGCAGCGGTCAACATGGTCGAACCGTCCCGGCAGAATCCAGGCGCCGTTCTGGCATTTCGCGCATACTGCCGCATCGTAGTCTCTGACCTCTGACTCGCTGCCCGGAATTCCTTCCTTATGGGTTGTGGCGGCGTATGCTTTCAGCGGACATGCATCAATACAGGCATGGCAGTCTTTGCAAATGGAGTTGGCGGGCAATACCGGATCGGCTTCCAGCTCTTCGTCAGTCAGCAGCGTGGCGAAACGTTGACGGTGGCCGAACTCAGGGGTCAGGAAGAACCCGCCCAGGCCGACTTCGCCGAGACCGGCCGCATGGGCTGACAATTGCCATTTCAGATAAACATTCGGTGCGGGCTTGCCGGGAGTCACCGGCACGGCCTGGGTGCTGCCGTCATGGTCATAAGAAAACAGCGGCACGGCTTCAAATCCCTGCGCTTCGATCCAGCAGGTCAGATCGTAAGTGGTTTTGGCCAGGAAATTATCCTCAAGGTAGCGGAAGCCGAATGCCCCGTAAGTGCCGTCAAAGTTCGTGCCTTCTTCAATCCCGCGCAGTGAGCCGCGGAGAATGCGACGCCCGATTACGATCACCGACTTTGCCTGCGGAAAAATTGACAGCGGGTTTTGTTCCTTCGGCAGATACGCCAGACGTTCCACCGGCGCGATTCCGACCAGATCGGCGCCAAACTGCTTTGCGATACTTTTGACTTCTGCGGCGTTCATGTACAACTCCTTTTTTGGTGTTTACTATTAATAGCTTTATAAGTATAAAAACGATAATACGTCATCGTATTTCTCAACTCATTCCGGCAGCGGGTAACCGATGGCAAATGAAATTGATTCCGCCGTATTCCGGGTTTCAGATTTAAATTTTTCCCATAGCCCGTCAGTCCAGTAACGTTCGGCTGGCAGCATAACCCCGACCGCGCCGGCCAGTTCCCCGGCGGCATTGAAAATCGGGGTGGCAACCGCTCCCAGTCCAAGCTGAATCTCCGATGCGGTAGTCGCTATCTTGTCCTGCCGGATCCTTGCCAGTTCCAGCTTGAAACGCTCCGGCGAGGTAATCGTATGAACAGTACGGGGGGTCCAGTCCATCCCGGCCAGGAAATCGTCAATTTCGTTTTCCGGCAGATACGCGGCGCAGACCTTGCCGCAGGCATGGCAATTGGGCAGATGCGCCGCCCCGATTGCCATCCCCGCGTCTCCTGCGGAATTTTCGGGAAAAAATGTGTCAATGGTGATGGACAGTCCGTTAAACGGCGCACTCAGATATACCGGGTTGCCCAGTTTGACCGCCAGTTTTTGCAAATACGGACGGGCTTTCTGCCGCAGCGTTATTTTCAGCAGTCTGGCGTTGGAGAGACATAGAATTTTCAAGCTGATCCGGTATTTTCTGGAACCTGGTATCTGCAGCACATAACCAGTTTCCGCCAGGGTTTTCAGTAAACGGCAGACGTGGCTGTTCGGCAGTTTGAAATGCTCCGCCAGTTCCTTGACCGAACACTCATTGGCGGTTTCCGCCATGAACTCCAGCAGCATAAAACCATTTTGTAATGTATTATTCATATTTACAAATTCCATATATTAGAATTTACAATTACAATTATAACACATTATAGAATTTTGTCAACACGTTTTTATATACTATTTTGAAAAAGTTGAAAAAAATAATTAACGAGTCGTTCAACTGTTTTGTGAGTTATGCCAGGTGAATTCGTTATTTCGCTCTGCCGGCGGCAGCTGCCGGTTCGGCAGGGTACGCATAATACGCGCACTCGGCAAAGAAAAACCTGACCGAATAGAGTTTGGCATAGTCATAATGGCATATCGCTCTTTCAACGGCAGCGCGCTGAGCCGGATCGCCTGCCAGCGCCACAATTGCGGCGGCGGCCAGCGGAGTGTCCACGAACTGGTGTTCATAGTTGCCCCGCTCTCCCCGCTTTTTATTGTCGCCCGACTCCGAAAGTTTCATTGCTTCCGCCTGCGTTTTCTGCGGGAACCATTTTGTATAAACTTCCCGCCAGCTGGCAGTGCCAAAAACTTTCTTGTCATTATTGTCAAACTTTACCGATTCTGAGATACCGGGGAATGCATCCCTGGCGCCGGCAGCCAGTCCGGCTTGAAAATGCGCCTTGACACCGGCGTCAGCTTCCGTTTCCGCAAGGCACTTCAATGATGCCTGGGAACCAACAAAAATCCAGTTCCAATGCGGGTACGCTTTCCGGTTCCACTTCAACAGCTCGATATCCGGCCCGTAGCCTGCCGCGCATATTTCAACACGTGTCATTCCACGTTTACCGGGCCGTTCGGTCAGCGCTTTCTGATAGCGCTCCAGCCATACTTGATTCCCGGTCATTTCATTAACTACTTTGAGCATGAACAAATACCGCGCCGCATCACGAAAATGGTCGCCTTTGAATCCGCCCCGGAAATTTCCTTTGAAAGAGCCGTCACACGGACATAGCCAGCCTTTTGATTCAAGTGCCTCCGCAACTTCCCTGACCTTGGCGGCAATCTCCATTTTTTCAGCGTCCGACGGAATATTGCTTTTCCAATAAGCATATAACCCCAGAAACCATGGATGGGTCTGGTCGTCGGAGCCAAGCGGATAATGACTTTTGCCGTCAGTCGCCATGCCCCGCACGATCATGCCCGGCACGTCCGATACTGAAGCGCACTTGATGAGCCCCTGCGCCAGTTGCCGCGCCTGTTCCTTGTCAGTCGAATTGCCGCTGCGCCGCGCCCGTTCGCAGACCGCGGGCAAATACAAGCCGTTAAACATCGGGCCGTTCTCGATAGGACAGAACCAGCCGATGGCATTTGGCCTTCCTGTTGCGCAGTCCTCGGGAGTTGGAATCTCGCCGATAAAATCAAGAATGATTCCATGCTTGTCAATAAACTTGCTCCAGAGCGCGTTATGCGCCTCTTCCACCGCCTGGACTGTCTCCAGTTTAGAATTCATAGGTTCCACCTGTGCCGATGCCATTAGCGTTATAAGCAATACAAAAATCAGCATGATCAGAGAGATTGCAGTTGTTTTCATGAATAACCTTTATAAAGATTCTGAAGCCGTTCAGATAATCGGCAATACCGTTTTGCTATTCTAAATCTACCTCAGTAAAAAAATAAAACAAACAAAAATTCAATTTCACGAAGCGCATAAATTCAGCTTGCGTTTTCTAGTTGAAATCTTGTATATCCTGCGCATCCACGCCGTCGGCGGACAAAAATTATTTCTCAATTACTCGCCCCTGCCGGACGTGATCCACCAGCGAGGCGTTGGTCGCCGGAACAGCGAAATCCCAAAGGATTTTTGCTGTTAAGCTTCATCTCTTATCCTGTATAATTCCGGCATGCTTAGCCGGCTGAACATGATAAAATATCATGCCATTCTCCAATAGGTTTTCACAATGTACTAAGTCATAATCCTGTTAACATGCTTCCTGGAAAGCAGTTTATGCTAGTTGTAATGTGCTCAGAATCTATCTCAGAACGCAGACAAGTATTCAGCAATACCCAGCGCTTTCTTCCGATATAAACCAACCCATGATTTCTGGGCATCCGGACATTTATCGCCAAGCTTCTCAAAAAACTCCGCA
>JBAWXM010000291.1:0-6834 GCA_037144075.1 Lentisphaerota bacterium | reverse complement strand
ATCTCTTCGGGATATTTCGCGAGACTTGTCAAGTTTATTTCTTGACAGCTCCTAACCTGGATTATTCATGAAAAATGGATGAAAGACGAAAATATGCTCAAAAAGAAAGATTTTGGCGATGCCGCAGTCGTAGCAGCGCTACGGCGAGGACATCAACAAATACTTTACTTTGAGCAGATTGCAGTATTTCGCCATAAGTTTATGAATTATTCAGATTAAAGTTTATACTCTGCTTCTTTTACGTAAACCGCGCCGCTGTTGCTCAACTGACTGGAGTACAGCGAAAAAGAGCTGACGTTGAATGCCGGCAGTCCAGGCGAGGAAAACTTTGTGCTGAGTGACGCAATAAGTTCATCATCCGGCCGCGATTTAAAGCGCAGCAGCGTCACATGCGGAACAAAGCCGCGGGTTTCAGGAGTCAGACCAATTGCCGACTTGAGTACCGCATCAACTTTTTGCTTGAGTTCAAGCAATTCAGCGGACTCCTTGAGCCCGAACCAGAAGATTGACGGTTTGGCGGCATCCGGGAAGAATCCGGTGCCGTCAGGGTGCAATGTGAACGGCGCAGCCGAAACATCGTTCAGGCACCCGGAGACCCGGTCGAACTGGTCAACATCCACTTCTCCGATAAAACGCATAGTCAGGTGAATTTGTCTGGCGCAGGTCCATGGCAGTCCTGGAAATGCTTTTTGAGCTTTCAGCAGTGCGGTTTTATGTTCTTCCGGAATGTCAACCGCTACGAAGAGTCTGAGTTCATTGCTTTCTGAAATCATAACAAATGTCCTGTTGATTTTTTATAATCTACTTGTAAAACACTGGTTAAGGATGTAAATCAAATCAAATCTATTTAGGAACAACAATATGGATAAAATAATCATAAAATGTTTGAAAGTAAAGTCCATAATTGGAACTTTACCAGAAGAACGTCAAAAAAAACAGGAAATCGAGTTCAATATTGAATTGGATTGCGACCTTTCAACCGCCGGCGGCAGTGATGATCTTAACGATACGGTGAACTATCAGGCGGTGGAGAATGATATTCTGGCGATGGCGGAATCTTCGTCTTTTCTGCTGCTTGAACGTCTGGCGGCAGAGGCCGCAACTGTCTGTTTGAAGTATGAACTGGTAAGAGGCGTGAAGATAACTGTTGACAAACCCGGCGCGCTGAAACACTCCCGCAGCGTCGCTGTTTGTATCGAGCGCAGAAAATAGAAATCAGAAATTCAGAGCGGATACTGAAATGCCCGAACCGGCTTTAATGTCAGACCATGAAAATCCTTTCGGGAACTCGATGACAATGACGCCGCCCGGCGGCAAAGAGCTGATGGATTCCGGAGCCAGATTATTGGCCAGATGCAGCAATGGCGGGTTATGGCCGACTGTCATTAATATTTTGCACGAATCATCCACTTGATGAATGATGGCCAGCATGTCATCTTCGTCAGCCGCATAGAGTTCGCGGTCATAAACAATTAAATCTTCCGGAAAGTCCATTTTGTGCGCGGCTCTTCTCGCTGTCTGCATGGCGCGCGCGGCCGGACTGGAAATGATCATATCAGGCAGGAGATCATGCTTTTTCAGGATTTTACCTGCCTGTGCGGCCTCCTCCAGTCCGTCTTCGGTCAGAATACGTTTGAAATCGGCAGTGCCGTCGTGGACCGCATGTGCATGGCGCACAATAATAAGTTTCTTCATAATGCCTCCCATAGGGAGTGGTTCAAAAATAACTGGCACTTTCTACTGTGGTCTCCGTGGAACTTCCAGTTCCGCCGCTTCGTTACAAAGCGCTGCGGCTTTGCTCCTCTCCGGCGAAGCCGGAATTTCTCCCGGATACCTGCGTATAAAATTACCACTTATTTCTTCACAACTCCTAAACCTTACCGCGCTGTTTTCGCGGCTATCGCTTTTTCTATAATATCGGCGGCAACGATGTGTCTGCTGTAGAAATTGTTCTGCCTGGCGAACGCTACGCCTTTTTCGCCGATTGCAGGCAGATTGTTGTTAAGCATTGCCAGGAGTGACTGATTAAGCTCCGATTGTGAAAATGGGCCGGGCAGCACCGTTCCGGCGTCTGATTCTTCTATGTATGGAGAATGGCCGCAAGCCGCAGTGCATAATACCGGGAGTCCGGCGGTCATGGCCTCCAGAAGGACATTGCCGGCCGCTTCATCAATGGCCGGATGTATCATCAGGTCAGCTCCGGCTAAAAGTGCCGGGATATCGTTGCGTCCTCCCAGAAAAACCACTTGAGAAGCAATGCCAAGGCTTTCAGCCAGTTTGATGAATTTTCGCGGATTGTCTTTCCCGGCGATCCATAATCTGGTTTTTCTGCGCACGTTATCCGGCAGGGCGGCGACAGCGCGAATTGAACGATCAACCCCTTTGGCGATAAATCCGGATCCGACTTGAAGCAGGATGTGTTCATCTGCGGCAATGCCCTCCGTTTTTCTAAAAATTTCCCGGATCGCGGCTGATTCAGGCGAGCGCCGCCGGTCTTCCGGAATTCCCGGCGGCAGCAGATGAAAACGCTGCGCTTGAGTTGCGTAGTGTTTGATATAACCGGTTTTCTGAGGTTCTGCTATATACAGAATTTCTGTATGGGCGGACGGGGAGAAAATAATCTTTTCCATATAGGCGTAAGTTCTGTAACGCGGATTGAACGTCCGGTAGAAGAAGCGTTTTTCCGCTTTTTCGGCAAGGCAGTTATCCCCGGCAAAGTAAACATCAAGTCCCGGTATCCGGTTGAAGCCGATTATTCCTGCCGGCCGACTGGATTGCAGTTCATGCCGAAGCTGTTTGTAAAATGCGATGGCTTTGCCGTGATTGGTCAAGGCTCCGGCTTTTATCAGCCGGATGTCAAGCCCTTCAGGCACAACGCCGTCCCATGATCGGGTATAAACAATCACCTCATGTCCGCGTCTCAGGCATTCAGTCGCAATGCGCAGGAAATCCCCCTGCAAGCCGCCATAAGGGAAGTATTTAAAAATGCAAAAGGCCAGTTTCATAAATACGCAACTTTATTTATTGATTATTTAAGCCTGTACACATTTTGCTTTGGATGAATTTTTGGCAGGCGTTAAAGACAGTTTCCTCTGCAATTGATTTGATATCATTATTCTCCGCAATTATAACTGTTTTAATTTGAATATTATACGGGGTAAGCCAGCGTGCAACATTTTCTTTTTTGAAAAAGACAACCGAAGGGGTGCCGACGGCATATGCAATATGCGCTGGCCCAGAATCGGTGCCAATATATAAATCAGCTTCTTTAATCAGATAGGCAGACTCGTCAATTGAAAATTTGCCGACAAAAGATATCATTTCGGTGGAGTTGAAATACTTCATGATTTCATTGTTCTTGTCTGTGTCTGATTCCGCCCCAATGAGAATGATTTGTGCGTTGTTATTACTTATAAGCCTTTTAAATAGCAGAATATAATTTTCGGCAGGCCAGTTTTTTGATGAGCCTTTTGATATTACAGAAGAAACAATTATCGAGGATGCTGAATCATTTTTGAATTGACGGAGCAATTTGTTGATTTTTGCTGGAGTTACTGGTTTGAAATTGTCGTAAACCGGATAGAGGTCTGGCTGGCTTTCAACTTTTACGCCGGATGCCTCAAGTGCGGCATCTATCAATCTGATACTGTTTTCTGTCTCAGTTTTATTTCTGTCAAACATCAGTGGAATGTTAATTCCCCATTTCCATTTTTCGCGCTTGACAACCCCTCTATCCCAAATATCATGGAATGCTGCAATTTTTTTAGCTCCACCCATAACTGCCCACGGCACTTTTCCTTGATCCTGCGGAGAAACAATAAAAAGGTCGATATGCATTTTTCTGAATTTATAAATGATGCGTAATTTTTCTCTCAAGGAACGGTTTTGAATCACTATTATATCGTCTATCCAAGGACACTGTTTAGCAATTTCAATGCCTCCTTCATGCTTACCTAATAAAGTAATTCTGGCATCAGGAAGGTTTTCTCTCAGACGCTTGAGTGCAGGGAGAAATACAATCATGTCGCCTATGTTCTGAAGACGAGAAACAACTACTTGTTTAAAGTTCATAAATTATTACACACACTTTCCCGTTTTTCTCTAACTTGGCTTCGCTAAAAATATAATCAGATTCACCGCTTGTCCATACAGTAATTTAAATTAATGAGTTTGTAAATTTAAATAAATGTTGTAGGTTTAGCAACGTAGAATATAGAATAACTCTGTATGTAATTGTTTTCAAGAAAAGAATATAATTTGTGATTGTTATTATACCGGTGTACGCAATTCCGATCAGCGCGAACTATTTTGCATTCGGAATTGCTGACCGGTGTATAGATGTTGAATTTGCAGTAATGATAGACAAATCTGAGGGAATATAGATGGTTTACGGCAGGCTGTATGAATACGTTGTATCGTTTTTCTCAGATTCAAGAAAAGTCATGTGGCTGACATTGTTTTTTGCTGTGATGTCTAGTCTGATGCATATATTTTTTAATCAGAACATGTACCGCGATGTCGCTTTTTGTTATGCGTTTGGCGTGCAGGAGGCTGCTCGCGGCGATTGGACTCTGGCGTTGGATCCAGGATTGCCCGTTCTGAATATGGTACTAGGCGGCATCGTCTCCTTGTCCGGTATTTCCGCCTATCAGTCATTGATGATTGTCTCTTGCGTCTTCTTTATTGCCACTATTTTTCCGTTGAATGCTTTACTGAAAAGATTTGTTTCGCCGTTATGGGCATCGGTCGGGTGTCTTATGTTTGCGATAGCCCCTAAAATCATCAGGTTCAGTTGTACCGGTTTGCTGGAATCGGCACGAAACTTCTTTTTCATTCTATCTTTTTGGCTGTTGTGCTGTTTGTATGAGCGGATGAATATCCGGAGGAGCTTATGGTTTGCGTTCGCAATAGCAGGATTGGCGCTGGCACGTGCGGAAGGACTGATTATTTCGGCAACTTTCGTAATCCTGCTAATCCTCGGCGCATTGTGGAATATTCGCAATGGGGTGTCAACAGGAAAAGTCTGGAAGATAATTGGCTATTCCTTACTGGTTGTTTTCGCTTTCTCTCTGCTGGTCATGCCGCGGATACTTTACAATATGGAGAAAACCGGATATCCGTCTTTAGATACGCGCTATCATCCCTACATGGATTATTTTTTTCACATGAACAAGATAGTTAAACTGCCGCAGGACTATCCGCATCCCAAAGCCATTCAGGAAAGCGCTCAAGCTTACAAATCTAAGCAGGGATTTGATGTTTTGAAACAGGCCAAAGCTGTCTTTGTCGATGCCATGCGCGGTGCTTATGAGCTCTATTTGGCGCTTGCTGTAATCGGGATTGGATTTTGCGTCTTTCGCTACAGGTTGGTTTATGACTTGATCCACTGTGAAATTCCGCAGATTGTACGCGACGGGTGGCGACTGGAATATTCCGCCGGAGCTGTTTTGATACTTGTGCATTGCATATTGTATTTTGCCGACTGTTCATCATACAGGTATTATACTTTTATCAGCCCGTTGCTGTTGCCATTTTCTTTATTGCCGCTGTTCTTGATTCTTGCTCTTCCCTGGCCTTGGAAACGGCTGTGGCGGAATATCATTGTTTCACTGGCGTTAATAACAGCAGTGGCTCAAGTGCATAATGGCTGGTCGTTTATGCTGGCGGAAAACGGATGCGATGAGGCCAAATACGGTTACTACCTGAAACAACATGCCGCAGATTTCCTGCCAGTGGGGGAGCGCGACAGAAGAGTGCGTTGTTACAGTGATTACGCAGAAGCTGCTTTTTATTCCGGTTTTTATATCACGAACAACAGTCTAGTTTGCAAAAGTTACAGATTGCAGGCGGAACAGTATAATTTTGATGTTGCTATTTTTCAAGGCGACGAGCCGCATGATGATTTTGCCGTAAAGTATCGATTGCGTGAGGTCACGCATCCCTTCACCGGTAAGTTCCGCCTTTATTGCCGTAAATAGTTCTATTTGTTATGGAGAATGTGGTATGAATAAAAAATTGACAGTGATAGTTCCGTGTTACAATGAAGCGGATAATATTCCGGCAGTATTTCCAGAAATCGTAAAAAAATGCGAAGAGCGGGATTGGCAACTTGTAATCGTGGATGACGGTTCGCGAGACAATTCAGCTCAACTGTTATCCGACTTTGCCTCCGAAAGAGTCAAAGTAGTCAGGCATAAACTCAATCGCGGCTATGGCGCGGCAATAAAAACCGGAATACTGACGGCTGTGAGCGATTATATCGTGACCATTGACGCAGACGGGCAGCATAATCTGGACGACGTTGAACATCTGCTTGACCGGGCGATTGAGGCCAATGCCGATATGGTGGTCGGAGGACGACCGACCGACAGCTACAATCACAGCGGGTGGTATCGTAATTTCGGCAAGTTCATGATCCGTTCCCTGATCAGGATGATCATGAGTGTTCCAGTGCGCGACCAGAATTCCGGGATGAAATTGTACCGTCGGGATCTGGCGCTGGAGAACTTGCCAATCTGTCCGGATAACATGGCATATTCGGATATTATACTTTTGCTCTTTGTCGACAGCCGGCATCTGGTACTGGAGGAGCCAATCCGCATCAATCGCCGTCGAAGTGGCGTCAGCACGATATCTACTAGAACAGCCTTTGATACTGTTTCCGAAATATTCTATCTGGTCGTAATGTTTCATCCAATGAAGATATTCATTCCGCTGGCTTTGTTCTTTTTCGTTACGGGTGGAGCCTGGGTTATACGTGGACTATTTTTCGGACTTCAACTTTCGAATGGTGCCAGCTTTCTGCTTATGACCGGCATAAATTGCGTCCTGCTC
>JBAWXM010000290.1:0-6840 GCA_037144075.1 Lentisphaerota bacterium | reverse complement strand
AGGGATGCGTCTCAAAAAAGTGTCAACTATCTTTAACCATTATTTGAAACATGCCGGAAAACCGGGTCTAATTTTGCTTCGTCTTCGCCGAAAAGATAACGCCCGACAATATAGAAACTTGCCCAGAATGATGTTGCTATAATCCCGAGCAGCACCCCGATAAATTGTTTATTGTTTTTCATAAATACAACAGTTCAATTATATGGAGAAAAATGCTCAACCAGAACGTTTTTCCGTTTGAAGATTTACTGAATTATCTTTTTAACCATGAAGGACTTAAAGAGTATGAAGATAATGCATGCAGTCAGTGAATGAACGCGGAAACCGCCGCATTCATTCGTACGTACTACTATCCGTCATTTTCCTTGTCACTTACTCACGGTATCTGACTCCGTTTCAATCATTGACAAAGGTATTCTTCACCCGTTTTGACATAATGAAATAGGGGATCCAGATGAACGCCCAGATCGAGCCGTTTAAAACCTGCCGGCAGTTCTCGGGGGAAAACAGTTCGGAGAACTGGAACTGTTTCATGCTGATTACCGCGACGGCAAATGTACAGCCGACAACCGAAACCACATCCAGCAGATAATAAGCGATGATCAATTTTGGAAAGAATTTTTTTCTGCGGAAAAGCAGTACCAGCAGCACAATTCCCAGTACCAGCAGAATGACCTCTATAACCAGTCCGGAAACCATAACCGGCCCCCATGCCCAGTGATAACCCGGTGACGCCGGATCAGTCAGCGCTTTCCAGTTTCCAGGACTGAATGAAAGCAGCATTTTCGTGATGCCGTCAATCCGCACACAAGACATCACACCCAGGCCGATTGACGGCAGAAGCAGCCAGCCGCCGATTCCCGCGGAAACTGCCGGCGGGGCATCTTTGAGGATTTCCGCGGCAACCTGCCGGAATACTTTCTCCGGATCATTTTCAGGAGGCGGATTCACCGTGGAATTTTCCATTGCCGTTACCGTTCTTGTTAAACCTGAAAAAAGCAGTCGAGTCAGTGTGCCGTGGATGTGCTGTGATTATGGGCGGCGCCGCCGCATTAATAATCGCCACAGTGTGGGCTGCAAGTTCAAAATCACAGTGCAGACATGGTGCAATGTCCGACCCGGAGGGTTGAATGCTGGATTTCAGGCTATTCATTATTGTTAACTTTTTTTTGTTAAATTACTTTTTGCCATAAAGCATTTAGGAGCCAATTGCAAAACTCAAGTTTTGCATGAATTCAGAATGAAAGTCGAACTGAAATCCGGATTTATTGTCACTTACTCATGGTATCTGAATTCTGACTACTCTTGCAATTGTCTCTAAGGTTCAACTGTTTTTTTTGGGTTAAAATACCGTTGCCTGGCCTCCGGAACCTTCTTATTGGCTTTGATCTTGAACCGTTTTTCGCCAAGACACTCTTTCACGCGCTGCAGCATGTCGGCGTTCACTCTGACTTTCAAGTTGCGGGCAGCTTCAACAAATACAATTTCGCCGGAGACACAGGAGATGCATAGAATCACCTGGGCGTCGCCCGGATAATCCTTGCATATATCAAAAAGCTGTTTCAGATCATCTGCGGAAGCGCTGCCTTCGTAAAGGTGAAAATGAATCTGGTCGGAATACATTCCCGCGGCTTTGTCAATCGGAATGATTTTTTCCGCGATCAGCTTGAGCTTTTCCGACTCCTCGCGCTGACTGGTGAAGGCTTCGACAAACAGCGGCACGTCCTCTTTCAGTTCAAAACCTGACGCGTCCGTTTCCTCCAGGCATTTCGCGTAAACCATGCACTCGATAGAGCCTTCCAGATCCTCCAGTTCCATGATCGCAAACGGCTTGCCGGAATTCTTGGCTAAACGGCGCTGAAACGACTTGACGATGCCGCCGGTCCTGATTCCGATGTTATCCGCCATTTCCGACAGATCGCGGATTTTGACGGTGGAGAACGTTTTGATCAGTTCCGCATACTTCGCCAGCGGATGGCCGGTGATATAAAACCCCAGCAGTTCTTTTTCGCTTTTCAAAATGTCGTTTTCATCGAATTCCGGAATATCCGGCACCGGCACCGATAAAATGTCCTCCTGCCCGGCGGTGTCCAGCAGATCAAACAGCGATCCCTGGCCGCTGTCGCGGTCTTTGATCCTGGACTGGGCATAGCTCATGGTTGGCTCGGCAATCGCCAGCAGTTGCGAACGGCGCAACCCCAGGCTGTCAAACGCGCCGGCTTTGGTCAGATGCTCGATCATGCGGGAATTTACCGCGCTTCCGACGCGTTCGCAGAAATCCAGAAAAGTCTTGTAGTTCCCGTCCTGATTCCTGAATTCGATGATCTTCCCGGCGGCGGCGTCCCCGACGTTTTTAATTGCGCCGAGGCCGAAGCGGATAGACTTGCCGTCAACGGTGAATTCCTTGTCGCTGGTGTTGATGTCCGGCGGCAGAATCTGGATGCCCATTTCGCGGCATTCGTTGATAAAGAACGTAATCTGTTCGGAACTGTCGATTTCGCTGCACAGCACCGCGGTCATAAACTCCACCGGGTAGTTGGCTTTCAGATAGGCGGTCTGATACGCCACATAGGCGTAGGCGGCACTATGGGATTTGTTGAAACCGTATCCGGCAAATTTGGAAATTTTTTCCCATATCTCGTTCGCCAGCGCCTCGCTGATATTGTTGGTTTCGGCGCAGCCTTTGACGAACTTGGCTTTCTGCTCCTCCAGTTCCTTGATCTTCTTCTTGCCGATGGCGCGGCGCAGAATGTCGGAACCGCCGAGCGTGAATCCGCCCAGCACCTGCACAACCTGCATAATCTGCTCCTGATAGAGCATGATGCCGTAGGTTTCGTTGAGGTATTTTTCCATCTTCGGATGGTCGTATTCGATTTTTTCCAGACCCTTTTTGCGGGCAATGAAGTCAGGAATGAACTGCATCGGTCCCGGACGGTAAATCGCAATCAGCGCAATCACGTGTTCGATGGTTTCCACCCCGAACTGGCGGCACAGATTCTGCATGCCGGAGGATTCCAGCTGGAACACCGCAATGGTGTCGCCGCGATTAAGCAGTTTGAACGTATTGGGGTCATCCAGCGGAATTTTTGAAATATCCAGAACTATGTTCTGGGTCTTTTTGATAATTTCACACGCGTCGTGAATGATCGTCAGGGTCTTCAGGCCGAGGAAGTCCATCTTCAGCAGGCCGAGTTCTTCGCAGTTGCCGGCGGGAAATTCGGTGATCACTTCTTTGCCGGCGCCGTTGGAGAGCGGAACGAGATTATCCAGGCGCTGGTCGCCGATGATCACTCCGGCGGCGTGAATGCCCATCTGGCGGTTGATGCCCTCCAGCACTTCGGCATATTCAAATATTTCCTTGACCCAGCTTTCACCGGCAATCAGTTCGCTCAGCTCCTTTGATTCCTCTTTCGCCTTCTTCAGCGTCATTTTTGGGTCGGCCGGAATGAGTTTGGTCAGCTGATTGCCTCGCTCAAAATCATGCCCCAGCACCCGCGCCACGTCTTTGATCACGGCTTTAGCCTTGAGCGTGCCGTAAGTTCCGATCTGCGCCACGCTGTCAACTCCGTATTTGCGGCGGACATATTCAATAACTTCGCCGCGCCGCTTTTCGCAGAAGTCAATATCAAAGTCAGGCGGGCTGACGCGCTCCGGGTTAAGGAAACGTTCAAACAGCAGATTGTACCGCAGCGGGTCCAGTCCGGTGATTCTGGTGAGATACGCGACCACGCTGCCTGCGCCGCTGCCGCGGCCGGGTCCGACCGGAATGTCGTTATCCTTGGCGTATTTGATAAAATCGCTTACGACCAGAAAATAACTGCAATATTTGGAATTATTGATGACGTTCAATTCGAAATCCATGCGCTCAAGCACAGCCTGCTGTTCCGGCTTTAAATCCTTTGCCAGCGGATCAAAACCATAAAGATCTTTGATGTTCCCTAGGCAGATATTCCGCAGATATTCCTTCTCCGGCAGATCGGAGTCGGTGATTTTATAGACCGGGTAATGGTTGGCTTTCATATTGAAAACAACATTGCAGCGTTCCGCCACCGCGACGGTGTTGGTCACCGCTTCCGGTATTTCCTTGAACAGTTCTTTCATCTCGTCCGGGCTTTTGAAATAAAACTCCGGAGCGCAGAAACTGAAATGCTTCGGATCGTCGAGTTTGGACTGAGTCTCAATGCAGAGCATGATCTCATGCGCTTTGGCATGCTCTTTCTTCAGGTAATGCACGTCGTTGGTGGCGACCAGCGGCAGTTGCAGTTTCTTTGATAGTTCGATTATGCAGCGGTTGGCTTTGCGCTCCTCTTCCATGCCGTGATCCATCAGTTCCAGATAAAAATTCTCTTTACCGAAAATTTCACAATATTCGCCGATCTGTTTTTCAGCCTCGGTCATGCTGCCGTTTAAAATTGCTCTGGGGATTTGTCCGCCAATGCAGGCGCTAAGCGCGATCAAGCCCTCATGATGCTGCTGAAGCAACTCCTTGTCAACCCTCGGTTTGTAGTAAAAACCGTTCAAATGGGCTTCGGAAAGCAGTTTGCATAAACTGTGATAACCGGTGATGTCTTTTGCCAGCAGCACCAGATGGTAGCCGCGGAAATCCGGGTGGGTTTGAGTTTTATCCAGACGCGACCCCGGCGCCACATAGGCTTCGCAGCCGATGATCGGCTTGACCCCGGTATCTTTAAAAGTCTTATACATATCCAGCGCGCCGCCCATGAAACCGTGATCGGTCATCGCCACGGCCGGCATATTGTAAAGTTTAGCCATGTCCAGCAGTCCGGCCGGCGTGCAGGCCCCGTCCAGCAGACTGTAGTGCGTATGTAAATGCAGATGTACAAAATCAGCAGCCATTCAAACCCTCGCTTTTAATCATAAGTTTTAAGTATAGTAGTAAAACAGGGAGTCAGGAGTCAGAATAGAACGCACAAAATCAGCAGAAAAACTATTTATTTTCCGACGTTTTATTCTGATTTCTGACTATTTTTAAACATCCTGTATATCCTGTAAATCCCTGTTAACAATTCAGCCTCGGTTTCCCGTCTTCCGTCTTCTGTCTTATTCTATTTTGAAACTTAACCACAAAGGCACAAAGACACAGAGAAATCTTTTTCTTGATTTAAACTTTTATCTTTTTACTTTTGTCTTTTATCTTTCGTTTCTTATTTGATAAAACTGCGGGCACCGCAGTCAAACGCTGACTCCTGACTTCTGCCCCTCAGTCTTCCGGCTGTCCCGCTTGGACATTGGATATTCCGTGTTGGATATTGGATATTCAGTTCTATCCTTGTCCCTTGTCTTCCGTTTTCAGCCTTCTGTATTATTCTGACTCCTGACTTCTCTCATACAATTTCACTCTTTCAGTCTATCCATTTTAATCATAAATTCAACCCTTGGATAGCGCTTTTTTAACAAAATATTTACCGGAAAAAATTAAAAAGTCATCGGTTCCGGTTTGGCAAATCACTACCCGAGGTCAGAGTAATGCCGGGAAGCGTTCCAAAAATTGTATTCAGCAATCAAACATCTATATACTGGCTTTTCAAGAAAATAGGTGAACCCCGAAGAAGCTTAAATGTCGGGTATTATGCTTGGGTAAGGACGGAGAGGAAAATGATTTTATTGGAAGCATGATTCGCCCGATGGAGGGTAACGATGAGCGTGAAAAATGATTCTCAAAAGTCTGCGTTAGCGGGGGCGGGTCATCTTTTTGACCGTGTGATTTCGATTTTGCGAGGAAGTGCGCGGGAATGTGGTTCGCGCGGTCAACGTGAATATGGTGGTGGCGTACTGGCTTATCGGGCGGGAGGTTGTTGAGGAAATTCAATCCGGGCGGGAGCGGGCGGAGTATGGAGAAAAGGTTGTGGAAAAACTGTCGGCGAGGCTGACGGAGCGGTATGGCAAATGTTTTTCTTCGCCTGTCTTGTGGAACTTCCGGCAATTTTATCTGGTTTATGCTGACCATGCAAAGATTCTCTTCCTCGCGGGAAGAGAATTTATCAGCGTGTCAACTTTTTCTCCAATGTGCGTGGAATCTGCTTCTACAGTAATCCCATGCCCAATGGGTACGGAATTGCCGGCTGGTTTTTCGCCGCAGCTTTCCTGGTCTCATTATCGAGCTTTAATGCGGGTGAATAATACAGCGGCCCGTGATTTTTACGCGCGGGAAGCGATTGCCGGCAGTTGGGACAAACGCACGCTGGAGCGGCAGATTCATTCCTTTTACTACGAGCGCATTCTTAAGAGCCGCAAACCGGAGACGATGCTGGCGGAAGTCCGCCTTCTTTCAGGTCGGCAAATGTATCCGACGAACTGAAAAATCCTTATGTCCTGGAGTTTCTGGGCTTACCCGGGATTGTGGATTTTCACTGGAATTTATGGGTAACTATAGGACGAGGGACAGAACAATGCAACAGAACCGTGATTCCGTAAAGGTCGCAATCCGGCATAACCTGTCGCGAGCTACCTATTATTCCGTTTGCTCTCTTGACGGCATCCCGAACCTGCTGCAAATACGGCTGTTGCCGGGTCAGAAGAAAATATGTATTTTTTCATCCAACCCAATTTTTGAATATTACGTTCATAATTCATATGTCACCCGTCATTTCATTAAAATGCCGGCCTTTTAATCCGTCATTTATTTGATTCCAAATCTTTCAAGCTAAGTTTCAGGCTGAGCTGCCCACTAATTCTGGTGAAGAGGCGACGTAATACTATAGAAGTCCAAAACAAAGATTCTAAGATTAAAACCCGCGTTTTCAAGTGCGTTGACAAGATATCATCACAAATGGACTTTTTCCTACCGTTCTCCAGTCTTCCGGCTTTCTGTATTTACAA
>JBAWXM010000289.1:0-6845 GCA_037144075.1 Lentisphaerota bacterium | reverse complement strand
ATTTTAAATTTTATGCGGATATTTTGAGAGGCCGTAAAGACTGAGCCATTACTATGAAGCAACAGTCCGATGCCATAAAACGATCATCAAGGGCGAAACATATATTTTAGAAATGCGATTGCAGCATTATTTGAACTTAAAAACGTGGAATCATCCTCTTTGAAACATGCCCCGAAACTATCCTGATTTTTATGGTTAAAATGTTTTCAATAAACATCTTGTCATGCTTGCCATTGACAAAATCACTATATGTATAAATGAAGGTCTAAAATTCTAAAGCGCTAAAGTTCTAAAGTTTTAAAGACGGGAGGAAATGGAAAGTGAGCCAGCTTTGCTGGTCCCGCGAATGCGGGATGGAAAGCAAAAAAAGTTGAAAGCAGGGAGCAGGGGATACATGTTTACCACAGAGATCACTGATAATTTAGCGCGGCATAGCCGCAACCCCAAAATACACCTTAACCACGAAAGGCACGAAAATTCACGAAAAAAGCCAACACAGTTTTATCCCGCGACTGCGGGAAGGACGCAGAGCACACCGAGGAAAGACAAATACACTTCACCATGAAGAATATGAAGGAAATCCCGGGATCGTCGGATCACGCCCGGCGGGCCGCCGGCGGCTAAAAGACTTTCGTCAATGCGAAGGTTTTGGCGTAGATTCAAGAAAGCAAACCGATGCTGTATAAGCATACTGCAAGGCGAAGCTGACGCGGAAGATATGCCCAAGCGGCGCAATTGCGCGGAAGTCAGGTTCCCCTAGCGACCCTCATCAGGAACTTTCATTTGGCGGATAACGTGACGTAATTTCTCCACTATAAATTTTTTCAGAAAAAAGATGAATCTCGCTTTTCACGGACGCAAAATGTCCTACTGCTCCAGCTATCTTATGTTGCTGAATAGTTAAAATAAATGAATGGCTTAATGTTCATTTTGACGCAACAATAATCGGTTTTGAACTTGTAATGGTTTTAATTTATTATATGTTTAATTTTGTTTAATGTAATTTCAAACGGTCAGTTACTTACGGGAGAACGGGGGAAATTCAACGATACGCCCGCAAAGCGCAGGATTCCCTTTTCATGCTCCCGCTCTGAGCTTATATGATAAGGAATATGATTATGGCTGTTGATAACCAGGCGTTGTTTGAGCGCATACGAGAATTGCCCGGCCTTGACGCCGATGAAAAATCCGCGTTGCTCGGACTGCTCAATACCAGAAAGAAATATGGACTGGTCTGGGAGGACAAGCCGGAAAATGTCGAAGAGCATTTGCGCGAAAAACTGCCCGTTCTTAAAGAAGCGGCGGAGCGGCGCATACTCAGCCGGGAATCAGGCGCGCCCGACCATATTCTGATTGAGGGCGATAACCTTCACGCCCTTACGGCCCTCCAATATACTCACGCCGGGAAAATTGACGTTATCTACATTGATCCGCCTTACAACACCGGGAATAAAGATTTCATCTACAACGATTCGTTCGTGGACAAGGAAGATTCATGGCGTCATTCCAAGTGGCTGAGTTTCATGAGCAAACGACTGAAACTTGCCAAGCACCTGCTCAAAGAAACCGGCGTTATCTTCATCTCTATCGACGACAACGAACAGGCGCAGCTCAAACTTCTCTGCGATGAAATTTTCGGAGAAAATAATTTTATCGCCTCATTTGTATGGAAAAGAAGAGCATCATCTGGAATGGCAGATCATCGAGCATCGACAGATCATGAGTTTATATTCTGCGTTACAAAAAACAATTTTGATTGTCTCAAAGGTTTACAGAAAGATAATTGTCGATATAAGAACCCTGATAATGATTGCCGTGGGTTATGGATTTCAGATAATTTAACCGTTGGAATGGGAAAAGATTTAAGGCCGAATCAATTCTATGATTTAATTGATCCTGAAACCGGAAAGATCTATCCGGCCAATCCCAACAGAGTATGGGCCTATATCCCAGAATCAATGGATAAGCTTATTCGAGAAGGACGTGTAATTTTTCCCAAAAGCGGCAAAGGCAAGCCGATGCTAAAAAGATTCTTAAACGAGTTAAAGACAGATGTTAATCCAATTTCGACATTAATCAGTAATATTGATACTGAAAAAGTTGGATTGAATTCTGAGGGAACGAAGCAAATTCAAGATATTCTTGGAGCCACATCGTTTGTATATCCTAAGCCAATATCGCTAATTCGATTTTTTATTAATCAATTTCCCGGCAACAATTCCATTGTCCTTGACTTCTTCGCCGGTTCCGGAACAACCCTGCATGCGACAATGGCGTTGAATGCGGATGACGGCGGTTCGCGTCAATGCATCCTGGTGACGAACAACGAGAATAACATCTGCGAACAGGTGACTTACGAGCGCAATAAGCGGGTGATTCAAGGATATACAAAACCTGACGGCGGGACTGTTGCCGGATTGAAGAAAAACAGTCTGCGGTATTACAAGACGGAATTTGTGGAGCGTTCGCCGTCGCAGAAGAACCGCAAGGAACTGACATTGTGCGCGGTTGACCTGCTGTGTATCCGCGAGAGCTGCTATGAGCCGCTGAAGGGGTTCGCCGGCAGGGACAAGGATATCCGGGTATTCAACGGCGCTGAATCCGCAATGGTCATTATCTTTGATTCGCGTAAAATAGAGGCGGCGGTGGAAATGATTAAGCAATTGCCGGGCTGTTGCAAGGTCTATGTATTTTCGCCGGGGCATTACGCATACGATGATGAGTTTGAAGAGGTTGCTGACAAAGTCGAACTGTGCGCATTGCCGGAGGCGATTTTGCAGGCCTATAACAAGGTGCTGCCCGTGCGCAAAAAGCGTTTGATTGCGGGAACTGCGGATGAGGTGTCAAATGAAGCCTGAGCGGAATATCGAACTTTCGTATTTGCATTGGATAAAGGAGCTTAAGCAACAAATTTCAGTAGCGCGGCATCAGGCTGCGCTTACGTTAAACTCGGCTTTAATAGAGCTTTACTGGCATATTGGCGGCAATATAATATTGAAAGAAAAGCAGGTTGAATGGGGTGCTGCCTTTATTGACCGGCTTTCGCGTGATTTAACGGACGCGTTTCCGGATATGAAAGGATTTTCACGCCGGAATTTATACGCTATCCGGCAATGGTATCTGTTTTATTCCGTTCGATTTCAATTTGTGCCACAGGCTGTGGCACAAATTCCCTGGGGGCATAATCGTCTCGTTATCTCCAAAGTCAAGGATGTTGATGAAGCATTGTGGTATTGTGGAGCGTCAATTGCAAATGGCTGGGCCAGAGATGTGCTTGAGTTAAAGATTTTAAAAAATGAATATGCCAGACAAGGCAAAGCGCTGTCAAATTTTAGCGCTGTATTACCCGACCCTCATGCGGCCCTTGCTCAGGAAACTTTAAAAGACCCCTATAATTTTGATTTTCTCGGACTTGAAGATGATGCGCAGGAGCGTGATATTGAGCATGCTTTAATTCAGAAAATAACTGATTTTATACTGGAGCTGGGCAAGGGGTTTGCTTTTGTCGGCAGGCAGTACAAGCTGCTGGTAAATGAGAGCGAGTATTTTCTGGATATGCTTTTTTACCACATCCATTTGCGCTGTTTTGTGATTGTTGAATTGAAAGCCGGGAAGTTCAAACCGGAATATGCAGGCAAGTTAAACTTTTATCTGTCGGCGGTGGATTCACTCATAAAAAAACCGGAAGACAATCCTTCAATCGGTCTTTTGCTGTGTAAAACCAAAAACGCGATAGATGTTGAATATTCGCTCCGGGATATTAATAAACCGATTGGCGTCAGCGAATATCTTTTGGAGCAAACACTGCCGGAAAAATTGAATACCTGTCTGCCAACGGTGGAAGAATTGGAAAATGAACTGGTCGCAAGACTGCTGCCGGACACATTAGAGAATATCAGTAATGAATGAAAAATAACGGGAAGCATCTTCTATATGCGCTTGCAGTGCCGGGTTGTGAATAAAAAAACTTTTTCAGAGGGAAAAACGCATGATTCAGCTTAAAGAGTATCAGATTAAAGCCGTTGACGAACTGCTCGACAAATCGCTCACCCTGCTTTCATGCGACGGGCGTCAGCAGAAATTGATTTTCAAAGCTCCGACCGGCTCCGGCAAAACGGTGATGACTGGAGCATGGCTGCAAAAGCTGGCGCGGACGCTGCCGGGACAGTTGGAGCTGGCGCAGCGGCAGTTCGCCTATATCTGGATTGCGCCGAATCAGCTGCACCAGCAGTCATTACAGAAATTAACGCACTACTTTGAAGAAACGCGGGATTTGCGCTGTCTGGAGTTTGACGATCTGGCGGACGAGGCGCTGGCGGAAAATGATTTGCTGTTTTTTAACTGGCAGTCGATTTCGCGCGACGACGCGATCGTGATCCGGGAAAGTGAACTGGGCCGGAATTTGTCAAATCTGGTTGAGAAAACCCGGGCGGCGGGAATCGAGATTATCGCGATACTGGACGAGGCGCATCTTTTCGCGACTAAAGGCGACAAGGCGCTGAAGGTGTTGAATATGATCAACGCCAAACTGGAAATCGATGTTTCGGCGACGCCGATACTCCACAGCGATGACATCGTTGTAATCAAGCGTGATGCTGTTGTGAAAGCCGAAATGATTAAGAAGGGTGTTGTGCTGAATCCAGCGCTTAAAGATCACGGCCTTGGCGATACGCTCAATGCCTATCTGCTGAAGAGTGCGTTGTCGAAACGCGGCGACCTGGCGAAACGTTATGAGAAGATGGGAAGCCCGGTGCGGCCGCTATTGCTGATCCAGCTGCCGAACGATAAAGCGACGCTGTCGGAGGAGGACAGGGAGCTGCGGGAGATGATCGAGAAATATCTGGAAACTCAGCAGATTACCACAGCCAACGGCAAGCTGGCAGTATGGCTGTCTGACAATAAAGACAAGATTAATCTGGAAAACATCGAAAAACACGATTCGCTGGTGGAGGTGCTGTTATTCAAACAGGCGATAGCGCTGGGCTGGGATTGTCCCCGTGCGTCAGTGCTGCTGATTTTTCGCGACCTTAAAGCGATCACGTTCACGATACAGACAGTCGGGCGCATATTGCGGATGCCTGAGCACCGCCATTATTCTGACGATTTATTGAACTACGGTTATGTATATACGAATCTGGCGAAAGACGTGATTATGATTGTCCGAGACGACATGGATTATTTCCAGGAACTGCGGGCGGTACGGAGAGAAACTTACCAGAACCTTGGATTGCAGAGTTGTTTCATCAACAAGCGCCTGGTGCGGAATCGCCTGAGCTCAAAGTTCCATATCGCACTGGAGATTGCGGCAAAAAAGACGGGCTGGATTTCTCCTGAAGAAAACATGAAATGCGTGGAAAAAAACTTGAAGATGCTGGAATCGGAAATGTGCGACATTAACCCGCAAAAAATTTCGATAAAAATACCGAAGGATTTCCGTTTTGACGGCGACCACGAGCAGGCGGTGCAGGGAGACACGCTCCGTTACGCCAGGACAGCGGCAGAACTTGACCATCTGCTGCACCATTTCTGTTTAAACTCCTGCGGCGACTACGCGAAAGTGGACAGTGCGCCAATATTGAAACTTGCTTTGCTGGAATTCTTCGAAGCTTACCTTGGCTTGGACGAATTTGACGCCACTAAATTCATTCTTGCTGAAAATAATCAGTTTCTTCTAAGCGCATTGACCCGAAGCGCGTTAAGCGAATATGAACAGATACTCAAAGAACATGCGGCAACAGTCAGCCGCAATCCGGCAGTAGAACCATGGGAAGTGCCGGAGGAACGCCATTACAACGCAGAGCAGTACGCGGAAACGCCGCGCCCGGCTCATGTAATGCAGCCTGCATACGCGCAGCGTCAGGAGAGTTCGCCTGAAAAACGCTTTGCCGAATTGCTGGAATCAAATAGTCAATGTCTGGAATGGTGGTATAAGAACGGCGACCACGGCAAAGAACATTTCGCAGTGCCGTACCGCAATGCCTCCGGCGAGTGGGCGCTCTTCTATGTGGATTTCCTGATAAAGTTCAAAGACGGCACTCTGGGGTTATTTGATACCAAAATGCAGCGGGGCGATGCCGAAGCATTCCGCAAGCATAACGCGCTGCTGGAATACATTAACAGCTTGCGGACCTTGCGGCCATCGGAAAAATTCGCCGGCGGAATCATCATTGCAGATGGAAATTCATGGAAGCATTGCAGGGAGAAACTTTCCGGAGGGTTCGACTTAGCCGGCTGGGACAACTTCAACCCCAAAGACTATGCCGGATAAGAAAGCAATCAAAACAACAGAAACTGATAAGATGCGCGGGAAAAAATAATTGAGTTTTGGCATGATAGCCCATTCTCAATATTCCTGTTTTAATTTTCTTCACGTTCTTCATGGTGAACGATATTTACTGTCTGTAAAACCATGAATTTCAAAAATTCACTTTCCCGGCCTGTTTGAGCAGCATTGCGCATTTCCGGTTGACATATCTTCTAATAGTAAAAACACGATACTTTATATATCAGGCGGGATATGCGAGAGGATGAAAATGCAGTTGTTTCCAAAACGGAAACAACACGGAGTGGATGTCCAAAATGAGTGTGAGCGGTGTTCGAAATTGGGGGAAACAATTGAAATTGGAAAATTGAAATTGGAAAATTATAGAACCTGGGAGTCTGAAGACAGAATGAAAACGATTAAAAGCAAAACCAATTATGCTCAACGGCTATCTAATGACTCGGAGTTGTTTGAGAAAAGCGGAAAGCGCTATGCTCAAGGAGTCTCCAAAGTGTCGGAATGATCCACAGATGACACAGATGGACGCAGATGTTAAAACTGGAATATGTTATGCTCAATGAGT
>JBAWXM010000288.1:0-6919 GCA_037144075.1 Lentisphaerota bacterium | reverse complement strand
TGTCTTCTGAATTCCCGCAAAACGCGAGTTTTGCAATTGGCTCTCTTGATAAAGAATTGACTTTATGAAACTAAACTTATATGGAGTTCATATGTTTTTCCGATTTTTATTATTATGTGCCGTGATTTTTACCGGGAATTGTTGTTTCGGGCAGGAACTGGTCTTGAGAAATTCAAAATTTGTCGAGCAGAAAGAAGGCAAACCTGCAGATTGGCAGATTCGAGGCGCAAACAATCTGGTTTTGTCTGAAAATGGCATCACGGCTAAGATCGACAACAGTATGGATTTCACCATTCAGCAGAATGTAAATACTGAAGTTCGAAAGACAAGATACAAGATTTATATCGCAATAAAAGCGGAAGGCAGCCTGAACGCCGAGTTTTATTCTCAGAAATCCAGTCCTGACTGGGCCTATTATTTCAAGCAAAAGATTGGTCCGTTAGTAACAGAATTGAAGGAATATTCATACATTATTAACCCGGTAGCAACTCCACAAAAAGAAAATGCGGTATTCCGGCTGATAATTAAGGGGCAAGGTACCGTAAATATAAAAGGAATCAGGATTGAGCGGGAATTTATAGATGAAAATACAGGTACAAAAGTAAATTTGCTGACAGGAAGCAGTTTTGAGTTTGGCAACAGTTATTACACATACGGCTGGACTGGGTATATGAGAGAAAAAGGCGGCTATGCAAACATGCCGCAATACTTAAGGGAGGCGGAAAAAGAATTATCTGGCAGGCGCTATTCCGAGGATAAATTTGAAGGGGAAAAATCTTTACAACTGCTTCATGACAGTGATAAAGTAAGAACCCTGCTTACCTCAGAACCGGTAGTTCTGTCTGGCGACAATAAGAATACCCGAGTCGTTTTTTCCATTTATATGAAGTCACTTGGAGCACCCGCAGAAGTCGAACTTTTCATCTATTCCGGAAAATTTGGCGAGAGTAAGCCGGCTGCCAGAAAAATCTTTTCAGTTACGGCCGGCTGGAATCGGTATTTCATAAACGCGGAAGTTTCAGATCAGGCTCAAGCCTCAATAGTATTTGCCGGCAAAGGCAAGATTTTAATTGATGCCGCCATGCTGGAAATAGCCGCAGCCGGACAAACTGAACCTTCGACCTACAATCAGCCGAAAAACTTCGAGTGCTTTATTGATACGCAAGCCCCTTACGGAATAGAATTCTGCGGAACTCCGCAGAAGCTCAAACTCTCATTGCTGAACAGAAGCAAACTTGCCGGAGATATATCAGGAACTATATCTGTGGTGGATTATTATGGCAAAACGATGTGCGAGAAAAAGATTGATTTTCAGGACAAATTATTCAGCCAGACTCGGGAGGTAGTTTTTGACGAATCAGCTATTGGCTATTATAAGGCAATGCTGAGAATTGAATATAATAATAAACCGATGGCCATCCAGGAATGCGCGTTTGCGATAGTACCGCCGCATGATATGAATAATCTAGAGGACAATCCTTTCGGCATTCATACCTGGCCGACATCAAAAAATTTGAGATTGGCGAAAATGCTTGGAATAAGCATTATCCGCGACCATATGTCCATGATCACAAAGTGGCAGGTAATTGAACCTGAGCAAGGCAAATTTCAAGACATCGAACCGGAATTGAAAACATTTTATGATTTGAAACTGGATATTTTAGGTTCACTGGACTATACCCCGTTATGGGCAAGCCAGATCCGCCCGGAATATCCTTCGTTAAAAAAAATTAATATAGCCAAAGATCTTTGGTACTATGCAAGGATGTTCCCCCCAAGGGAACCGGCATTGATGATTCCTTATATCAAAAATATTGTCGGAGGCTGCGGGAAAAATATCAAGTACTGGGAAACATGGAATGAACCTGCTATCATCAAAGATACGGATGAACGGATTAATACCCCGTTCAAGCATGGCTTTATCCATTTTACCATGCAGGAATTACTGGACTCTTCGAAAATGGTATACGACACGGTGAAACAGATCAACCCTGACGCAGTGATTATAGGTAACTGGGCATGCCAGGAACCATATTCACAGATAGATGATATCATCAAGGCTGGAGGGTTGCAATATGTCGACAAGGTGGCTGTACATTTCTATCAGGGACAGGGTAAAGGGATCCCGCCGGATGAACCGTCAGAGCGCGGCGAACCGCCTTTACGGCAGCGCGTTGAACAATGGCAGAAACTTATGAAAACCATGGGCCGCAGCGTAGGCTTGTGGGATACGGAATTCGGCATTTATCGCATGAAATCGAATTATAAGACATTAGTCTATAAAATTAACTGGGATGGCGTTGAGCCGGAACGTGCCGTTGAGTACATCATAAAATCTTATTTAACAAAAATATCTCTGGGGATTGAAAAAGTGTTTTACTATAACACGTTCAGGCCTAATTATCTTTATAATTATGAGCCGTTTATTGAATATGATATGAAACCTCAACCGTCAGCAGTCGCATTTGCGGTCATGACGGACTTGTTTTCTGGAACAGCTTTTTCGCCGGACCCGGTAGATGATAATCTTTTCCATCTGATAAAAACCAGGAAAGGTAATAAATTCATATATGCTGTATGGTTGAAAAATGCCGGAGCCTGGATAAAAATCAATATAGACCCGAAGAATGCCGGCAGAATATTAAATGTTATGGGCAATGAACTGAAAGGCGAAAATATAACAATCTCGACCGCGCCTGTCTATATCATATCCGAAAAAGAAATTGAGTCTGATTTGATTCAAAAATATAAAGACTCATTAAATGTCTCGAAGCCGCCGGCAAAGACAATGAACCAGAATAAAAAATCCCAGCCATTTGTTCCAAACATTGCAATATAGAAAGGAGCCTTGCGGCAATCAAAGAATTGAATGATGCGGTTCAATGGAATATAGAACAAATTCATGTTTCTGTAAATAGCATTTAAACAAAAAACAGGAGGTATGATGCAACAGAAGTTTAATGTAATTCACGGGTTCAGTGAATTTCTGCAAGAATTAATGTTATGAAACTAAATGATTATCAACCAGAAAGGAAATAATAAATGAAAAAGTCAGAACATTTTACGCTCATCGAACTCCTGGTAACGATCGCAATCATCGCCATCCTTGCCTCGATGCTGCTGCCGGCATTACAAAGCGCCCGCAACAAGGCATCTCAAATCTCTTGTGCATCCAATTTAAAACAGATCGGATTGGCTTTCAGCATGTATGGGAATGATTTCGACACCTATACCCCGCCGACATGCAAAGCCTACTCCGAAGCCGGCTCGTGGTACGGCATGCTGGCAAGCTCCAATTACCTTAAATATGACCGGACGAAAAAACTAGTAAGCTGTCCGGGATTTCGCGGGTCTTTTGATCCGACCGCCTGGGATAAATCCTCTTACGGCATGTTTGAAGTAAGGAATACAGGTATCGAACCTCGCGCTTATCAATGGGGAGCGTTCGGTTATGGTTTGATTCTCAAGAAATTTGCAGCTTTCCGCTATAAAAATACTTATAGTACGATTCCACTCGCTGGGGACAGTATTGAAACTGTTAATCTTGGCCAATATTTTACATTTACTACTAACTATACAGGAACAACAACTAAATGTTTTGCGTTGCGGCATCCGAACCGGACCGGTGGTATGGTTTTTGCGGACGGGCATGTTGCAGGACAGAATTTTACCGGGATTTCAGACTTGAATGCAAAATTGAGAATTCAAAGCGGGGGACTCAATATCTTATGTTATTGAAAACAATACTATCAAGTATGGTTTTGTCCATGACAATTAATTGTATGAGCGCAATTGCAGTTGAACAGCCTAAAGAGTATGGAGTTTATCAGCGCAATTCCAACAATGTTGCTGCTGTTCCGGTTTTGATCAGCAACGCTCCAGGAGTTAAAACCATCAAATTCCGCTATGGCCTGAACCAGACAAAAAAATCAATATGGACCGACCTGAAATTCCGCCAGGATGGAAACAACGTGATGGCATTTGTTGAACTGCCCGGAGGCGGGTGGTACCATCTGGAATTCGAACTGGAATCGCCGGTATCCATTAAAACTAGCGTCGTAATTCAAAAAGTCGGAGTCGGTGAAGTTTTTATCACCGCCGGACAATCCAATTCCGCCAATTGGGGTGAAATCAAGCAGAAAACTCAAACTGGAATGGTCGTTGCTTTCAACGGGATTTCCTGGCAATTGGCAAGTGACCCGATGCCGGTTTGCGGCGGCATTGCGGGCAGCATCTGGCCGCTGGTGGGAGACCGCCTGTTTAAAGAGTTAAATGTTCCAATCGGATTTCTTTGTCTCGGGGTCGGCAGTTCCGGAATCGCGAACTGGAATCCAGACGGAAAACTCCCGTTAAAGGACAGCAAATCGCTTGACGGACTTTATATTTTATTTATGAAAGAATATGTTCCGAAGTTTAAACCATATGGATGCAGGGCCGTTTTATGGCATCAGGGAGAAACCAATCGCGAGACACGGCAGGATAATTATTACCAGGCGCTTAAAAGTTTAATTATGACCTTTAAGCATGATTTCGGCAATACTCCATGGGTGATCGCGATAATTGGCAATCAATGGATGAATCCAAAATATGGGATAGGATGCCGTGCAGCGCAAAAACAGCTTATCAAAGAAGAAGTGGCTTTAGCAGGACCTGATACTGACCAGTTGGGGGCGGAATACCGGCAGCATAACGGTCAATCATCTCACTTTAATGAAAAAGGACTTGATGCCCATGCCGGGCTTTGGGCAATATCTCTGAATAAGCTTTTTTACCATCAAGAGGCAGCAAAATAAAGAATCTAAATGATTTATAATATTTTAAACGTACATAAACACACTGTCAAAACAACATCGCACAATAAAACAGGAAAGCATTATGGATAAATTTATTCCAAACGCCTTTGAAAGACTGGGGCGTGAGTTCTATGTTTCGCAAAATCATCCGGACGCTTCAGACGGTAATCCCGGCACGAAGATCAGGCCCTTTAAATCCATTTCTCAGGCAGCGCATGTTATGCGGCCTTATGACGAGATTATCATTGACGAGGGTGTGTACCGGGAAGAGATACCTTTAAACGTAAACGGGCATTGCTATTTTCCTGAGCATGTTCCCATGTTCAAGGGAATCGCCGGTAAACAAGTTTTTATAAAAGGCTCAGATGTTTTCAGCGCGAAATGGGAGAGTTTAGGAGGAGGTTTGTTTAAAGCCGCCCTGCCGAATACCCTTTTTATGGATGGCGTTTATAACCCGTATAAACTCGGCGCCGCAATTGATGAACATTGCATTGTAAGGCCAATCTCTGAAAAAAGTGAAGTTTTGTCGGAAACCCTGGGGCAGTTTTTCTGTGACGGCAGTTTTTTTGGACAAGCTGACTCAATGGCAAAGTTGTCAGCAGGACATTGGCTGGTGTCCGCATGCGGCAAGTATATCATCGCAAATTTCGGGGATATGACGCCTGGCGAGCATTTCATTGAAATATCTGTCAGAAAACGCTGCTTCAAGCCTGAATTCAGTGGAACTGTATATATTAAAGTCCTCAATATCTGTGTCGAGCATGCTGCTGAGCCGGGACCGTTCTGCCGTTTTAGAGCGGAAACGCTCAGGAAAAACGTACGTACTGGAATATCGGTCAGAAAAACCTTTAATCTTCCGGGAACAACATCAAGACAGTGCCGACTTTTTGCCGGAGAAGTCAGCTATTTGTCAAAAGATGACAACCGGCTTTATGCAAAAAATTATGACGACACCGAACCTCGCGAAAAATGTTTTGTTTATGATGCCGTAAGCCATGACGCCGCCATGACATGGCAAAGAGTATCTGATAATTATCCGGCCGCCTCAAATTCGCTGGAGGATATCTTTCTTGACACGGACCTGAAAATTATGATAAAAACCGGCGTTGAATGGGCCAAAGACGCGGTCAGTGAAAGCGGCGGGGCAATAAAAAACAAAGGAAAGTTTCGGACATTTTATTGTTTGTCCGGCGACAGTGGGAAAAATTGGACGGAAAGAAAATATTTGGGCTATGATCTATATCCTTACAGGATTATAAAGATGTCAGGCGGAGAATATCTGCTACCCTGTTGCGCGATGGATTATGTTAACGGCTTCACCCATGCAAGCGTAAGAAATTATATGGGGGAAATTGTACCTGGAAAACTTGACATCGAATTGAGCGCTGTTGGCTCAATAGCAGTTGCGCCGGAAGAAAGTGAGGGTGGCTTGGCTGAACCGCGGGCGGTTGAGCTGCCTGACGGCAGGATATTATTGTTGCTGAGAATGGGGGCAATACTGCCGTCTCAAACCAGCAGCGGAATTCCTTCAGTAAAATATTTCTCGGTTTCAGAGGACAAAGGGAAAACATGGCGTAAGCCATCTGCATTAACTTATAATGACGGAACTTATGTGTACTCGCCAAGAAGCTATCAGGAAATTTTCCGTTCCAGCAAAAACGGACGGATTTACGCGATAATGAATATCTGTGACAAACCGACAACTGGTTGTGATCCTCGCGATGTCTTGCAAATCGTTGAAATAGATCCGGATAATCTTTGCGCCAAAAAAGACACTGTCTCAATAGTTGAAGCGCGGCATCCTGATGCCGATTCGCTTGTCAGATTTTCAAACTGGCTTATGTTTGAGAGCAGGAATACATTGAATCCGGTGATTCTGATGCGTCAGCATATGAGCGAATATTGCCCGAACAGATTCGGTTATGATTTAAGCTCTTATCGCTATGAAATCAATCTGCCGGAGAAATAATCAATAAAATCAGTGTCAGAAAGAATCTAAAAATGAAAATAATTATTGTTAACCCTTTTAGCGGGGCTGAGAAATTGACCCCGGTTTGGGCAGATGTATTCTGATGATTCCCTCATGGCGTTTTGTGTTCTCTATTTCTGAAAATCCAACACCTCAA
>JBAWXM010000287.1:0-6964 GCA_037144075.1 Lentisphaerota bacterium | reverse complement strand
CGGGGGAGAATATCCAATATCCAACACGGAATATCCAATATCCAAGGGGAACAGCCAGGAATTAGGAGTCAGAATGGGAACCGGAAATTCGGGAAACAGTGGAACTGGATCAAAAGCTGGAGACCGTCACCTGAGGCAACTACCTGATAAACAGTCAGTTCATGTGGTCAATTCTAAAAACGTTTAAAACATAAAAGTCTAAAACAAAGATACTAAGCGCGGATAATTCGACAGAAACGACAAATCCGTCCAGGAAAGCAAAAACATCATGAAAAAATCGAAAGCGCAAAAGTGGTTTGACCGGAAAAAGCGAAAACGGTCGCAAATCCCTACTATAAAAGGCACCATCACCATCACGGCCGGCGGTTTCGGCTTCCTGCGGGTTGAAGCCGGGGAAAATGACGAGACCAAACCGGAAGACGTCTTCATTCCGCCCCAGTACCTCAAAGGCGCAATGGACGGGGATGAAGTGGAGGCAACCCTGCTGGAGGAACGCCGCGAACAGGCCGACGGCCGCGGCCCGGCCGGCAAAATCGTGGAAATCATAAAACGTTCCCGCGATTTCATTGTCGGCGAACTGATTTCCGCACACAAGGTGCGCCCGCTCAATAAACACCTGCCCGATGACATCGAGGTCAGCGGCAGTCTGTGCGGCGCCAAACGCGGCGACTGGGTAAAAGTCAGCCTGAACTTCAATGCCGAAACCAAACAGTCAAAACGCGGTTCAATCTCGGAGACATTCGGCAAGGCCGGCGAGATTACCGCCGATATCGACGCCATTATCGCCGAATACAAACTGTGTCCGCCGTATACCGCCGAAGAAAATGAAGCCGTGATGCATCTGACACCGCGGGATATTGAGCGTCAGGATCTGCGTAAACTGTTCTGCGTGGCGATAGACCCTCACGACGCCAAAGACGTTGACGACGCGGTATCCATCGCGCCGGGCAAAAACGACAGCGAAGTCGAACTGGGTGTGCATATTGCCGACGTCGCCGCCTGGATCACGCCCGGCAGCGCCTGGGATAAGAAAGCTTATGAGCGCGGCTTCACCGCGTATCTGCCAAGCCGGACGCTGCCGATGCTGCCCAAGCTGCTGACCAAAAAGATCAGCCTGTACGGCGGCGTGGACTCCTTCGCCCATACCATCATCTTCACCGTCCACAAGCACAGCGGCCGGATACTTGGCGCCAGGCGTTTCCACAGCCTGATCAATGTGAAAGCCAACTTGACCTACGAGCGTGTGCAGGATTTTATTGACACCGGCAACGCCAAAGGCTGGACCAGAGCTTTCGCCGCCAATCTCGGCCAGCTCGTTGACCTGACCAGAATCATGCGCGAATACCGCAGGGTCCACGAGAAATTCCTCGATATGGCAATCCCGGAAATCAGAGTTGTATGTGATGAAAGCGAGAATAAGATTGTCGGACTTGAGCGGAAACTCCAGCGCGAATCCGAGCAGTTGATTGAGGAATGCATGCTGGCGGCCAATACTGAAGTCGCCGGGGAGCTGATCAGAAAAGCCATGCCTGGACTTTACCGGGTGCATCCGGAACCGGATCCCGCGAAACTGGAGGAATTCAACGCCTTGATGATCAGCGCTTTCGGCATGAATCCAGGCGATCTTTCCAGCCGCGCCGCCTGCTGCCATTTCCTTGAAGATCTGCCTGACTCGCCGCGCCGGCCGGTCATCCTCAACGCGTTTCTCCGCTCCCTGCCCCGCGCGTCATATACAGAAGCGCACGGGCTGCATTTCGGACTGGGAAAAACACAGTACAGCCATTTCACCAGCCCCATCCGGCGGTATACCGACACGGCGGTGCATCAGCAGTTGTGGAACAGCGATTGCAACGGACGGCTGAAATCCGCCAAAACCATGGAGAAAATAGCTGAAAGCTGTTCAAACAAGGAAACCAATATTGACGACGCCTATTATACGGCCAATGACCGGCTGAAACTGCGCTACCTGGAAGAACAGCTTCAGACCGGCGGCGAAAACCTGCATGAAGGTATGATTTCACGGATAGTCACCGGCGGCCTGCTGGTTGACATCCTCGACCTGGGCATTCTGGGTTTCGTGCCGATCGAACATCTGCCGGGCAAATTCCGGCGGACAGGCGATATACTGAAAGCCGACCGCGGTCACGCCACCTATAAATGCGGCGACTATATTTATCTGAGACTGGCCGATATAGATTTCATCCGTGGATCAGCCATTTTCCGCCCGGTAAACTGATTAAACTTTAACCATGAAAGACTTAACTTAAAATGAGCATTTTTGAAGCAATAATGCTGATCTGCTTCGGCGCGAGCTGGCCACTGGCAATATACAAGACCGTCAAAGCGAAAAACCCGGTCGGCAAAAGCGTGCCGTTCCTGTATCTGGTGCTGATCGGGTATATAGCAGGATGCCTGCACAAAGTGTATTTCAACTTTGACAAAGTCTTCTGGCTGTATACCCTCAACGCCCTGATGGTGCTGGTCGATCTTATTCTCACCCACTACTACATCAACCGGAACAAGCGGTTCAACCTGTAAGGTTATTTGTAGCTCTGGCGCAAGTGATTGATAACCAGCATTTCCGCTGACGGCGTCTTTTTCTGCCCTTGGGCTGGCGTGAAGACAACCTTCCTGGGTTCGCCCGGCATCAGCGTGAAGCTGTTGTCGGTGAAAGCGCCATCCATGTCTTTCATCTCCATGGTCAGGAAAAACACCGGTTTGTCAGTGGCAAGCGTGATTTCCATGCCATCAGCACATTTTGCGGCTCTGGCGCTGACATTAGCCACCGCCAGTTCGCAACGCTTATACTGGGTGAAGAAATGCTCGTTGCGATGACTGTATTTCTGTCCGCCGGCCTGTGCCTCCAGGCGCATATACATAAATCCGGCTTCCGGCGCGGCAATCAGCTTGCCAGCCGGGTAAACCGCCACTTTAGCCGCGCTGCCGGCCTTGACTTTGGACTTCAGTTCCACCTTCTTCATTACGCTGCCGGCAAAGTCAGTAACGGACAAGGTTACAGCGCATTCCGCATCAGTCATGAGGTCATTCGTCACCCATACTTCCACTTCGCCGCTCTTGTTCCGGAATGAGGATATGATGACCGGCGCGAAGAAGCGTTTTGCATGATAATGCAGTTGCTTCCACCGCCCGAAATAATCAATGCTCGCCCAGGACGCGACAGGCCAGTTGTCGTTAAGCTGCCAGTAAATCGCCCCCATGCACACCGGACGCAGATGCCGCCAGTATTCCACCGCGGTTTTGATCGCCTGTGCCTGCTGCACCTGGCTGAGATAGACGAAATTCTCAAAACCTTCCGGGATACGGAAATAGGTTGCAAACATATTAATAATCTTGGAATTGCCCGCCGTATTGCGCTGATGATGTTCCATCACCGGCGAAGTAATATTAAAATCGCCTTCCCCCGCAAACTGCCGGATGGTCTTCATTTCCGGGAACGACTGATAGCCGAATTCCGAACAGAAACGCGGGATAACATCATAATATGCCTCGAACGGTTTGCCGGAATGCCATACTTCCCAGTAATGCATATCGCCCTGCTTGTCATCGTGCCAGCCGTCGCCGTAGCTCTCCGGCCCGTTGCACGGTGAACTCGGCCAGAAAACGCGTTCCGGATCGGCGGCTTTCACGGTTCTGCCAAGATCCCAGTTGAGTTTGGCATAATTCAGCAGATACTTTTCGCGGGTGTCCTTAGTTCCGTACCAGCCCACCGCCCCGGCAACCTCATTATCGCCGCACCAGATTACAATCGAAGCATGACTGCGCAGCCGTTTGACCTGATACTCCGCCTCTTCCCGGACGCTCGCCATAAAACTTTCCGTCGATGGATATAATGCGCATGAGAACATCATATCATGCCAGAGCATTATGCCGAGACGGTCGCAGATATTATAGAAAACATCATTTTCATATTCGCCGCCGCCCCATACCCGGATCATGTTCATATTCGCCGCCACCGCATCCTGCAGCAGCCGTTCAAAAACCTCAGCCGTCTGGCGCTGCGGGAAGCCGTCAGCCGGAATCCAGTTGGCGCCTTTGCAGAAAATATCCACCCCGTTGATGCGGAATGTCATGCTGACGCCGATTTTGTCTTTCTTATTAATCAGCTCAACTTTTCTCAGCCCGGTTTCCTTCTCAACACACTCATCGGCGGTTTTTACGGCAAGCTTATACAAAGGTTGTTCCCCGTGACCTGACGGCCACCACAAACGAGGCTTGCTTATCTCAAAAACCGCGCGGACAATATTCAGTCCGGACTTCAATGCTACGGGAACATCCTGCTTCATTCCGCCAAACTCAACCTTCAAAACTGTTTTCCCGGACGACGCGGCAAAAAGCTCGGTTATAACCGTAACTTTGCATTTGTCCTTCAGATGCGACTGCTCCGTATAAACATGCTCAATGCGACAGCTTTCAACCCCTTGCAAATAAAGATCGCCGTAAACTCCGGAAGGGATCATGCAGATGCCCCAGTCCCAGCCGGCATGGCACTGCGTCTTGCGGATCAGATTCATGTGCGGAACCTGGTTGTTGCCGGTCCAAGGCACGGGAAATGGCTGTTTTTCGGCTTCCATCGCCGCTCTCTTAACCGGACTGCGGAATACTATCTGAATAGTGTTTCTGCCCGGTTTTAATAGCTTTTTCACTTCAAAGCGATAACGCCGGAACATGTTTTCAGTTGCGCCGGCCTTTTTGCCGTTGATAGAGATTTCCGCAAAAGTATCCAGACTGTCGGCGTTGAGAAACACGGATTTTTCCGTCAGCAGTTCTTTGGCAACCTGAAAATCCCGTTGATATGACCAGTCGCAATCACGCACCCATTGAACATCATTTTCGTTCCTTTTCATGTACGGGTCGGCTATTTTGCCCGCCGCCAGCAGCGCGCTGTAATTATCGCCTGGAACATCCGCCTGAATCTTGAGTTTCCGGTTGACACATTCCAGATTCCATTTTCCTGCAAGATCTATTCTGTTCATGCTGTTGCCTCTTATTTTTAAAATCATTGACCTTTAAGTAATGATACAAAAATACATATTATTAAATCACTTTTCTACTACAATATTCTGTAAAAAGATACTATATTGATATATATTATAATTTTTTAAGGTGAAATATGATAAAACTGCAAAAAAGCATCGTAAAGATCTCGGACATCAATCCCGGAACGCTTCAGGATACCACTTTTTTTCCGCATGAAATTTACGAAGAGCATTCGCATGATTTCTACGAGTTCTTTACTATACTCGAAGGCTCCATGCTCCATAAACTTAATTCCATATCAACGCCGCTTAATCCCGGCTCAATCTGTTTCATCCGTCCGGATGATATTCACGCCATCGGCAATCCGTCCGACACGGCGAAACTGCGTATTATCAACATTGTTTTCAGCCGTGAAGTTTTCACCGACACCCTGCTCTTCTTCAACAATTCAATTATATTCAATCCGGATGAACATTCGGGCATTATCACAAATCCGTCCGATAATGAACGGAAACTGTTCGCCGAAAAAATCGAACAAATCCGTAAATTCGGCGAAAAAACCGAATATCAGCAGATGAAAACCACCGCCATGAAAAGCCTAATTCTGGACTTTCTGCTCATGCTGTACCAGCGGACGGCGCTTTATCCGAAAACCGCGCCTGAATGGCTGGCCGCCGCCTGCGGCGAAATGCGCAAAAAAGAAAACTTCACCGCAGGACTGCCAGTCTTCATCAAACTCTCCGGCAAAAGCCAGGAGCATCTGACCAGATACATGAAAAAATATCTCAACGATACGCCGCAGGCATTCATCACCCGGCTGCGCATCCACGAAGCCGCCGGGCAACTGCGCAACACCCGCAAAACAATCGACGACATCATGTACGATACCGGCTTTAATAACATTTCATACTTCCGCCGGTGCTTCTGCCGCCAGTACGGCGATCCGCCCGGACGCTATCTGCGCAAATCCCGCAGCCTCTTCAATCCGCAGCGCTGACGTCACTTCGCCGGACAGGTCAGAACCAGGCGGAGACCGCCGTAGCAACTGCCGTCGCACGGATTGTTGTAATCGCGGCTGGCGGACTGGCAGGCGTCATCGTCATCCGCCCAGCTCCCGCCGCGCGTCACCCGGAAACCGCCGCCGGAAGCGCATTGCGGATCAACCAGCAACGGCTTCCGCGTATCGTAATCTCCATAGTAATCATGACACCATTCCCAGACGTTGCCGTGCATATCATACAGGCCCCAGCCATTCGGTTTTTTGCCGCCGACACGATGGGTGGATTCTTCGCTGTTGCCGTCATACCATCCGGACGGGTCAAGATTGTCCGCCTCGTAATCTCCGGTTGTTCCGGCACGGCAGGCATACTCCCATTCCGCTTCTGTCGGCAGACGGAACACCGCCCCGCCAAGCTGATCTTTCAATTTGTCATTCAATTTCCTGATGAACTCCTTGCAGTCATCCCAGCTTACCGTTTCCACGGGCAGATCTGAACCTTTGAATTTTGACGGATTGCTTCCCATCACCGCCTCCCACTGCTCCTGGGTAACTTCATATTTGCCCATATAAAAGCCGCGGCTGATCTGCACCGGGAATTTTGCGTCTCCCATAAAAAAACTGCCGGACGGCACATACGCCAGTTCAATCTTTGCGCCGCCGCCCAGTTTAACCGTTTTATCCAACGGCAAGTTCATGCCTGCTGATTCTTTCTGCTGACGGGCGACAGCATCCGCCACATTTAAAGCCGTGGTGTCGCGGATCGCTTTAATCTGCGCCGCAGAATCATCCTGGGCATGAGTCGAGGCAATGAACATCATTGCAGTCAGAGCAGTTATCATTTTAGGCAGCATATCAACATCCTCCGTTATGTAAACAATCAATCTTATTCAAGTGCAGTTCCGTATAATCATAATTTAAACCATTCCGCCAGTATTGCAAAAGCGTTATGCCAATACCCGGTCATTC
>JBAWXM010000286.1:0-6971 GCA_037144075.1 Lentisphaerota bacterium | reverse complement strand
TTGGTCGTGCTGGATTATCCAGCTTGCCTGTATTAGCTGTGCTTGGCGCACCCTGAATTCTGACTACTTTTGAAATTACCTCATTATTCACCGGGCTAAAGTCCGATGCTACAATATGTATCGCTCCGCCGGAGCTTGTTTTGACTGTTTTACTTTATTTTATCAGAGCGTTATGACATAAAAGAATCAACTACCTTTTGAAACATGCCGAATTGGCTTGAGGTTTATTTGGGAATGGCGCTGCTTGAGAAGGTGGAGAAAGGCGAAACGCTGGAATGGATTATGGAAGACAAAAACAATATTATTCTCAGGCGGGTAAATCAAATGCAGGCACAAAAAATGGCGCAGTAATTCGTGCGTAAAGACTTCCGCCGGGATAATCTAGTCCGGCTATTTGAAAAAAAACATTTCCGCGATATTGTTGAAGTGATTGCATAAACCAGGGTTTGCGGATTATGATGTTTCTTGCAGAAAGGGGATTTCAGTAAATGGATTACGCGTTTCTTCCGGAAAAGATCAGAACTTTTCTCGCGGCGGCTAAACCCGGCGAGTCAGCGCTTTGCGTTCTTCGCGGCAGCGGCGGCTTCAGCGGCGAACCCGGCGAAAGCTATGTGGCGGCGTATCCGGATATGCTTTTCCTGTTCGGCAAATCTTTCGGCGATAATGATTTTATCAACCGCAAAGTGGATTACGCAACGGATGCTCCGGAAATTTCACTGAATCAGGAAAAATTCAGCGGCACGCTGGAATTAGGCCTGCCCGACGGCAAACTGAAAATGAAACTTTCCTCGCTGGAAGCGGAAAACTGCGCAAAGCTGCTCAAGCAGTTCGGCATAGATACTGAACCGGCGGCAACAGCGTTGGCGGAACCCGACACTGACTCGCCGCCTGACCTGTTGACCGCGCTGGCAGCTTGCATGAGACACCTTGCCGCAAGCGACAATGATGTGGCTGGACCCGAACTGCGGCTGATTGAAAGCGTATGCCAGGGCGACCGGTCAGTGCTTGCCAGGGCAGACATTTATTTCCGGCGGTGCAGTTATAACGAGATTCTGGAGCAAATTGAACTTGACGAACAGCAGAAATTATGTTTTCTGGCGAATCTCTACGAACTGGCGATGAGCGACGGAATGCTGCGTTCAGCCGAACAGCGTTTGATTAATGATTTTGTCCGGATTGAGGAAATTGCTCCGGAACAAGCCGGCACCGTGCGGGAAGTGCTGCTGATCAAAAATCAGCTTTCCGCGCTTAATTCTTATATTGGAGATAAACCATGATGAATGAAATTAAACATTTAATCACTTTCACATTGAGCATGACGGTTTTATGCGGCTCCCTGCTGCTGTCCGCCGCCACGCCGAAGACGCTTTTTACTGAAGAACCTGCCGAAGGAACGGTGTATTTTGTGCCGCAGTTCAGCGATTTTAAGGAAATCTCATCGCAGGACATGCTTTTTCTTAAAAAAACCCTGAGACGGGCGGAAAAAAATAAAGTAAAAGCGGTAATTTTCGAAATGGATACTCCCGGCGGACGGATCGACGTGGCGCTGGAGTATGTTTCCATGCTGCTGAAGTCGAAAGTCCCGACAGTGGCCTATCTCAACCCGCAGGGGATTTCCGCCGGCATGATCATTGCTCTGGCGGCCGACCGCATCGCCATCAATCCGAACGGCGTGATAGGCGACGCCATGCCGATCCAGATCAAGCCGGACGGGATCAAGCCGGTAACAGACAAAGACAAACGGGACAGCGAAAAACCAGTGGACAAGGATAAAGCCGACAAAGACAAAAAGCCGGAAAAAGACGTTAAAGACAAGAAAAATGACAAAGACAAGCTTGATGATCCATATACTCCGATAGCGGAAAAAGTGCTGAAAGAAATACAGAAACTTAAAGGCAGCGACAAAGAGAAGGATAAAGAACAGGACACTGAGGACAGCCGGCTGGCCGACCAGAAATTCCTGACTGTGTTTTTCAAAGTGCTGGAAGTGCTGGCGCAAAAGAATGACCGTCCGGAAAAAATCGTCCGGGCGATGGCGGATCCTTATCAGCGGCTGACGCTGAAAGAGGACGGCATCGATCATCAGAAAAATTCGCCACTGACGCTTTCCGCGGCGGAAGCAAAAAAAATGAAGGTGGTTGATTTCACCTGCTCCAGCAAAGAGGAACTGCTCAAGCAACTGAAGCTGACAAACTGCGCCATTGAAACTGTGGTCAAAAGTCCGACCGAGCAGATCATCTCGTTCCTGGCGCATCCGGCAGTCTCCGGACTGCTGCTGATTCTGGGAATTCTCGGACTTTACGTTGAAATACAGCATCCGCATTTCGGAGTGGCTGGTGTGCTTGGCCTGACCGCGCTGACGCTGTTTTTCCTGGGACATGTGGCGTCCGGCGCGTCCGACTGGGGGCCGATGGTCATCTGCTTCGTCGGACTGCTGCTGCTGCTGATTGAAATCTTTCTGATTCCAGGGTTCGGAATTATCGGGATATTGGGGATATCGTGTATTATGATCTCATTTTTCGCGGCGTTCGGCATGGAAAATATAGAATCCGCAGTGTCAGTAATCAGCGTTTCCGTGCTGGTGGCATCAACACTGATTGTTCTACTGACCATATATATCTTACCCAAATCAACTATTTTCAAGAAAATCATGCTGACGACTCAGAATACCAATGCTGACGGTTTTGCGTCGCATGTTAACAATGACGTGGAACTGCTGCATAAACGCGGAGTGGCATATTCGACGCTGCGGCCCGCCGGCGCAGTAATGGTTGACGGCAAGCGCTACGATGTGGTGGCGGACGGCGATTTCATCCAGCAGGGGGAAGCCATTGAAGTAATCCAGGTCGACGGACTTAAAATAACGGTTAAAAAAGTATAAAGAGAGAAGGCGGAAGTGAGATTTTATGAAGAAAAAAGACATGAGATTAATACACTACTATTTCGTCCTGCAATTTGATGGTCATGAAGAGCAAATAATGTTCGACATCCCGAAGGAGGAGTTCGACAGACTTGAAAGCCGACTTCTTAATGTAAGCTACTCTGAAGAATTAATTGGCTTTGAAACGACGAAAAATACAAGAGCATATATTAATCCAAATAAAATAGTCTTTTCTCAACTTCTATATGATGTTGGATATGTCATCCAAGATGAAGAGGATGAAGATGAGGAAACCCCAAAGGACTACCTGCTAACTGTACTGTTGAGTGGAATTAAAGAATCCAAAACGATCTGCACATATGATACAGAACAATTAGGCGAGATAGATGAATACTTAATGATGGAAGAATCTTTCTACGACCTGGAAGATCAGAAAAATCAATTTATCGGGATTATTGATGAAGATGATGAGTATTTCTACTTCAACAGAAAACATGTTCTATATTTCGAGATTCCCATTATCGAAAAAAGCGAATCAGAAGAAAGCATTTCCAATGAAGTTAGTAAAGAACCAAAAACATTAAGGAAAAAGAAAGCCACGGAAAAAAAGAATAATCAAAAGAAACCAAGTCTTTCAAAAAGAAAATCATCCATTAAAAAAGTATAACTAAAAACAGGAGAACGAGACTATGACTGGAGTAGGGATTTTTATAATTATAGTTGTAATGTTTGCGCTATATCTGTTCGTGGTGTTCATTCCGGTGCGACACTGGATCGCGGCGATCTTCGCGGATGTGCATATTAGCATATTCACGCTGATCGGCATGCGGCTCCGCCGGGTTCCGCCGGCGGTTATCGTCAATGCGCTGATTCAGGCCAGAAAGGCCGGGATTGACGTCACCGCCGATATTCTGGAAACACACTATCTGTCCGGCGGCAATGTGCTGCGCGTAGTCGATGCGCTGGTGGCGGCGGACAAGGCCGGGATTGATCTTTCGGTAAAACGCGCCACAGCCATTGACCTGGCGGGACGAAACGTGCTGGACGCAGTGAAAATGAGCGTCAACCCGAAAGTTATTGACACCCCGATGGTAACTGCCGTCGCCAAGGACGGCATCCAGATTACCGCCGTCGCCAGAGTAACCGTCCGCGCTAATATTGACCGTCTGGTCGGCGGCGCCGGCGAGGAAACCATCCTGGCGCGCGTCGGCGAAGGGATCGTTTCGACGATCGGCTCGGCGGACAATCACAAAATCGTGCTGGAAAATCCGGACAGCATTTCCAAAGTAGTACTCGCAAAAGGTTTATACGCCGGGACCGCGTTCGAAATCCTGTCCATTGACATTGCCGACGTGAATGTCGGCAAGAACATCGGAGCGCAACTCCAGACCGACCAGGCCAACGCCGACAAGGAGATCGCCCAGGCGAAGGCCGAAGAGCGCCGCGCCATGGCGGTGTCGCTGGATCAGGAGATGAAAGCCAAAGTCTGCGAAATGCAGGCTAAATTAATCGATGTGGAAGCGCAGGTGCCGCTAGCCATCGCCCAGTCATTCAGAAGCAGCCAGGTAAAAATTTAAACCAACACCAGCATGGAGATTTGAAACATGAACATCGCTCCTTTTATGATTGTTTTCGCAGTTGCCGCGGTAATTGCATTTATTGTGATTTTTTCAGTGGTAATCCCGATTCCATTATGGATAGCCGCCGTATTTTCCGGCGTCAAAATCAGCCTGTTTTCGCTCGTCGGCATGCGCCTGCGCCGGGTTCCGCCGCAGGTAATCCTGTCGGCAATGATCCAGTCCAAAAAAGCCGGGCTGAATATCTCGTCCAACGACCTTGAAGCGCATTATCTGGCCGGGGGCGATGTCTTCCGCGTGATTTACGCGCTGGTGGCGGCGGACAAGGCCGGCATTCCGCTGTCTTTTCAGCGCGGCACCGCGATTGACCTGGCGGGCAGAAACGTGCTTGAAGCCGTTAAAATGAGCGTCAATCCGAAAGTCATTCAGACCCCCATGGTGACCGGGGTCGCCAAAAACGGCATCCAGCTCACGGCTATCGCCAAAGTAACCGTCCGCACCAATCTCGACCGGCTGGTCGGCGGCGCTGGCGAGGAGACCATCCTGGCGCGCGTCGGCGAAGGCATTGTCACCACAATCGGCTCGGCGACAGATCATAAGCAGGTGCTGGAAAAGCCGGATCTCATTTCTAAAACCGTACTCGCCAAATCGCTGGACGCCGGCACGGCATTCGAGATTCTCTCCATTGACATCGCGGATGTGGACATCGGCATCAATATCGGCGCCCAGCTCCAGACCGCCCAGGCCAATGCCGATAAAGACATCGCCCAGGCCAAAGCCGAAGAGCGCCGCGCCATGGCCGTGGCGCTGGAACAGGAAATGAAAGCAAAAATTACCGAGATGCAGGCGAAACTGGTTGACGCCGAAGCTGAAATCCCGATGGCCATTGCCGAAGCGCTTTCTTCCGGACGGCTCGGCATTATGGATTATTACAAGATGAAAAATATCATGGCGGACACCGATATGCGCAAGTCTATCGCCGCTCCGGCCGAACGTCCTTACGAGAAGCCCGTAAAATCGGTGAAATAATCAGTCGGGGAATTTGATCTATGGAAAAATTGCTGGATATACTTATTCCTGTGGTAATTGTCCTGTTTGTTGTCGGAGGCAAACTTTTTTCCCTGCTTAAGGAAAGAGGCTTTGACTTCGGCAGCTTATTGCAGCCGCGGCAGGAGGAGGAGGAGAAGGATAGTTCCCCGTATACCACCGGCACAACCCGCAAAGCCGCCGGCGCCGGGAATTACAATGAGGATGAATGGGGCAACGAAGTAATCGTGGTCCCGCCGCCGCCAGTTCCAATTGTCCGCCGGGCAGCTCCGGCCGCAACCGAAGCGGCATATGTCAAGAGAGTAGTAAGGGAAGCCGCCGCTCCGGCCGCAGCTAAAAACACCGTCAAAAGTGCGCCGCTGTTTCAGGATTTGAATTCCGCGGAGAACGACGAGTTTTGTTCAGCCCATCATTCCCGCGGCGCGTATTATTCCGGATTCATCCATGCCAACGGCAGATCCGCCATAGTAATCCACGAAATCCTGTCCAAACCCAAAGGGCTGGAATAATACAAAAGAATTTGAATATCCAATATCCGTCCCGCAAGACTGGATTCCGTGACTGCTGGACGGGGGGATTGGATATTCGTTTACCCATTTATCCTGTCTATCCCTGTTAAACTATAGGATTTTTCCTTATAATGGGGAGCCGTATTTAAAGTTGAACATTGGCAGCAATCCCGCTCACGGGGACTGCGGCATCCATTTCATTTTTTTATTATCGCGGCAGAAATTTCCAGGATGACGGTGTATTTTTCTAATCAAAGGAATTGAAGAAGATATTTAACAACTTGAGATATACATGCGGTATTATAAACAGACACAAGGATTTTCCTGCGGTCCGGCCTGCGCCAGAATGATGCTCCATGCCATGGGTATCGAGGAGACCGAAGAAAAACTTATTGCCATCATGGAGGCCGCCGCGCATCAGGGCACGCCGCGGGTCAACTGGCACAAACTGGCGGCACATTACCATCTGAACATTATTGCCCGGGAACCAGGTTCGCTGGAAGAGCTGATTGAACTTAAGGCAGGGGGATGGCAGATCACGCTGCTGGTACTGGCCGACGTGCCGCATTATGTGGTCTTTCTCGGCGTCCGCGCCGGGCGCGTCTATATGCATGATCCATGGAGCGGGCCGAACTACAGTCTGCTAATCCGTAATTTTCTCCGCAAGTGGGAGATCTCGCCGGAAAAATGGCGGCATGACAGCATCTACAACTCCCATCGCTGGTTCGTGGCGCTGGACGCCACGGGACGCAAGAAGGAAAATACACGAAAAAAAGCAAATACAGGTTAACCACAGAGATGGTATGTTGAAAGTCAAGTCTTTAAAATTGACTTTTTTGCAAAATTTTTATCATACTCTGTTTCATTAACAACCACAGCCCGAATCAAGTTCAAGGATATTAAAATAAGAAGCAATAAAAGAAGTAAATTGATTAATGTATGCACAAAATACAAAAA
>JBAWXM010000285.1:0-6995 GCA_037144075.1 Lentisphaerota bacterium | reverse complement strand
TCTGCCATATTTATTTTCCTTCAGTTGCTTCTGCTTTTTTATTAACATTATCCAGCGGCTCGGGATTGATTTTCAGGCGTATCTGCTGCTGTTTGCCGGGCCCCTTTGTGAAGATATATTTTTCCTGGATTCGGCCCAGAACATCGGCAAGGGTATAGTTGTAAAGCGCCATCAATACGGTATCCGGATTGGCTGTATATTCAGCATTGATCTTTTCAAAATAAATGTTCTCAGCCTTAACTTCCGAAACGATCTGTTTTTTATAGGTCGTCGCGGCTGCCAGGATTTCCGCTTTCTCCGCAAAAACGCTGTTTTCCAGCTTGACGCGGTATTCATTGGCAGTGTCAATCATGGTTGATTTAGCCTGGTTGGCGGCGGTAACTTCACCGAACGCGGCTTTGGTTTTCTGCGGCGGATAGGCCTGTTGAAGGGCCACACTGTTAATTTTGATCCCGATATCCAGATCGGCGATGGCTTTGTCAAACAATGCCTGCACCTGATCTTTGTACGCCTGTTTCTTTTCGTAAAGAACATCATCAACCGGCTTGGCGGCTGTTACTCTTAAAACTACATTTCTAAGGGTTTCGCGCAGCAGCGTCTGCGGGCCGCGTGTTCCAAGAACGATTCCATCTTTTTCCGCCACCAGCACTTCGTCATCATTGAGCGGGTCTTCAGGACAGAAACATTTCTCATAATATTTTCTGGGATTGACAACCTGATACTCCACCAGCCATGAGGTATGAATAATATTGGCGTCGCCGGTCAGCAGATAGCTGTCGCGACCGGGATCCAGCGGACCGCCCATTTGCGCCTGCTGTTCGTCCATCACGACTGCCGAGGACTTGAAATCCACCGTCAAAGTCTGAGGATTGGTTTTAATCCTGATCAGTGAATTGACCGGATGCGGGAAAAACCAGTGCCAGTCTTCGGTATAGGTGTCAACATATTTGCCGAATCTCAAAACAATAACCGCTTCCTGCGGCTTAACAATGAAATAACCGCCGAAGGTAAAGAAGTACGCCAGCATTCCGACAATGATTATCACCAGAATGAAAAACGAGATCTGGAGACTTCTTACCAGCGACTTTAAACCGGAATCATACTGTCCCTCATGGTCGGAATGATAACCCGTATCCTGCTTTTTATTCATATTGTCCATAATGTGCAATCATTCTCTTTTGTGATTATTTCTTTTCAGTGACAGGCGCGGACGGTTTTAATTTGTCGGCGTTCATCTTCATCAAATCGAATGGCGCTGAGTCTGTATCCAGAACCAGCGTGGTTCTTGATTTCATAATCCTGCGCAGCGAATCAAGTTTTCTGAGAAAAGTGGCCAGTTCCGGATTTTTCTTGAATACAGCATAATATTTGGCGGCGTCCGCATCGCCCTGCGCCCGGATTTCCTTGGCGGCGGCTTCGGCATCCGTCAGAACAACCTGACGCTCGGTATCCGCCTTGATTCTGATTTCTTTGGCTTCTTTTTCGCCGGCGGCGCGGAATCCGGAAGCAACAACGTTGCGTTCCTGAATCATGCGCTCAAAAACCTTATCGCTGACAGATTTAGGCACATTGATAGTTTTAATGCCGGTGGATTTAATGAAAATTCCGTAGGGTTTTGCTTTAACATTGAGTTTATCGCAGATTTCAGTCTCAATCTGGCCGAGACGCATCTTTTCCGGATTGGTGTTGATAAGCTGATTAAATTCGTATCTGCCGAAAGTTTCATCCTTAATGCTCCTCATCCAGTTGTTAAGCTGGTCTTCGGCATTGCTCATGGTCACCATGCTTCTGAAAAACTCTTTGGCGTCTTCAATACGGTAAATAATGTAGATTCCGGCAATGATGTTCTGCCCGTCTTTGGTCATGGTTTCTTCCAGCTTGCCGACATTGCCGTTGAAACAGCAGTAGCGGTTGTCGAACTTGAAAACTTCCTGAACCGGATACGGCCAGCGGAAATGCAATCCCGGGCCGGCAGGCTGCTCTTCAATCTTGCCGAACGTGGTGACTACCGCAGTTTCAGTGCTGTTAATTTTAAAAGAAAAGACTGCAATCAGGAAAATTGCGCCAACAATCAATCCCAGCAGCATCGTCGGCCAGTGTCTGGAAATCTTTGTATTATTTGCTTCTGCCGTCATATTTTTCGCCTCCATTTATTCTATTTTGATTATTAAATATGCTTATTTTCTGGGCTGGTCGCTTAGCGTATTGACATCGGCGTCAATCAAGTCAAATCTGGCTTTCTGTTCAAAATTCAACTCATAAATTTCATTTGGAATTGATGAACTCATTATGTATTTTCTGGTGTCCGCGCAATCCTTTTCAAGCATATCCAGATACGTTCTCAGCTTGTACAGTTCCGGCATCGCCTCATAAGCCTGAAGCTGCTTGTTGAATCTTTCACCCTCCGCCTGAGCAACAGTGGTGATCTGATAACGGTAGGATTTGGCCTGTGCTTCAATCTGCATTTTATCCGCCTGCGCCTGCGGAATTATTTTTTCATAATAGCTTTTCGCTTTCAGAATTTCAGTCTCTTTTTCTTCAATCGACCCGATTACGGCTTCGAACGCCGGGGCGACTTTCTCCGTCGGCGGATGCACGTCATGCAGATTTACATATACAATATCGACGCCGAGCTCCTGATTGTCAGCCGCCTGCTGTATCTGTTTCTTGAGATCTTCCGCCGCCTTCTGACGCCCGGAGGACATGATTTCCATGATAGGCACACTGGCAAAGTATTTAGTCGCGATCATTTCTCCGATGTTCTGGAGAATTTTGGGCGCATCTTTATGTTTGTAGGCATAATTAATCAGACCGCTTTCTCTAATCCGGTACTGGATCGGCAGGCTGATGCCGAGGAACGAAACGGATGTCGCCGGTTTCAAGGCTTTATCCACTTTTTCAGATGCAACCAGAAACTCGGATTCCGTAACATAGTGTTTTTCCGTCCAGGTTACAACTTCCGGCCTTAATTTCTTGCCGTTTTCATCAATCATTCCGGGGCCGACCAGCACATCGTGAATTTCAGTGCATGAATAGCGGGCAACCTTGCCGAAAGGATAAGGCAGCGTGAAGTATATTCCCGGCGTAAGCAGTTCTTCGGAGACTATCTTACCGAACTGTTCTCGTACTCCCACCTGCGAGGGGCCGACTTCGAAGATACAGGTGAACATCCACAGGCAGATAAGCCATACAATGACCAGACGGAAAAGATATTTCTCGGTAAACTCGGATATCCATGTTTTGGAAACCTTGAATCCGAATTGATAATCAAGCGTATCCGCCACATTCCTGGCCACGCCGCCCGGCTCGGTAAACAGCGCCAGCAGGCGGCTCTCAAATACCGGACGGGGTTCTTCAATCGTCCGCGGACGATAAAATTCAGTAATAAAATTGATGATAAATTCAACGCCGAGCAATGCATATACAACAAAGGTTATGCGACTCAGATATTTGTCAACCTGAGGATAGCCGAACCGGAACATGAGCGCGGAAAAAGTGGCAAACAGCGAAACGACAAAGGCCAGAATCAGCCAGGAGCCAAGCGGCCTCAGCCAGCGGAAATCCTTGTCCCGCGACTGTCCGACAAAAAAAGCTCCGGAAAAAATACAGATACACATGAGTATAACTGCGACAAACGCGCTCTTCAACGCATTCTCCGGAGCTACCGTAATAGAACGGACGCTGTGGTAATACCAGAACAGCCCCAGCAGTGTAAAAGTAACTACTGCCGCGAATGCAGCCAAAAAATAGGGAGTGTATTTTTTATAGTTCTCAAAAGATCTGCCCGCTGTGAACCGGACATCTTCATTGACATTGATGACTGCAATATTCTCTTTGCGCTTTTCCAGCAGTCTTTTATCTTCGTCCTCCTGAGCGGAAGATGCGGACAGAAGCCCGTAAATCATTGCGCCAATCGCAAAAACCACAGCCAAAGTCAGAGGAAGGATTGACAACGCGAATACATCGGAACCGGCCCAACTGGATATTCCGCTCAGAATTAGAACTAGAATCGCCATGACGGCACTGCCGATGCCGCCGATAATAGAAAGCTTTACTAACAGTTTGGAGTTATCAATATTTTCTCTCAGGACTTTATCTGTTTCCATTAGAACCTCAATAAGATTTGTTCTTCAAGTAATTCCCGTATTCATCAGGTTTCTACTACAATAACACGCTTCCAAGTTCAAAGCAACTTTTTTATTAAAAAAACCTGCACAGAATACACAACTTTAACATAACACTAATATTTAGACTATTCAAAAACAATAAAGTTCCGTGAAAAGCTGAATTATTCAGCTTAAACTCTATAAAGTTGAAAATTTAAAATAGATTGCAAAGATTTTGAGAATTGGTTCGTATTCTGAGAGGCTGCCGATACCTGGGTATCGAAGGCCTCGAAGAGTGCGAATCCAAACTCGAAAGATCGCAACCGCTTTGCGGTGAATGTCTTGCGGCTGTATTTTTCCGTTCCTTCTTCCGGCGATATTTATATCGCCTGTCAGTCGGATCGAAAAAATCCAATCCACAATCCTACTCATCTATGTTAAATTTTCAACCTTATAGAGTTATAATCTAAAGTAATCCGTCGGTTTCTTCAAACCCGAATCTGATGTTCATGCACTGCACGGCCTGGCCGGAGGCGCCTTTGGTCAGATTGTCAATCGCGCCAGTCAAAATAATTTTTCCGGTACGACTGTCAAAAGTGAAGCCGATTTCGCAGACGTTGGTCATGGTAACATATTTGGTGTCAGAAAGGCGGCCTTTCGGCAGCACACGGACAAAACGCTCTTTCGCGTATGTCTCATTCAGAACCTGTTCAACTTTCTCCACGGTGCAGCCGGGATTGGCATACAGTAGAATCGTGGAGTTTATCCCGCGGTTGACCGGGACAAGATGAGGTATAAAATTGATTGCAACTTCGCTTTGCGGACCGATGGCGGCGGCAAGTTCCTGTTCGATTTCCGGCAGATGACGGTGACCGGTAACTGCATAAGCACGGAGGCTTTCGTTACATTCAGGAAAAATATAGGCCAGATCAACTTTGCGGCCGGCACCGGAAACTCCGCTCATGCTGGAGATAACAATACCGTCCTTCGAGGCCAGCCCCGAAGCCAGCATCGGTGCGGTCGGCAATATGGAACTGGTGGGATAGCATCCTGGGCAGGCGATGAGGTCTGCCTGGCGGATCTTATCACGATAGCGTTCGGGCAGCCCGTATACAGCTTTCTTGAGAAGTTCCGGCGACGGATGCTCTTCTTTGTAATATTCTTTGTATTTGGCAGTGCTTTTAAGTCTGAAATCAGCGCTGATGTCGATAACTGTCACGCCTGCTTCGAGCAGTGGCATGGCAAACTCAGTCGCCAGCCCGTGGGGCAGCGCCAGAAAAGCGACATCGCACTGTTCGGCAATCATTTTTACATCCGGCGCGGTAAACAGCAACTCATTTTCAGCATAACGCGGAAAAATTTCGCCGACGGGTTTACCGGCGTACTGGCGGGATGTAATCACCGCCAGTTCGCAACGGGGATGCCTTGACAGCAGACGAACCAGTTCTTCTCCGGAATAACCCGAAGCTCCAACCACTGCAGCACGGATTTCAGACATGATAAACTCCTGCCGAAAATCTGATTAACGCTTGGAGAACTGGAACCGTTTACGGGCACCGGGCTGACCGGATTTCTTACGTTCCTTGACTCTGGCGTCGCGGGTAAGCATACCGCAGTTCTTCAGAACAGAACGTAGAGATTCGTCATATTTTACCAGAGCGCGGGCAACGCCGTGACGGAGTGCGCCGGCCTGGCCTGCGGGTCCGCCGCCGGTGATGTTGGCGGTGATATCGAATTTTCCCTGTGCGTCAGTTACTGACAGCGGCTGATAAATGTAGCCGCTGATGGATTCGGTCGGAAAATACTTGTCCAGCGCTTTGCCGTTAATGACAATCTTTCCGGTTCCGGGTTTGATCCGTACTCTGGCAACGGCGCATTTTCTGCGTCCGGTTGCCCAGATTTCTTCAGTCTTGTTAGCCATTTTTACCATATCGTATTACTCCTTAGAGTGTGACTTTAACAGGGTTCTGAGACGCGTGCGGATGGTCAGTGCCGGCATAAACTTTCAGTTTACGCAGATGTGAACGGCCAAGTCTGCCTTTGGGAAGCATACCCCATACAGCGGATTTAACCATGCGTTCCGGATGCTTGTCGCGCATCGTTTCGGCCGTGAAATCCTTCTGTCCGCTCGGATGTCCGCTGTAAGTCTGATACATCTTTTCCATTGATTTCTTCCCGGTCAGGACAGCCTTCGCCGCGTTGATCACGATAACAAAGTTACCGGTATCAATGTGCGGGGTATAGGTCGGCTTGTCCTTGCCTCTGAGCGCGTTGACGATTTTCACCGCAAGTCTGCCCAGCGGAGCCTCGGATGCATCGAACAGTATGTATTCACGTTCGATTTCACCAGTTTTTGCAAGATAAGTCTTCATTTTTTCGTTCTCTTGATTGTCTTTTTTACTGTTTCGATTTTACAATCTCTCACGTACATCCAATAAGTTGCATCATCCCTTTCCCGCCGCGATCGGGTTTACGGAGCAAGAAAGAGAAAATTAAAATACCCCGTTTCCAGAACAAGTCAAACCGCCAAATTATTTTCTTTCCTATTTTTTCGCTATTATATATGGTAATTTAATGTATAACAGCAAAACAGCCAATGCTGGATCTATCCGGTTTTAAGTTTCAATTCAAAGGCTTTCCGCCATTCATACATTTTATTCATTAATTTCAGATTCTTTTTCCTGCTCTATTTGATGCGGTTGACCTTCTGGGGGGCAGGAGTCTGCGATCGTGGCGTGGCGCTGGTCAGCAACCGCCGCTCCCAATCCAGCAGATTAGAATTACATCAGGGGTATGAACTTGACTGAAGTGACCACAATGTGTAGTGTTATGGGTATCTAAAGTTTTCCTGTTTTTTTGAATCTATCTACCGAACCGGAGTCTGACATT
>JBAWXM010000284.1:0-7065 GCA_037144075.1 Lentisphaerota bacterium | reverse complement strand
CTGAATTCTGACTACTTTTGAAATTACCTCCTATTTTTGCTTTTGATTTTCTGATGGCGGCTTGCAATTCCGGTTTTCAGAAATTAGATTCTAGTCTGTACGACGCCGGCGGAATACCCCGCTGGCGGAACATTATATTTTGCAACAGGTCAGATCAGAAATGGCAGACAAGAAAAAAACTAAAAAATACTTTGTAAAAATAGAACCTGACGAGTGCAAGGGTTGCGAACGCTGCGTCAACGCCTGTCCCAAAGCCGTGCTTAAGATCGGTGCCGAGCTGAACTTCATGGGCTTTCCTTTCGCCTATTATGCCGGTGCCGGCTGCATCGGCTGCGCAGCCTGTTTCTATAATTGCCCGGAACCCGGCGCGATCACGATCTTTGAAGTATCAGACGATGCTGGTGACGCTGAAAGAAAAGAAGATTAATCATGAATAATACAACAGTTGTGCATACTAATAAATTGCTGCTGAAAGGCAACGAGGCGGTGGTTTATGGTGCGTTGCTTGCCGGGTGCGAGTGCTTCTTCGGGTATCCGATCACGCCGGCCAGCGAAATCGCCCATACCGCCGCAGAATATTTTCCGAAACTGGGGCGGGTGTTTTTGCAGGCGGAATCGGAAACTGCCGCCATCAATATGGTGCTGGGCGCATCCGCCGCCGGCCGCCGGGTAATGACCGCGTCCTCCGGGCTGGGAATCAGCTTGAAGCAGGAGGGAGTCTCCTATCTGGCCGGCAGCGAACTGCCCGCCGTAATCGTGGATATCATGCGCGGCGGCCCCGGACTCGGCAATATCGGGCCGGAACAATCCGACTACAACCAGGTTGTTAAAGGCGGCGGCCACGGCAACTATAAATGTATCGTCATCGCGCCGAATTCAGCTCAGGAAATGTGCGATTTCGCATTCCTGGCTTTTGATCTGGCCGATAAATATCTGCTTCCGGTCTATATCCTGACCGACGGGGTGGTCGGACAAATGCTGGAGCTGGTCTCGCTGCCCGAACCGATCAACAGAAAGCCGGTGCCGAAATGGGCTCTGGATGGCAAGTTCAATCCGCGTACTAATATGATCACATCGATTTATCTGGAACACGACGATCTGGAACGGCGCAATATACTGCTTCAGGAAAAATACGCCGAAATCATGAAACACGAGCAGATTGCCGAAGAGCATTTGACGGAGGACGCCGAAATTATTATTACCGGACACGGCATTGTCAGCCGTCTGGCCCAGACTGCGGTTGAAGAACTGCGGGAACAAGGAATTAAAGCCGGATCGCTGCGTCCGGTGACGCTGTTCCCGTTCCCGGTGAAAGCGTTTAAAAAAGCTGCCGAAACCGCCAGCCAGTTCCTGTGCGTGGAAATGAGCAACGGACAGATGATCGATGACGTCAAACTGTCTATCGAATGTTCACGCCCGGTGCATCTGTTAAACCGGATGGGCGGCAATGTCCCGACCGTGGACAGTATTGTGGCAAAATGCCGGGAACTGGTCGAAAGCGGAAAATCCGGCAGAAGCAAAGCACCCAGGGGAGAGAAGAAATGACCGAAAAGACAAATATGAAAATTAAATACGGCAGATCGAAAGGTTTTTTTGAAACATTTGAACGTCGTCCCGGCGCGGTAAAAAAGAATATGCATTATTGTCCCGGCTGCGGCCACGGCATAGTGCATAAACTCATCGCTGAATCTATCGCGGATTTTGATATTCAGGACCGGACGATCATGATCGCCCCGGTCGGATGTTCCGTCTTTTCATATTATTATTATGACTGCTTCGGCATTTCCGCGCCGCACGGCCGGGCGCCGGCTGTCGCCACCGGCCTGGTCAGGGCCAACCCGGACAATATCGTCGTCTCTTACCAGGGCGACGGCGATCTTGGCGCAATCGGCTTCAACAACTTCATTCAGGCGGCTAACCGCGGTGAAAACATCGCCGTGTTTTTTGTCAATAACGGCATTTACGGCATGACCGGCGGCCAGATGGCCCCCACCACGCTGCCGGGACAGAAAACTGCGACATCGCCATTAGGGCGTTCGGTAACCAACGAAGGTTATCCGCTGAAAGTATCGGAAATGGTCTCCGCGCTTGACGCTCCGATATATGTCGAAAGAGTTTCTCTGAGTTCGACCAAAAATATCGCCAGAACCCGTAAAGCGATAAGAAAAGCGTTCCAGAATACGATTGACAAAAAGGGTTTTTCCATGGTGGAGATTCTGGCCGGATGCCCGGTCAATATGAAATTCAACTCCAGGGAAATGAACGAATTTATTGAAACCCAGATGCAGCATTACTTCCCGCTGGGCTGTTTTAAAGATATCTCCGACACACGGGACCCGATTAAACGGCCGGAGGGTATTTACGATAAACAGCAGGTCAAAGACATTCTCTATCCGATCAAGGTGGCTAAAGGCGTCAGCGCGGATTTCAAAAATGAATCAAAGATTTTCCAGAAAGAGAGGAAGATCAAAATTGCCGGGTTCGGCGGGCAGGGCGTGTTAAGCCTGGGCATGATGATCGCCACGATGGGGAAACTCCGCAATTTCAATGTCACCTGGCTGCCATCATACGGTCCGGAAATGCGCGGCGGCACCGCGAACTGCACCATCATCACCAGCCGTCAGAAAGTCTGTTCGCCCGTCGTTGACAAGCTGTGCAATCTGCTGATAGTACTGAACCAGCCGTCAATGGAAATGTTTCTGCCGGAACTTAAGCAGAACGGCGTTCTGCTGTATGACAGTTCCACTATCGCGTCGCCGGAATGCAGTAAAGACAAAATCATCTATGCCGTCAAAGCATCCGACATCGCCAAGAAAATCGGTAGCCTGAGATGCGCCAATTCCGTGATTCTAGGCGCGCTTTCAGTAGTTATGAAAGATTATTTCCTGGAGGGCAAAGACAAGAAAGATTTCGACCGCGCGTTTGAAGAAGCGATTATGGATTGTTTTGCCGACAAGCAGAATGTCATCCAGATGAATATTGAAGCTTTCTACGCCGGCAAAGAAGCGGTTGAAGCCACACTGACCAACCCGCAGAAGACATAATTTGAAGAAGTTCTAAAGTTCTAAAGTTTTAAAGTTCTAAAGTGTGGAAATGGCATGGTTTTACGGTTTTAGATGTGGGGTTATGCTCCGTCATAACCGGATTTTGCGGCTAATATCGTAATCTTATGAAGTATTATTGGCATAAATGCTTTAAAATAAGCTATTTATGATGTAGATTTATAAACATTAAAATGGATTTCAGGAAGAGATAAAATGCTTGCCAAACGTATCATCCCCTGCCTTGACGTCACTGGCGGCAGAGTTGTCAAAGGGGTTAATTTTGTCGATCTCATTGATGCCGGAGATCCCGTCGAAGCCGCGATTGAATATGACCGTCAGGGCGCCGATGAAATCGTCTTTCTCGATATTACAGCTTCCAGCGACGATCGCGACACCATGGTTGACGTTGTCCGCCGCACCGCGGAAAAAGTTTTTATCCCGGTTACTGTCGGCGGCGGCATCCGCACCGTCGAGGACATGCGCCGCATGCTTAATTCCGGCGCGGATAAAGTTTCCGTCAATACCGCCGCCATTCTGAATCCGGACCTGATTCGCGCCGGGGCCGAACGTTTCGGCTGTCAGTGCATCGTGCTGGCGATTGACGCCAGGCGGGTTCCCGGACATCCGGGCAAATGGCAGGTATTCACTCACGGCGGCCGCAAACCCACCGAACTCGACGCGGTTGAATGGGCCAAATACGGGGTCTTGCTGGGCGCCGGGGAAATCCTGCTTACCAGCATGGATGCCGATGGCACCAAAGATGGTTATGACTGCGAACTTACCCGCGCGGTTTCCGAGTCGGTTTCCGTCCCGGTAATCGCGTCCGGCGGCGCCGGAACTCTCGATCATCTGGTGGAAGTCCTGGAGAAAGGCAAAGCGGACGCGGTGCTCGCTGCCAGCATTTTCCATTTCGGCATCTTTACCGTGCCGCAAACCAAAGATTTTTTAAGACAACACAATATTCCGGTCAGAAACTGACCTGTCAGCAAATCAATAATATAAATTAAGGATATTTGAGAATGGACAAAAGCGAACTGGATAAAGCAAGTTTACTCTATCACGCAAATCCCCGGCCCGGCAAAATCACAGTAGTCTCGACGAAGAAATGCGAAACGCAGCAGGATCTTTCCATGGCCTATACTCCCGGCGTTGCCAAACCATGCCTGGAGATTAAGGATCATCCGGAAGACGTCTGGAAATATACTTCCCGCGGCAATATGGTCGCGGTCGTCAGCGACGGCACCGCCGTGCTGGGGCTGGGCAATATCGGCCCTGAAGCCGGCCTGCCGGTAATGGAAGGCAAATGCGTGCTGTTCAAAAAGTTCGCCGATATTGACGCCATTCCACTGTGCATAGGCAAAGTGTTCAATGACAAAGGCCGCACCGACGCGAAGCTGGTGATTGAGACCGTCGAGCGCCTGGAACCGACCTTCGGCGGCATTAACCTGGAAGATATCGGCGCGCCTGCATGTTTTGAAGTCGAACAGACCCTCAAAAAGATCATGGGCATTCCGGTATTTCATGACGACCAGCACGGCACCGCGATCATTTCTTTGGCCGGTATTCTCAATGCCCTGAAAATGGTAGGCAAAAAAATAGAAGATTGCAGATTTGTGGTAAACGGCGCCGGCGCTGCCGGGATTGCATGCAGCGAATTCTATATCCGCGCCGGAGCCCGCCGCGAGAACTTCATCATGTGCGATTCCAAAGGCGTGATCAGCAAAAAACGCACCGATCTTACCCCGGAAAAATTGAATTTTGCGGTTGATACCACAGCCGAAACCTTGGCGGACGCACTAAATGGCGCGGATATTTTCATGGGCGTTTCCGTCGCCAATTGCGTTACCAAAGAAATGGTCAAGACAATGGCGGACGGCGCGATTATCTTCGCGATGGCCAATCCAACTCCGGAAATCTTTCCGCAGGATGCGCTGGACGCAGGTGCCGCAGTCGTGGGAACAGGCCGTACCGACTTCCCGAATCAAGTAAATAATGTGCTCGGCTTTCCAGGCATTTTTCGCGGAGCGCTCGATGTCCGCGCCACCGATATCAACGAGGAAATGAAGCTGGCGGCATCATGCGCACTGGCCTCGATCGTCATGGAAAAAATTCCGGCGGACGTTTATGCCGTGCTGGCTTCCGCCTATCCCGCTGACGCCAAAGCCGGAATGTTTGACGGCGAAGTTCCGCTGAAATGCTCCATGGTCATCCCGAAACCGTTCGATCCGCGTGTAGTGCCCCGTGTCGCCCGTTTCGTAGCCGAAGCCGCCATGCGCACCGGCGTGGCACAGGTGAAGATCGAGAATCTGAATGCCTACGAAAAAGCCGTCGCCGCCAGAATAAAAGGCTGAAAACCATAAGACTTATGAGACCTTTCGGGCTTATGACAACGATGGATGGACGGCTTCGCTAATGTGACCGCCCCGGTTGCTCTGGATCGGCAAAAGACAGACTTAGCTGCTGTGTTTTCCCTTGGATATTGCATATTCTCCCGCCCTGCTGGATCCCGCTTTGCGGGACGGGATATTGTATATTCAATCAATGGATTTATATGTTCCGCCATATGGTAATTATCTTCCTGCCGATCCCTTCGCTCCGCCGCACTCCACGGATTGTTTCACAATCACAATCATAATCCCCCCGATAAGATATAAATATCAATGCACAATTATGCTCAAAGGATTTGGATTTCTTGGAAAAATTTTAGGCATAACGGGGGTGTAAAAATGCTAGCATTGAACAAGCCCTGCTGCACAGGGGGCTCCAGCGAATGCGGGAATAGCAAGAACTGTCCAAAATGGTTTGCCGGACGGATCTGAACACCTCTCGCAGAGCGAGAGCGCGACACCGGAAAACGATTCTGCACAAGGTATGTCCAAAATTAGGGAAAGCGGTGTCCAGAATGTTCCCGCGAATGCGGGAGTTGAAAGCAGGGAGCAAGGGAAACTTGTTTACCCAGCCGCATTCAGTTGGTAAAAATTCTTTTCTGCCGCTGAATTCAATGTGTGGATGCCGGCGTTAATCTCTGAACCTTATTTTTTCTGGCGGCAGGCGCGGGGCGTCATGCCGGTAATCTGCCGGAATACAGTACTGAAATAGTTGCTGTCGGCGAAGCCGCTCATTGCTGCGATTTCGGTGATGTTGAGCCAGACATGGAAGCGCAGATAGGTTTTAGCCTCTTCGATGCGCCGCCGGTTGAGCAATTGCCGGAAATTGTATCCGGTCCGGCGGCTGATGATACCGCCCAGATAATTAGGATTCACTTTCAGCGTGGCGGCCAGTTCTGCCAAAGAGATGTTTTCCGCATAGCGGTGAGCGATAAAAAAATCGATTTGATCGAGATAATACTGCTCGTCGTGACGCCGTCCGCCGTGTCCGCCCTGCTTTTTCCATAACGCGATTTCCCAGCAGATCAGCGCCGCCGCCAGCCGCAGCTGCCGCCGCAGTTCGCGCTCCGATTCTGCCGTCAGGATAGAAGGCCGCCGCCCGGAATAATTCTGCCCGTTGATCGCCGCCGGCTTATGGCCCGACGCTAGATGACCGGCATAAAGCACTGCGGCCAGACTCGAATCGACCATAACCGGCTGCGCCAGTTCGCGAAGTCCATGCGGACAGACTCCGGCGAAAGCTCGTCCCTTTTCGGCCAGTTTCATGCTGTGCGCCTTGTTGTCCGAACATACCTGCATTCCCCCTGTCTGCTTGGCGAAAACACAATATGGTCCGTGATGCAGATACTGGTCCGGCTGCAAACGCAGATCATCAACGCTTGAAAACGCCGGATGGCGCGGTTCCAGACCGATTATCGCGCCGGTCTGCGTTTCCAGCAGCCGCAGCAAATCAGACAGTTTCATAATTTTTTATGCCTCCAGGAGCAGTTTAAAAAGAACTTTGACGTTTCCGCGTTTCTCCCGAATGCCTTTGGTTTTGCTGATTCGCTACATACATACATACATACATTCATTCATATATGCTCCTCGTCGGCAAATTCCAAAATCAAATCGGGATATTCCGCAAAACTTGT
>JBAWXM010000283.1:0-7068 GCA_037144075.1 Lentisphaerota bacterium | reverse complement strand
GATAGATAAATGACAATCGGTATAACTCCGCTTGGAAGCGGCAGCAGAGGTAATGCTTTTGTGATTCATTCGCCCGATGCATCCATTCTGGTTGACGCCGGCTTTTCGCGCAAGGATCTTCTGGCGCGTATGGCGGCGGTCGGAGTTATTCCCGAACAGATTAAAGCGCTGCTGCTGACTCATGAGCATGAGGACCATGTCAGAGGCTGCCGGCTGTTCTGCAATCAATTTGATATTCCGGCATATGTGACATCCAGCACGATGAGCTATCTGGAAAAGAAAGAGATGCTTTCAAACAGAGTGCTGGTATTTGAACCCGGGGAATTTTTTGAGATTGCAGGCTTCCGGATACTGCCTTTTGCCGTTCAGCACGATGCTATTGACCCTGTGGGGTTTGTTATTTCAAAGAGCGGACGTTCGATTGCTCTGGCAACAGATCTGGGCGTGGTTAACGGCCTTACCCGGCAGAGACTTTATGACTGTGACATTCTGGTGCTTGAAAGCAATTATGATCAGGAAATGCTTAGAAACTCTCAAAGGCAGCTGCACTTGAAAAGGCGGATTATGGGGCGCAACGGGCATTTAAATAATTTAGATACAGTAAATTCTCTGCCGGAACTGCTTTCCGAGCGGACCTCCGCTCTTTTTCTGGTGCATGTCAGTTCAGAGTGCAACACTTATGAACTGGTCAGGGAACTTGCACGCCGGAAATTGCATGAAATGAGCCGGCAGGATATATTTTTGCAGGTTGTTGAACAGTCCGTTCCGGTTCCGACTTACTGGTTGGAAGCGGCCGGCAGTCTTGAAATATAAATAATTACAGGATGGCGGGAGAAAGATGACTGGAGACGCTGATAACAAAGACACTATTGTATTCAATTTCAATAATGCTCATGCCCCGGCTAAGCCGGCGGCACATGACAGTCTGCCGCCCGGCGCCTTGAAAGTGTCATGTCATTCATGTCTTCAGAAACTTGATGTTTCGGATCTTGAACCGTTCTCGCATTTTGCATGTCCATCCTGCGGTGCTGATATGATTGCGCCTAAATGGTTCGGCAATTATCTGCTCGAGGAACAATGCGGGCAGGGCGGGATGGCAAATGTTTATCGCGCGCTGGATTTGACCCTTGACCGCGAAGTTGCCATCAAAGTGCTGAAAGATGAAATATCCATGATGGAACATTCCGCCAATCTCTTTCTGCATGAAGCCAGAATCGCGGCGGCACTCAATCATTACGGTATTATTCCAATTTATTCCTGCGGAGAATTTGAAAAACAGCCATTTTTTGTGATGCAGTATATGGGAAACGGCTCCTTGGAGTATCATATCCGTCTGCAGCAGGAAATCCCGCTTGATAAAGTCATCCGGTGGATGATAGACATTGCTGAAGGGCTTGACAATGCCAGAAGGCACGGCATCATTCATCATGATGTTAAACCCGGCAATATCATGCTGGATTCAGATGGCAATGTAAAGATCGGAGACTTTGGCATTGCCCACGCGATTTTTGATAACCGGTCCAATCAACTGGTGGAAGTTACCGGCAGCTGGGGAAGTCCACATTATGTCAGCCCGGAAAAGCTTGAGGAAGGTAAAGAAGATTTCCAAGGGGATATCTTCAGTTTGGGTGTCACTTTTTATGAATTGCTGACCGGTATTGCGCCGTTTGATTCCTCCGAGCAGGATGAGATGCTCAGGCAGCGGCGGGAAAACGCGTTTATTCCAGTGGATGAACTGCGCGGCGATGTGACGCCGGTGCTGTCCTCGCTTGTCAGGCGGATGCTGGCATATGAGCCGCTGGACCGTCCCGGATACCGTGAGATCATACGAGACCTGAATAATGTATTGAAGATAATATCCCCTCATAAGGATATCAATAAACAGAAAACTGTTAATGCCGGACCGCTATTTTATTTACGGGCAAAACATTATGCAATTGCCGCATTGTGTCTGATTGCAATTATTGCCGGATGCCTGATCATTTATAATATTTCCCCGAAGGCAGTAAAAGCAGTTTCTGAAAAAAATAGCAATGCGGATTTACTCCCTTCTGTTTCCAGTGCGCTTGCAGCGGGGGATTCGGCGCACGCCGCGTCAATTGCCGCTTTTGAATTCGAAAATGTCAAGTCAGCTGCTAAAGTCCGGAGACAGGCGGCAATGGTAACTGCTTTATGCGCCTATCTTAATAACGATGACCTGGCTGCGGATAAATGCGCGGCGGTATCGCAGCGCATCGCCGCCGCCGGAGTTCCGGCCGCGGATAAGTTCAAGATTATTATCGATTTTCTGGCAAATCCGGCTCTTGCCGGAAAGTATCTTGCAGATAATATTCCTGTTACGGAGACAGAGGCATGGAGTGTGGCCTGCTTCGCCTTGTTCGTCAAGAATCTGTATTCACATGCATCAAAACAGGAATTGACAAAGAATTTGAATGAATTGCAGAATAATCTGTCAACTGCCGCTGCTGATTCCTGGCCGCGCAAAGCATGGGCAGCCCGCATTCAGCTATATCGGGAGTGTATTATAAGCGGAAAGATTCCGCCAGATAACATTGAGCCGGTTTTTGCACGGTGAATATATTGACAAATAACGGAAAGCGCGAAATATGTGGAATAAAATATTAAGAAATCACCAACAGACATTGATATTATGCTGTAGAGAAAGGTTGATATGAAGATTGCTAAAAAGTATGTTTTATACATTACAGGACTTTTTGCATTTCTGATGCTGCTGGTTTCACTGCTTTTTATTTACGGTGAAGATATGATTGGCGTGGAGCAGCAACGGCAAATGACTAAAAAAAACCTGCCTGCTGTTTATCAGAAAAAACTTGAAGATTTCTACTATCGGGAAAAAATGATAGTAGTTGTGGTCTTTTTCAGTATCACCGCTGCCGGGTTTCTTTATATGATATATTTGATGTTGAACTTTTCCCGCAATATGGTAAAACCGCTTTCCTCCGCAGTCCAGTTTGCCAAAACCCTGGCCGGCGGGCAGTTTCCTCCGCCGCTTCCTGTTCCGCCGCGGAGAGATTTCGAGATAGACCAGCTTATTAAAACGCTTAACTATCTCAGAGACCGCCTTTATCGATACACACATAAAATAAAAAAGAGCCAGGAACGCGAAAAGAAAGCCAGAGAAAATGCTGAAACGGTAAACGATATGAAGTCGCAGTTTCTTGTCCGGCTTTCGCCGGAACTTAGAACTCCGTTAAATTCGATTATCGGCTATGCTGAAATAATCCAGAATGACATTAAAAACGGACTTTACGACAAGTCTCTCGACCGGAAGATTAACGGGATCATGCGCAATGCTCTTTCATTGAATCTGCAGGTTGCCGACTTGCTTAAGATATCCGAAATAGACTCCCGCAAAGACGCCGTTAATTCAGGAGAATTCAATACTGCCGATTTTATGCGTGACCTGGTTGTCCATAATTCATTTCTGCAGCACGAAGAAAATATTACAATCCAGAATACCTGTTCAATGGATGTTCCGGAATATCTCAAAACGGATAAAAATATTCTTTCTGGGATTTTAAGCATTTTAATCAATGCAATTTCGAAAGTTTCCGGCCACGGCGAAGTTATTTCATGTGGTTGTGCGCGCTCGTCAAATAAAATTATTTTCTGGGTGAGGGACAGCCAGAAATCAGCGCCCGGAGACCGGCTGGCCGACCTGTTCAACCGGTATCATAATGAAGATTCGAAAAAACGGCTGGAGTTGACTAACAGCATTCTGCTGAATCTTGTTTTTGCGGAAAGAAAGACGCATGAACTGGGCGCGGCTTTTATAGCTGAATCCAACAGTAAAGCGTTTTCCGAGTTTCGTATTGAATTCAGAAAATGGGATATCACGCCGGATTCATCTTCCAGCCCGGATGCGGATAATTCCGGGGATACAACGCCAGGTATTGATGATTTGATCAAGACCACTCCGAATGTGATGCTTGAGGAAGATTTCGCGATAGACTTGACAAAAGAATTGGAAGTATATAAAGTCCTGATTGCCGATAGCGACCGCGATAATGCCACTATTCTGGAGTCCATTCTGAAAAATGACGGATACGAAGCGACCTGTATGAAAGACGGCACTGACCCTATGGATACTCTGCTTAAAGGAAATTTCAATCTGCTGATATTGTCTAATGCTTTATCCCAGGTCAATACTTTCGATTTGATATGCACGATCCGTACCGACAAGAAGTTGCGGAAATTACCGGTAATCCTTATCGCCGGATATTTATCGGATAAAGACCGGCAGCGCCTGATGCTTTCCGGGGTAGACCGCTGCTTCACCAAGCCGCTGGATTTTTCGCTGGTGAGAAAGTCCGCGCTGCGGCTCTGCCGCGATTATACTTTGCACGGCTGAAAAGTTAACATAGATTGCGAAAATTTGAGAATCGGTTCGTATTCTGAGAGGCTGCCCGGGGTATCGAAGGCCTCGAAGAGTGCGTCAAAAATCAAAAGATCGCAGTTCAACAGGCGCTGGAAGAATATTTTGCGTCCGTCTTTGTCCGTTCCTTCTTCCCTCGATATTTATATCGCCAATCAGTCGGATCGAAAAAATCCAATCCACAATCCTGCTCGTCTATGCTTAAATTTTCAGCCGTGCTGAGTATACTGCATATAAAACCAATGCTTGATTTACATGGCGCCTGCCAGTGTGAAATTGCTGCCGGCATACTTGCAGAGCATCGTGGTATGGCCGCGATATATTGCGGCCACCAACGGAGCATCGGTCTTAATCCATTTTTGAAGGTTTACCCGGATAAGGCTTGGGTTCATCCTGGTTATCGCTCTCGGATTCCACGAAATCAACGTAATTATCAGGCAGTACCTGCTCTTCGGCAAGCGTGACCGTGCCGTCGTCTTTGGCGTCTGATTTATAAGTCTTCAGGTCTATATACAGCTCGTGCAGATCGCGGATGCCTCCCCACAGGAACCAGACGGTGGTCACTATTCCGATGACCAGCGGGATGATGATGGCATAATAGTGCCAGTATGTTGCCCACCAGCTTACCGGCCATCTGCTGATCAAATTCCACAACGTGACGACTATGAACACAACCCACCAGAACATAGTCCAACTGAAAACGCTGGCTGAAATAACCTTATCACCTTTGGTGAAATGTTCATCGATGCCGATGATGGAACTCCATGACCATCTCTTTTCAAATTCTATTTTAACTTTGTCGTCGGCAACCGCGTATTTGCCGCGGTGAAGCATTCTTTCCATATTAAAATCCTGCTTGCAGGTGAGCAGCGAGACAATGAAGTATAGCGCAATCGCAGTGACCATTGCCCAGAAGTACATGACCTGTCCGTTAATCGGGAATTTAGCGGCATTGTCTACAATAAACGGAATATTCGGAAAAAGCTGCGCCAGCCATGGATGGATCGTCTTCCAGCACTGCTGGAGGATGATTCCGCCTACTGCCAGTCCTGAACCGGAAATCATTGCCGCCCAGGCTCCGGCGGTAGTGCCTTTTTTCCAGTAGAGGCCGCCGGCAATGACCGACCCGGCTCCGCCGAGGAAGATCGCCCCGGTCAGTGCGAAAAACATCAGGATATATTCAGTCTGGCGGAATAGCAGACTGAAAAAGAAGCCGAAAAGCGCCACGCCGATAATTGCCCAGCGCAGCAGGCGGATGTGCTGCTTCGGGGTAAGCGCTTTCCGCCTTAGCGGCAGCACGATATCCTGAATAAAAATACTTCCCCATGAATGTAAATAAGAACTGTCGCACGCCAGCAGACCGAAGAGCATGATTGAGCACAGCATGCCCTTTATCGCAATCGGGAGCATGTAATTTATCGCAATCGGCATGCGCATTTGGTTTTGTACTTGGGGATCAGTAATTTTGCTCAGCACTTCCTGCACATGAGCGGCCTGAACCGCAAAATCAGGATGCTTCAGGAATGTTATCGCACAGACTGCCAGCAGAGTTACCATCACGCCTTTTGACGCATTGCGCCAGGTGCCGAGGATTGCCCCCATCTTGGCCTCATGCGCATTTTTGGCGCAGGAATTGAACGCATGTCCGCCCTGCCAGGCCATGACCCCGTAAATACTTCCCAGCACTCCGATAAGCACATACCACATATTAAAATCTTTAGCCTGCCCGATATCGAACGGATCCAGCATGGATTTTCCGGCCGGCGCACTGGCCAGCGCGGTCTGGATCTGTGACCAGTCAAACATGATCAGCAGCGCGACAATGATAACAATGAACATCACCAGTGCCAGCAGGCCTTCGACGCAGTCGGTGATCATGACTGTAAGCTGACCACCGGTCAGCGTCATGATCAGCGCCAGCGTCAGGTATATGGCCATGATAATGGCAAAGGTGGGGATTTTATAACTGAGGAGATGCACATCCTGCGGAAGTCCGCAGAAATATACGAAAAAACGCGCACTTACAGCAGGGAAAATACCGTAATTTATCAGCCCGGACATGAACCCGAGGAACCCCGCAAACAGCCGGAATGATTTGCTGTATCTAATCTCGAAGAATTGCGCCAGCGTCATCGCGCGGGTCTCGCGGTAGCGGTAATATATATAGCCGGTAAGCGCTATGAACAAACCCAGCGGAATGGTCATCATCTGCCACCATCCTATGGAGAAGCCGACTTCGTAGAAAAGTTCATACATCGCGACCATGCTGATAACCGCCATGCCCATTTCGCCCCTGGCGTTACAGACCAGATAACGGCCGCCAAGCCGTCCGCCGGCCATGAATTCCGCCACGCTGGTAACATGCTTCTGAGTCCTGAAAGCAACAATTGCAATTACAATCAGAGGAATTCCCACAATCGCCCAGTCAATCCATGACATCATTTGTCAGTTCCTCCGGCCAGTTCTGTTGATTTCAGTCTCATCTTTCACCTTTCATTTTCAATGTTCATAAAATAATCATCAACTTCTAAAAATAGAAGTTGCACAGATTGTTAATGGATAATTTCTACTATAGTATGTTTTCTACTATAAACAAATCACAATCCAATACAAAATCATGAATATTATACACCTTAAACAGGAAAATTGTTTATGATAATACAATATATCAG
>JBAWXM010000282.1:0-7093 GCA_037144075.1 Lentisphaerota bacterium | reverse complement strand
TAGCTTTGTAACGAACCGGTAAAGCCGAAAGTGCCCCGGAGACACCAGTAGAAAGTACCAGTTATTTTTGAACGACTCCTAAAGCAAGTATAGTAAATTAATGAACTCTAACACGAAAACACCAAAGCTAAAGTTTGACACCGATGACAATGCGCTGATCCAGCATGCCGTGGTTAAGCTCAACGTCATTGACGGTCTGACGATGGTCGCCGCATGGCGCAAGTACCTGAAGATATCGCAGAAAGATCTGGCCGGGCGCGCCGGGATGACGCAGAGTGCGCTTTCACAGATCGAGAAAAGCGGTTCCAATCATCGCGCCACTCTGGAAAAACTTGCCTCCGCCATGAATATCAGCATTGCTCAACTTACTGATTGAGCAGGTTTATACTCTGCGCGGTTGAAAATTCAACTATAGATGAATTTTCAGCCGTGCAGAGTATATAACACATAATAAGCGCTGATATGAATGGCGAATGAAATACCGGCTTTTATTTTATGCAAAATGCTTGCAGATTTCGAAAAAAGTAGCAGATTACTGTTTCATTTGATTTGAATCATGTTTTGTTTATCGGGAGTCTTAAGTGATTAATAATTTATTGAATTCATATAATATTGGTGAAAACGGTCGTCGGCCTGGCGCTGCAATTTTCATCAGCGGCACCGGCAGTAATGCGGAATGCCTGCTGGAAACGCGGGAGCAACTGGGTGGAAAATGGACGCCTTCGGTTATTGTTACCGATTTTCCGGAAAAGAGCCGCGCGGCGGAAATCGCCCGGCGGTTCGGTCTGCCGCTGGCTGCCTTGAGCATAAAAGAGTTTTATTTGCAGCATGGCGAAAAGAGCATAACGCTGTTCACGGAATCGGGACGGCACATCCGGGAACTGTGGACAGACGAACTGCGGAAGCAGCTGGCGCAATATGATATTGCGTTCGGAATCCTTGCCGGATTTGTATCGCTGTCGAATATTACCGGCGACTTTCCCTGTCTGAATGTTCATCCCGGCGACCTGACTCTGGAGGAAAACGGACGGCGGACGCTGACCGGATTGCATGCCATTCCGATTGAGAATGCCATATTGCGCGGGCTGACAGCTTTGCGCAGCAGCGTTATTCTGGCTCAGCCGTACACTGGCGCTGGCGGTGAAATGGATTCCGGACCGGTGCTGGGCGTTTCGCCGGAATGCGAGGTTGATATGATGGGAGCGGATGTCAGTAAACTGCGTGAAATCGCCGCCGCCCGCCCGGCGCGGAAGCCGGCAGGCGGGTACAAGGATCTGCTGGAAACAATAGCGCTGCACAATCAGGAAAGACTGAAGTCCAGAGGCGACTGGATAGTTTTTCCGCCGGTAGTCGCGGATTTTGCCTCCGGCAGATTCGGTCATGATCCGGAAGGCAGTCTTTATTATGATAGCGACGGCAGGTGGAACCGGATCCGCACCATCGAGTATTCTTCGTCCGGCAGAAAGCTGATTATCTGATTCCGGACAATCTGCATTATTTTGAAGGGAATTGTGAAGTCAGGGAAGCATGTTTAACCACAGAGGTCACGGAGAGCACAGAGAAAAACAAATACAGCTTAACCACGAAAGGCACGAAAAAGCACGAAAAAATCAATACAGCTTCACCATGAAGAACATGAAGTAAGTGAAGTAAAACCCGGGAACGCCGCTCTCCGCATCGGCTATATTGATTTCGCCGTTCCGGCGACCAACGCCTCGTCGTTGGATCGCGCCCGGCGGGCCGCCGGTGGCGAATAAGGGAAACAATTATTTGTTTGCAGGGGAAACCCGGACAGTTCCAGGTTCCCCCTTGCATCCCTCCTCCGGAACTTATATTTGACGGACAAAATGACGAAAGTAATTGAAATTTGAAAAACGGAATAGCACTTAGCACTTAGCACTTAAAACCTTGCATAGGTTATGCAATTGACGCTTTAATTGAAAGAATTTTATCATGTCTGTAAGACGTTCTGTTATATTGGCGGGCTTGCTTGCCGTTCTGCTGCTGACCGCCATTGGCGGAGCTTATTTTAACCTGGTCAACTACTATCTGCCGGATTATTTTCAGAACCGGATACTGCCCGGATTGCTGCGGGACGCCGGGATTCATGGATTTTCCGGCACGGTCAAAAATGTCGGCATGTTCAGCGCCGACCTCGGTTCACTGACGATCGGCGAGGCGTCTGCGCCGGCGCTGAAGTGTCAGTCGGTAAGAGTCAGTTATTCCATAACCAGCTTTCTGCCGAACTTTCCGGCAAAGCTGCGGGAAATAAATTTAAACGGCGTTTATCTGTGTTGCGCAATATCCGGAGATAAGCTGGCAATCAATGATATTGATCTGGAAAAATTTACCGCCATGTTCAAGGAACGCATGTTTAATCCGGATGGAACTTCCCGGAAACTGAGCATCGGGAAGATTGTCATTTCGGATGCCGTACTGGAAATGAACCTGCAAGGAAAAAAATATCTGCTGCCTTTTGAACTAATGGTTGAACCCCGCTCCGCCGACTGGTCGCTGTTGAATGTTACGCTTAAGGTGTCATGGCGCGGGCGGGAAATATCCGCCGGGACTACGCTGAATTTGTCCGGCAGGACTGCTGATGCTGAGATATCGGCCAATGTCGCGCTGGCCCCCGCCGCGGAACTGTTTGAATATCTGAAAATAATCAAGCTGCCGGGAAACTTCGGACTTGAAGGCGATGCCGCGATTAAAGGACGTTTTGCGTTTGAGTTTAACCCGTTCCGCGTAGCGTCGTTTGCGTTTGACGGAACTTCTGACAATTGCACTATGAGAATTGACCGTCTGGTTTTTTGCAATGAGTTGAATCCGGACGGGGCTGCCCGCGCGTTAAGATTCAAGTTCAGCAAAGATCCGCTTAAATACCTGTTGTCGGTATCGGATTTCCGGAGCAGTTCACCGCTGCCGCTCAGTTTCCGCGAAACGAAGTGCGAGTTTGCCTCGCCCGACGATATGGTGGAGTTTAGTGGAAAAATGCTGCTGGAACCGGCCAAAATACTGCCAGCGCTGAAATATAAGATCAAGCCGCTGACGGAAACAGTAATGACACGGAGTTTCAATCTTTCCCTGTCCGGCAGAACCGGGGAATGGAAATTGAGCAGTCAAATGCTGCCCCAGGCCAGTCCGGCAATTACAGCCCCGCCCGAAGTATGTGAGTTCTTTATGAAGTATGAACAGATGTTTATCTTTGCCTCCGCCGGTAAAATCAGCGTTGAAGGCGCGGGCAGAGGTTTCTCCGGCGAAGTCGGCCTGGGGTGTACGCTATCCGATATTAATATATCCGGCGAAGGCAGGACGATTTCCGCGGGCACTGCTTTTTTTGAATGTAAAATGAAACTGCAATGTCCGGACCGCGAGGCGGCGCCAAAGACTTCCGATGCAAGTTTCGGAATACGGGTGCCTGCCGCGATTTTTGCCGGAAAAGGCTGGGATTTTACCCTGAACGATCTGGCTTTAAACTGCAATTGCGGCTTCTGGAACAGCCGGAATATTCCCGCTAGAATATGGGGCAGTTTGTCCTGCGGCAGGCTGGCCGGCATGATTGAAGGCTATAAACTGGATGTTGCAAAATTCAGTGTGGCGGCGGACATTCATAATTCCAGAAGCGTATCGCAGTATTCCGGCGGCGGCGAGCTGGCATTTGCGCGGTTTGATGTCGTCTCGGATGACCGCAAACTCAATCTCCGTAACGGCGGCTTGAAAAGTATTTTAAAGTTTGAACAGCGTAAAAACCGTCCGTGGGAGCTCCGCAGTTTCAATGGACGAGTTGTTATGGATAGAATTGTTTTTTCAGACATGAATGTCACGCTGGCGGCGGATAAGCTGGAAAATGTTTGCGAATTGGAATTTGAAGACGGTTATGCCCTTAATTACCAGAAATTATCCGGCAGGCTTGCCAGTCTGCATGTCGCTTCTGGTGACACCGTATTTGAAGCGTCCGGCGGAGTGCTGGATGGACTGTTTGACCGCGGACCGATACCGGCTAAGATCAAAAAGAATCTGAAAGAGCAGCTGACTTTTGACAAAGTAAACTTCAGCAGCAAATCTTTCAATGCCGCCTCCGCCGGCGCACATCTGACGCTTGAGGGGCTGGTCAGAAACTCAAGGCTGGTCCCGGAGTCGCTTGAAAGCCGTCTGGAGTTTAGTTCAGTTACGCTGAATGTCCGCGATATCGAAACTAAAGCTGATGAGCTTAGGATGGTCAGTAAATTGGTCTTCGACCAGAGATTGAGCTGGCCGGCGGCTTTTATCCGGATGGACAGCGATATTGACTTGTCCGGCTTGCAGGGACAGTCAGGCAGCATGAAATTTGAAGCGCCCGGACTTGCCGCTAAAGCCGAATTCAGCCGCGAGGGCGGCGCTGCCGGTTTTATGCCGCGGACATTTTCCGGCAAGCTGTCTGTAAAGGATTTGTCGGGAACGGCCTGCGATGCGGATTTTGAGGTTGAATCACTTCTCCTGAACTGGGAGAGCAAAAGAGATGAATACGGTGTTTTTGCCACGCGTCCGGTATTTAAAATTAACGGGTTGAAGGTGAGAGGCGATGAATTCACCGCTGACTGTCCGGCTATCGCCATGGCCGGGCAGTATGACGGCGAAACTTTCGCCGGAAAAGCCGGCTTGACCGGAGCTTCCGCTGATTTTCCCGACCGGCAGATCGCGCTGAAAGGCGTCGATATCAGGATTCCTGTTTCCCTGCCGGACATGAAAGCGGCTTCACCGGGAGAGTTGAAAATAAACTCTTTTCTCTGGCGGGAGCGCGACTACGGTTCGACGGCGGCGGAGATTGAATTCGGCGACGCGGAAGTGGCGTTCCAGGGCAGTTACTCCTGCCGTCCGCTGCCGGGCGCTCATTTTTCTTATATGGGACGCATCGCTTTTCCGCTGGATCCGGTTAAACTAGAACTGGAATACTCCGTGCCGGAATTTATCGTGCCGCCGGAGTTCGAACTGGAAGCAATGTTCCCGGTTTTTGCAGGATATGATTTTCAGGGAATGCTGAGCGGCAAAGGCTCGGTAAAAATGGACGGCGGCGCGGTTCAGGGAGCAGCTGTGGTTAAAGCACGGGATGCGCAACTGCGAATACCGGGAGGAACACTCCGGGGCGTTAATTTTGAATGTGCTTTTGATGATCTGTTCAATCTCCGGAGCGCTCCGCATCAGGTCATTAATTTCAAAGGACTCAAATATGGACGCTATGAACTGGGCGACGGCCTGGCCAGGCTACAGTTCGAATCGCCTTCAGAGATTTTAATCGAAAATTGCCGGTTCAAATGGCTGGGCGGCATGGTTAACAGCGATGACGCGTTCCGGCTGGGAACAGAGCAAGGCTCTGCCCCGGCTGTATTTTCGGTCCGCGGCATCCAGCTTTCTGAAATGCTGCGCTTCTGCGGCTTCAACCAGGTCGAAGCCAACGGTTCTTTATGCGGCTCTATTCCGGTTGTCAGGAACAACGACGTGCTGACTATTGACAAAGCTTTATTGTATACTATGCCGGGACAGAACGGGGTGATCCGGCTGCCCGGACTGGATAAATTCCGTCTGTCCGGAGCTAAAGACAAAGAACTGGAGAACAGCGGTTTTGCCGAAGCAGCTCTGGAAGACTTTCAATACAACTGGCTAAGATTTACTATTGATGAAAAGAATAATGTGCTGTTTACCGGTATTCAGGCACAAGGGAAACCGCAGCGTCCGGTACCGTTCAAATACGAAGGCGGTAAACTCATCTCTCTGCCTGAAAGCGTGAAACAGGAAAATGCCGGAGAACTGATTATTGACGGCAAGTTCTCTTCCCCGCCTGCGGAGAAGCCGGAGTAATGGCGTCTATGACAATAGCGCTCTTGAAAAAAAAGCAATCAGGGATATAATCTATACTCATTGATATATCTTTAAACAGACTCTTTCAATTCATGGAGATTATTAAAATGTTTATGCCAGGCGCTCAGGAATGGTTTTTAATTATTATAGTCGTGCTTCTGCTTTTCGGCGCTAAACGGATCCCGGAAATCGCCCGTGCGCTAGGGAAGGCGACAAAGGAATTCAGGAAAGCCAAAGATGACGTGACCGACGAAATTGCAAAAGAAGATGAAAAAAAATTGACGAAAGACCAGGACGCGGAAAAAAATAAAAAATGAAATCCCTCTTTACCGGGAAATCTGCGGATAAAACATTTTTAGAGCACCTTGAGGACTTGCGGAAAATACTGTTCCGTATCATCTTATGTCTGGCGGTGCTCTTTCCGGTTTCCATGTATTTTGCGTCCGGATTGATTAAATTTCTGGTGCTTTCCTCATGTCCGCCGGGATTGGTCTTAAATTTCTTTTCGCCGCTGGAACCCGTCTGGGTAGAAATCAAAACCGCAATGGCGGTATCCGTTTTCATTGCGTTTCCCTATATTGCGTTTGAAGTATGGAGGTTTGTCGCCCCCGGTTTGTACAAACATGAAAAAAACTTTGTGCTGCGGCTGGTTTTTGTAAGCTGGATGTTGTTTATCGTCGGAGTGTTGTTTTGCTTCCGTTTCATTTTACCGCTGGTTATGCAATTTTCCATGAGTATGGCGAGTGATTACCTGCGTCCGATAATCGGGCTGCAAAGTTTTATCAGTTTGCTCGCGCTGCTGCTGCTCGGCTTCGGCTTGATGTTTCAGTTTCCCATCGCAATCTTCCTGCTGGTAAAAACCGGTCTGGTCAGGTTGGAGACGTTCAAAAAACAGCGTTTTGTGATGATAATAATCATTCTGTTTCTTGCTGCGGTAATTACGCCGACCCCTGACATGCTGACCCAGTTGATTATGGCAGTGCCGACTTACATCCTCTTTGAATTGAGCCTGCTGATCACCGGCTGGACGGTTAAAGAACCGGCAGTGCCGGACGAAGCGGAAGACAATAGCGATGATGAAAATCCGGACGATAAATATGAACCCGATAGTCCGCAATCAGATGTCAGTATGCCGCTAAGCAGCAGGAATCTCTCCGGACATAATCACAGGGGGCGCAAAATACGCTCCAGCTCAAGAAGGTAAAACAGATTGCTTTTATTATGAATTTTATTACAATATTCTAAATTTACATATCTC